>NZ_SSXI01000250.1 GCF_004803405.1 Nocardioides sp. | reverse complement strand
CGGGCCGGGCGCTAGAAGCCGAGTCAGCGGCCGGCGCCGAACTGTTCCAGCGCGTTACGCACGTCGCTCGTTTCGGCACCGGCCGCAAAGGAAGACTCAATGACACACCCCGCGCTAGGCGACACCGCATCAGGCCGCCCGGCAGCCAGTTACGCCTCGGCTAGCCTCAATGCAGTCGGTTCGACAGGTCGACCTGTCCTACTTGTGCATGAGATGTGGCTTCACGCGAGCTCCTTCGCCCCTTGGCTCGACCTGTTCGAAGCACACGGACGGCCCGCGATCGCACCCGGCTGGCCAGGTGAGCCCGACACGGTGGTGGAGGCGCGCAAACCGTCGGCTGCAGCAGACGATGTGGGCCTGGCTGATCTGATCAACTACTACGCCGATATCGCTCGAGCCCTGCCGCGACGACCGGTCGTTGTCGGTCACGGATTCGGCGGACTCGTTGCCGAGCAACTCCTCGCTCGTGGCGCCGCGTGGGCGGTCGTGTCCGTGGAGCCGGCAGTCGCGCGCGGACGAATGCCCATGTCGTGGCCACAGCTTGCCGCGGGCTCCCTGTTCCTCCACAAGCCTACGAATCGGTCACGTTCAGTCTGGCTCACGGCCGCGCAGTTTCGGCTGGTTTTCGGCACGGCACTCCGTCGAGAGACGTCGGCGCATCTGCACCGGACCTTGTGCGTGCCGTCCCCGGCCAGACCGCTGTTCGAGGCCGCAACCGCCGGTCTCCCCGGAGCGCCCCCGGTCTTCCCGGAACCTCCGATATCGCTGGACTCGGCAGAGCCGTTCCGCCCGCACCTAGTCATAACCGGAGACGCTGACCGCGTCGCTCCAGCAGAGCTGGTTCGAACCAATCTCCCGACGACGCGCGCCAATCGAACCGCCGTTCTGCGCCTCCCCGGATACCGCCATTCCCTAATGGTCGACCCCGGCTGGACCGACGTCGCCTACGCCGTCCTCACGTGGCTCAACGATGTCGATCCGCTCATCCCGACCGCCCCACCCCCAAGGAGTGCAGAACCGTGGAAGACGCCATCTTGGCTCGCATCCGCGAACTCGCTGCTGCCGAGCACGAACGCGCGAACATCTTCGAGTTCCCCCAGCATCGCGCCTTCTTCATCATGAAAGGTGAACCTCAATGGAGGACCACATGCCGTCCGTGACAGCGGCCGATACCCGTTCTCTCTCCAACATCGGCGTCGTCGGGCTCGCCGTCATGGGCTCCAACCTGGCCCGCAACCTTGCCTCCCGAGAGGGCAACGTGGTGGCGGTGTACAACCGCACGTATGCCCGCACCCAGCAGCTTCTCGACGAGCACGGCGACTTGGGCTTCCTCGGCGCTGAGAGCATTGACGATTTTGTCGCGTCGCTGGCACGACCGCGCACTGCGATCGTCATGGTCCAAGCCGGCGCCGGCACTGACGCGGTCATCGAGCAGCTGGCCGAGCGGTTCGAGCCAGGGGACATCATCGTCGACGGCGGGAACGCCAACTTCCACGACACGATCCGGCGCGAGCGCGAACTGCGCGAGCTTGGCATCAACTTCGTCGGTACCGGCATCTCGGGCGGCGAGGAGGGCGCGTTGCGCGGTCCATCCATTATGCCGGGCGGCTCGGCGGAGGCTTGGGAGACGCTCGGCCCGATCTTTCGCTCGATCGCTGCCGTCGCGCAGGGCGAGCCGTGCGTGACCCATGTGGGCACAGACGGCGCAGGCCACTTCGTCAAGATGGTGCACAACGGCATCGAGTACGCCGACATGCAACTGATCGCCGAGGCCTATGACCTGCTCCGCCGGGTCGGTGGCCTCTCGGTCCCCGATCTGGTTGAGGTGTTTAGGTCGTGGAACGAAGGGGACCTGGAGTCCTACCTGATCGAGATCGCCGCCGAGGTGCTCAGCCAGATCGACGCCGAGAGCGGCCAGCCATTGGTCGACATGATCGTCGACGAGGCCGGTTCGAAGGGCACCGGCGTGTGGACGGTGCAGAACGCGGTCGGCCTCGGTATTCCGGTGTCCGGGATCGGCGAGGCCGTGTTCGCACGTGCAGTGTCCAGCAAGCTGGAGCAGCGAGCCGCGGTACGCCGGACGGCGCGGAGGCGACCTGAGCGGCCGCCTATGTCAGAGGAGTTTGTCAACGACGTCCGGGCGGCACTCTACGTATCGAAGGTGGTCGCGTACGCACAAGGTTTCGACCTCATCGTGGCCGGTGCCGCTGAGTTCGGCTGGGACATCGACTTGGGTGCCCTCGCGAAGATCTGGCGCGCCGGCTGCATCATCCGGGCCCGCTTCCTCAACCGGATCGTCGACGCATACGCGACCGACCGGGGGCTCACCTCGCTGCTCGCGGATCCCTACTTCGCCAACGCGGTCGGCGCTGGCGAGCAGGCCTGGCGGCGCATCGTTGCGACGGCGGCGACTGCCGGCGTCCCGGCCCCTGGGTTCTCATCGGCATTGGCGTACTTCGACTCGCTCGTCTCCGAGCGGCTGCCGACATCGCTCATTCAGGGCCAGCGGGACTTCTTTGGTGCGCACACCTATAGGCGCGTGGACAAGGACGGTGTCTTCCACACGCTGTGGTCGGAGGATCGTCGCGAGATCCCGACGGAGCCCTCGACCCACTGAGTGCTACCTCACCTACAGCGCCTCGATCCGGGCAGGAACCGCGGCTCGAGCAGCGTCGGATCGGCGTGAGTGTGTCCGGCAACTCACGGAATTTTTCGAAGGGATCGGGCTGACCCCGCTCGAGGGACTCGACCGACCCTGGAGCGACTCAGCGCGGGCAGGTCTACGTCCCGGCTGGGGACTCAGCAGAAAGTCAGCAGGAAGTCAGCCCGAGAGCGGTCGAGGTCATCCTGCGTCAACAGGTAACGTTGACGTCGTCGGATGACGCGATCCGTTGCAGGGTTGAAGATCAACCGAGTTGGAGCCAGGTGGGCCGAGGGATTCAGAGCAATCCGAATCCCCACGTCCAAATGAGAAGGTCAGGGGTTCGAATCCCCTCAGCTCCACCAAACCCGCTGGTCCGGACCGGTGCCCGTCATCCGACGTCCTGCAGGGCGCTGTCGGTCACCGCCCGTCGCTTCGCGACGACGACCTCGGCCGAGTGACGCGCCACGTGTGCGGCCGCCGCGAGGCCAGCCGTGCTGCCGCCGAGTGAGGCGGGTGGCGCGGTCGAGGGGCCTTCGGCACACTCGGTCCATGGACGCGGCCAGGGTGCGAGCGGCGCAGCGGGAGCTCTACGAGGCCGGAGAGTACTGCGCGTTCTCCGCGACAGTGCGGCCGATCGCTGAGGCCCTGGTGAACCACGCTGCCCCCCGCCCAGAGGATGTGGTTCTCGATGTGGCAGCCGGCGATGGGGTTGTCAGCGCATGGGTACGCCGAGCCGGTGCCGAAGTCGTCGCGGTGGACATCTCCCCGGTCCAGCTCCGCCGCGCCCGGGCTCAGATCGCGGGTCTCCCAGTGGCCGCTTGTGACGCCGAGCGGTTGCCCTTCGCCGATGGCACCTTCGACGTCGTGCTGTCCAACTTCGGGGCCGTTCTCGCTCCCGACTGCGAGCGCGTCGCATGCGAGCTGTTCCGGGTCTGCCGCCCGGGCGGGCTGGTCGCGCTGACCGCATGGCCGTCCGACAGCGTGATCGCGGAGATGGGACGGGTGGCGCGCGAGGCCGCTCCAGATCCGGCGGGCTTTCCCGATCAGGAGCTCGGGTGGGGCGACGCCGCAACCGCGCGGCGGCGTTTCGCCGCTCATGCTGACGACGTGTCGACATCGCCGGGCTCGATCGTCTGGGATCTCGCAGTGCGCGGCGGGGCAGGCGCCGACGACTTCGCTGCGCGGTATGCCGCCGAGCGGCTGCCTGGCGTCGAGCTGGGCGCCCTCCGCGCGGAGATCGCGGCCCGGCACACGGACTCAGCGGGGAACCTGATCGCGGACTACCTGCTCGTGGCGGGGCGTCGTCGTCACCCTTGAACGATGCCGGCGACGAGGAGTGAGTACCGGGCGACCCAGCTGCGCGAGCTCTTCGAGAACCCCCCGGCAGTACTGCCGCTGACCATCGCGCTCGGCGTCGAACCGGTGCCCGAGGCCTAGCCACAACTTCTCCACCGGTTCGCGCGTCCCAACCGACGAACCGGCATCAGCCGGGCCCGGACGGTTGATGACGGAGGAGCACCATGCCCACGCCCACGGGAGGGGTCGACGCGGTCGTCGACCGGGACACGCCGGGAGCAGCAGCGGGGGGAGGGCGGATCGACGCACTTGACGGGATCCGCGCCCTAGCGGTGACGGCGGTGGTCGCCTACCACCTCTTCCCCACTGCGGTGCCGGGCGGGTTCCTCGGCGTGGACGTCTTCTTCGTGCTCAGCGGCTACCTGATCACCCGCGGTCTCGCGCTCGGCATCGCCTCGGGGCGCGGCGTCGGCCTCGTCCGGTTCTGGGTACGACGCACCGTGCGGCTGCTGCCCGCCCTCGTGGTGATGCTCGTCGTGGTGACCGCGGCGGCCGGGCTGGCGGGCGGCGCCGCGGCGGTCCGGCTCCGGCCGCAGCTGATGGCCGCCCTCACCTACACCAGCAACTGGTACCAGGCGGATGCCGGGCTGTCGTACTTCGAGCGCTCCGAGCCCCCCGTGCTCCAGCACCTCTGGTCGCTCGCGGTCGAGGAGCAGTTCTACCTGTTCTGGCCGCTGCTGCTGATCGCGATCGTGGTCGTCACCGGCAGCGCCCGGGCCGCGGCCGGGGTCACCGCCGTGCTCGCGGCGGCCAGTGCGATCGCCATGGCGGTCGCGTTCGTGCCGGGCGAGGACCCGAGCCGGCTCTACTTCGGCACCGACACGCACGGCTTCTCGTTGCTGATCGGCGCCGTCGCGGCGCTGGTCTCGCTGAGCCGGACGCCGTGGGTCACCCGCTGGCTCGTTGCGCCCGTCGGCTGGCGCCGCGAGGCGCAGGGGCCGGTCACCGTGGTGGCGGTCCTGGTGTGCGTGCTCGGCGTGCTCCTGATCGGCGAGACCTCGGCGTTCGCCTACCGGGGTGGGATCGTCCTCGTGGACCTGGCCGCGGCGGTCGCCGTCCTCGCGGTCGCGACGCCCGGTGCCGCCTCCCCGTTGCTCGCGGCGCGCCCGCTGGTCTGGGTCGGCCGGCGCAGCTACGGGATCTACCTGTGGCACTGGCCGCCGATCGTCCTGCTCGCCGGCCTGGCGCCGGCGAT
>NZ_SSXI01000017.1 GCF_004803405.1 Nocardioides sp. | reverse complement strand
CGACGCCATGCGCGAAGCGGGCGACGGCGGGGACGCCCGTGGTCGCCGCCAGCCGGTCGAAGGCGTCGGCGACGGGCTCGCCGGTGCGGATCCGAGCGAGTACGGCCCGGAGGTCCCGGGACAGCTCGCCGTGACTGCGGCGGACCACGCGGTCGAGTGCAGCGACGGGACCCTCGCCGGCGGCGACCGCGAGGGCCAGGAGCTCCGCAACCGTCGGGAACTCCGCCACGATCGCGGCCTCCCGCTGCCTGACCTGCGAGCTGAGCCGGTTGTCGCGCAGCAGCACGCCGAGCACGAAGGCGCCGATGCAGAGCAGGACCAGAGGCAGCGGGTCGCCAGGACGCGTCCAGGTGCGCAGCACGCCGTAGGCGGCCGCGATCCCGAACCCGGCAAGACCCCACAACACCTGCTGGACGCGTAGGTCGTGCACGGAGATGTCCAGCCCGGCACGGACGAGCCGACGACGCGCCGACGCCGGGCGACCGACCGTCCGCTCGAGGAGGTCGGCGGCGCTGCGGAGCAGAGGCCCGAACACCGCAGCGCCGACGTGGCTCCGCTCGACGGGGACGGAGGCCCGGCGCTCGGAGGTGAGGTCGCGGACGTACGGCAGCACCCGCATCTCCAGCCGGGGTCGGCGCAACGCCACGATCCGGGCCACGACGAGCGCCAGCCCGGCCGTGGTGCTGATGCCGAGGAGACCGCCCCACACCGCCAGACTCATGCGAGGATCCGCCTCTCCGACGGAAGCCGACCGAGCCTCATCATCAGGCGGTAGGCCAGGACGCTGACGCCGGCCCCGAGCGTCAGGACCACCGCGCCCGCGGTCGACTGATAGCGCTCGATCACGGCCGGTTGGGTGGACATCGCCAGCAGCACGACCCAGGGAGCCGCGACGGCGACGCGGGCCCCGTTGACTGCCCACGCCTGGCGCGCCTCGAGCTCGGATCGGGTCCGCAGGTCGTCCCGCAGGTAGCCGGAGAGGTTGCGCATCAGCCGGCCGAGCTCGCCGCCGCCGACCTCACGCGCGATCCGCAGACCCTCCACGACCCGATCGCCGACGGGGTCGGCCAGCCGGTCCTTGAGCCGGTCGAGGCAGTCACCGAACCGTCCCGAGACCTGGTAGTCCAGCGCGAACGCCTCGAAGGCCGGGCGCAGCGGCTCGGGTCCGCGGACGGCCAGCCCGGCGACGGCGTCCGGCAGTGACATCCCGGCGCGTACGGCGGACGCCAGATCATCGACAGCCTCCGGCCACACCTCGGCGAACTCCCGGCGGCGACGGCGCGCGCGACCGGAGACGACAGCGATCGGCAGGTACGCGACCAGCGCACCGAGCACCACCGCGAGGGGCGAGGTACGGGTGACGCCGAGGACCGCGACCGCCGCCAGGACTCCGGCGCCCAGGCACAACGCGACCAGGGAGTGGGGCCGGACCCCGCCCATCCCGGCCTCGGCGAGCAGGCGGTCGAGCCGACCCGGCCGGCGATCCGCAGCGACGCGGGGCTGGCGAGGCCAGCTGAAGGCCGCCCAGATCAGCAGGCAGCCAAGTCCGACTCCGAGGCCGACGAGGACGCCCACCGGCTCCTCACCTGGCCTCGTTGAGCAGGCGCAGCACGTCGATGCCGGACCGATCGAAGTGCTCCAGGCGCGGTGGCAGCCCGATCCCACGCCGCAGTCGTCCGTCGCGCCACTCGAAGACCGGCGCGGTCTCGATCACCTCTCCCTCGATCCGACCCGACACCCCGACGATCTCGGTCACCCTCCGAGCGCCCTGGGAATCGAGTGCGATGTGGACGACGAGGTCGACCGACGCCGCCACCGTCGGCACGACGAAGCGGGCTGAGATGTTCTCGCCGGCAAGCAGCGGGAGCGTGCACGCCTTGGTCAGCGCCTCACGCGCGCTGTTGGCGTGCAGCGTGCACATTCCGGGCAGGCCCGAGTTGAGCGCGAGGAGGAGATCGAGGCACTCCTCGGCCCGGACCTCGCCGACGATCAGCCGACTGGGTCGCATCCGGAGCGCCTCTTTGACGAGGTCGCGGAGCCTGATCCCACCCGTCCCTTCCAGACCTTCCTGTCTGGTCTGCATCGCAACCCAATCGGGGTGCGGGAAGCGGATCTCGAAGACCTCCTCCGCCGAGATCACTCGCTCTCCGCCGGGGATCGCGGCGGCGAGGCAGTTGAGCAGCGTCGTCTTGCCGGCCTGAGTGCCTCCGGCGACGAGGATGTTCAGGCCGGCCCTGACGGACGCCTCGAGGAACGTGGCGGCCGTCGGCGTGAGTGTGCCGAGCTCGACGAGCTCACCGAGCTGACTGGCCCGCACCACGAACTTCCGGATGTTCACTGCTGTGAAGCCTCGGGAGATGCCCTGCAGGACCACGTGCAGCCGGTGTCCTGTTGGGAGCATCGCGTCGACGAAGGGCCGGGAGACGTCGATCCGCCGGCCGCTCGTCTTCAGCATCCGCTCGACGAGCTCGGTGACCTGTGCCGTGCTGAGCATCAGGTTGGTCAGCTCGTGGCGGCCGTGGCGAGCGACGAAGACCCGCGTCGGATCGTTGATCCAGATCTCCTCGACCGCCGGGTCGTCGAGGTAGGGCTGAAGCGGGCCGAACCCCGAGACTCGGGCGACCAGCTCGCCCACCATCGTGTCGGCGTCCGGCACCGGCGCCACCGCACCGGTCAGGCTGCGCTCATCGTGGTCGCGGACCACGCCCTCCGCGATGCGGCGCACCACACCGGAGTCGCGCTGCGGGTCGACGCCCTCGCGGCGGACCAGCGCCCGCACGTGCTCGTCGAGCTGGTCGACCAGCGCGTCGGCCTGGGTCATCGCCATGGACATCCCTCTCCGAGATCGAGGTCGCGATGTTGTCCATGAAGGTAAGCCAGGTCGCGGCTCAGGGCCAGTGCCTGGAAGCCGAACCTGTGGAGGAGCGTGGGGTGCCGGGGTGGTGCGGGGGTGATTGTGGGGGTCGTGCCGGGCGCCGTGTCGACGGCGTCCGGCACGCCCCCCCAGCGACTATCGGCGGCCGGGTCCCAGCATTCTCTG
>NZ_SSXI01000135.1 GCF_004803405.1 Nocardioides sp. | reverse complement strand
GCCGAGCTCGCCGCGACCGGCGTGAAGCTGAGCGAGGCCCGGGCGAAGGCGGCGCGCAGGCTCGGGAAGGCCGTGACCGAGGAGCTGGCGCTGCTGGCGATGCCGCACGCCCGGCTGACGGTCGCGGTCACCCGCCGGGTCGTCGCCCCTCCCGTCGACGCGGCTCATCCGCCGGCCGACCTGCTGAAGGTCGATGACACCTGGGTCCGCTTCAGCCGCAGCGGCCTCGACGACGTCGAGCTCCTGCTCGCCGCCAACACCGGCTCGGAGCCGCGTCCACTCCACAAGGGCGCCTCGGGAGGTGAGCTCTCGCGGGTGATGCTGGCGGTCGAGGTCTGCCTCGCCGGGACCAGCCCGGTCCCCACGTTCGTGTTCGACGAGGTCGACTCGGGCGTCGGGGGAGCGGCCGCCGTGGAGATCGGCCGACGCCTCGCCAAGCTGGCGCAGAGCGCCCAGGTGCTCGTGGTGACCCACTTGCCCCAGGTCGCGGCCT
Organism: Nocardioides sp.; assembly: GCF_004803405.1. GTDB lineage: Bacteria > Actinomycetota > Actinomycetes > Propionibacteriales > Nocardioidaceae > Nocardioides > Nocardioides vastitatis. The sequence goes on along the minus strand of NZ_SSXI01000135.1, from coordinate 22,172 downwards.
TCGCCGACCGGCACGTCCTGGTGGAGAAGTCCAGCGACGGCAGCGTCACCAGCTCCGGACTGGTCACTCTCGACGACGGGGGTCGCGAGCGGGAGCTGTCCCGGATGCTCGCGGGGCTGGCGGAGTCCGACACCGCCCTCGCCCACGCACGAGAGCTCCGCGAGATGGCGCGCCGACGTGCAGGGTGACGCTCGACCACGTAGGATGGAATCCCGTGAACATCGCGCCCCATAGCGGTCCTCAGGCCAAGCACCTCTTCGTGACCGGTGGCGTCGCCTCCTCGCTCGGCAAGGGGCTCACGGCCTCCAGTCTCGGCCGGCTTCTCCGCTCGCGCGGCCTGCGCGTGACGATGCAGAAGCTCGACCCGTACCTCAACGTGGACCCCGGGACGATGAACCCGTTCCAGCACGGCGAGGTCTTCGTCACCAACGACGGCACCGAGACCGACCTCGACATCGGGCACTACGAGCGGTTCCTCGACACCGACCTCAACCAGATCGCCAACGTGACCACCGGTCAGGTGTACTCCTCGGTCATCGCCAAGGAGCGCAAGGGCGAGTACCTCGGCGACACGGTGCAGGTGATCCCCCACATCACCAACGAGATCAAGGAGCGGATCCTGGCCATGGGCCAGGGCACCGGTGATGACGCGGTGGACATCGTGATCACCGAGGTCGGTGGCACCGTCGGCGACATCGAGTCGCTGCCGTTCCTCGAGGCCGCGCGTCAGGTGCGCCACGACATCGGCCGCGACAACTGCTTCTTCCTCCACGTCTCGCTGGTGCCGTTCATCGGACCGTCCGGCGAGCTGAAGACCAAGCCGACCCAGCACTCCGTCGCCGCGCTGCGGCAGGTCGGCATCCAGCCCGACGCGATCGTGTGCCGCGCCGACCGCGAGCTGCCCGACAGCATCAAGCGCAAGATCTCGCTGATGTGCGACGTCGACCAGGAGGCCGTGGTCACCGCGGCCGACGCGCCGTCCATCTACGACATCCCGAAGGTGCTTCACCGCGAGGGTCTCGACGCCTACGTCGTGCGCCGCCTCAACCTGCCCTTCCGCGACGTCGACTGGACGATCTGGGACGACCTGCTCCGCCGGGTGCACCACCCCAAGGAGGACGTCACGGTCGCGCTCGTCGGCAAGTACGTCGACCTCCACGACGCCTACCTCTCCGTCGCCGAGGCGCTGCGAGCGGGAGGCTTCGCGCACGAGGCGAAAATCCACCTGCGGTGGGTGCCCTCCGACGAGTGCGAGACGCAGTCGGGTGCCGCGAAGCAGCTCTCCGACGTCGACGCGATCTGCGTCCCCGGTGGATTCGGCATCCGCGGCCTCGAGGGCAAGCTCGGTGCGCTCAGCTACGCCCGCTCGCACGGCATCCCGACGCTCGGCCTGTGCCTGGGCCTGCAGTGCATGGTGATCGAGTACGCCCGCACCGAGCTCGGACTCACCAAGGCCGGCTCGACCGAGTTCGACCCGGACACCCCGGAGCCGGTGATCGCGACGATGGAGGAGCAGAAGTCCATCGTCGACGGCGGTGGCGACCTGGGCGGCACCATGCGCCTGGGCCTCTACCCGGCGAGGCTCGCGAAGGGTTCCATCGCCCACGAGGTGTACGGCGCCGAGGTGATCGAGGAGCGTCACCGCCACCGCTACGAGGTCAACAACGCCTACCGCGACCAGCTCGAGGCCGCCGGCATCCTGTTCTCCGGCGTCAACACCGATCTCGACCTGGTCGAGTTCGTCGAGCTGCCCCGCGACGTGCACCCCTACTACATCGGCACCCAGGCACACCCCGAGCTGCGCTCGCGGCCGACCCGCCCGCACCCCCTGTTCGCGGGCCTGATCGGTGCCGCGATCGACCGCCAGCGCGAGCTCCGGTTCCCGATCGAGGTGCCGATCGACGAGTCGGTCACGCAGGTCGAGCAGGCCGACGCGGAGTGACGCTCGCCGATACCCCGGGCCACTGGCCGGTCGTCGAGTCGACCGACCTGCATCGCGACGCGTGGGTGGTGGCGCTGCGCCGCGACCGGATCCACCCGCCGGGTGAGCCGGAAGTGTCCTTCGGTCGCCTCGTCGTCGAGCACCCGGGCGCCGCGATGGCGCTCGCACTCGACGGCGACCCGGCCTCCCCGGAGGGCGAGCGGGTCTGCCTGATCCGGCAGTACCGCCATCCCGGCGGCGGCACCTTCGTCGAGCTCCCGGCGGGCATCTGCGACGTCGACGGTGAGGACCCGGTCGAGACCGCGCGTCGCGAGCTGGCCGAGGAGGCGGGGCTCGAGGCGGGCCACTGGGAGCACCTGATCAGCACCTACCCGACGGTCGGGATCAGCGGGGAGCGTCACCACTTCTACCTCGCCCGCGACCTCCGACCGGTCGACCGGCCCGCGGAGTTCGTGGTCGAGCACGAGGAGGCCCACATCGAGGTGGTGTGGGCGCCGTTCGACGACGTCGTGGAGGCGATCTTGGACGGCCGAATGCAGGAGGGGCCGCTCGCGATCGCGGTGCTCGCCTACGACGCTCGCCGTCGCCGTACCCCGCAGGCATAGGATCGGCTCCGTGCGTATCGGCGTCCCAGCGGAGATCAAGAATCACGAGTATCGCGTCGCTCTCACGCCGGTCGGCGTGCACGAGCTGGTCGCGCACGGCCACGAGGTCGTCGTCCAGGCCGGAGCGGGGGTGGGCTCCTCCATCCCGGACGAGGAGTACGTCGCCGCAGGTGCCACGATCCTCGCCGAGGCCGACGCGGTGTGGGCCGCGGCCGACCTGGTGGTCAAGGTCAAGGAGCCCGTCGCGGAGGAGTACCACCGGATGCGCGAGGGGCAGGTGCTGTTCACCTATCTCCATCTCGCCGCCGACAAGCGCCTGGCCGAGGAGCTGGTACGCCGCCGGGTGACCGCCATCGCCTACGAGACCGTGCAGCTCCCGTCGGGCGGGCTGCCCCTGCTGTACCCGATGTCGGAGGTGGCGGGGTGCCTGGCGCCCCAGGTCGGCGCGCACGAGCTGCTCAAGGCGCAGGGCGGCAGGGGGGTCCTGATGGGCGGCGTCGGCGGCGTCGCGAACGCCAAGGTCGTCGTGATCGGGGCGGGTGTCGCCGGGCAGAACGCCGCGAACATCGCCCTCGGCATGGGCGCCGACGTGACCCTGCTCGACACCGACCTCGACAAGCTCCGGATGTCCTTCTGGCGGTACAACAACCGGGTCCACGGCCTCGCCTCCTCGGCCCTCGCGATCCAGCAGCAGGTGATGGAGGCCGACCTGGTCATCGGCGCCGTGCTGATCCCCGGCGCAGCCGCGCCGAAGCTGGTCAGCAACGACCTCGTGGCGCGGATGAAGCCCGGATCGGTGCTCGTCGACATCGCGGTCGACCAGGGCGGCTGCTTCGAGGACACCCGGCCCACCACGCACGCGGACCCGACCTACACCGTCCACGGCTCGACCTTCTACTGCGTCGCGAACATGCCGGGCGCGGTGCCGAACACCTCGACCTATGCGCTGACGAACGCGACGTTGCCGTTCACGGTGGCCCTGGCCGACAAGGGCTGGCTGCAGGCCTGTCGCGACGATCGGGCGCTCGCCCTCGGGCTCAACACGCATGCCGGCCAGATCACGCACCTCGCCGTGGGAGCGGCCGTGGACATCCCTGCGGTGGACATCGAGACGGTGCTGGCCTGACTGTGCCGATGACCCCGCTCGAACGGGCGGTCCGCACCTACCTCGATCACCTCACCGTCGAGAAGGGCCTGGCCGCGAACAGCCTGAGCTCCTACCGGCGCGACCTGCGACGCTACCTGACCCATCTCGCCGGCCTGGGCGTCGAGCGTCCCGACCAGGTCACCGAGACTCATGTGACCGAGTTCCTGATGTGGCTGCGCGAGGGGGATGCCGATCATCAGCCGCTGAGCGCGTCGTCGGCGGCCCGCACGATCGTGGCCGTCCGGGGCTTCCACAAGTTCGCCGTCGCCGACGGGCTGGCGACCGTCGACCCCGCCTCCGGGGTCCGTCCGCCCACGCCGGCCAAGCGGCTCCCGAAGGCGCTGCCGCTCTCCGACATCGAGGCGATCCTCGACGCGGCCGGCGCCCCCGACACCCCACTCGCGCTGCGGGACCGGGCGCTGCTCGAGCTGCTCTACGGCACCGGCGCACGGATCTCCGAGGCGGTGGGTCTGGACGTCGACGACGTCGACGTGGAGGACCCGGAGGCCGGCGGCTCGGGCACCGTCCTGCTGCGGGGCAAGGGCGGCAAGGAACGCCTGGTCCCGGTCGGCTCCTATGCCCGGGAGGCGGTCTCGTCGTACCTCGTCCGTGGCCGACCGGCCCTGGTCTCGACCGATGCGCGCGCGCTCTTCCTGAACTCCCGCGGCGGTCGGCTGTCCCGGCAGTCGGCGTGGGCAGTGCTGGTCAAGGCGGCGGATCGCGCCGGTGTCACCAGGGACGTCTCACCTCACACCCTGCGCCACTCCTTCGCCACCCACCTCCTCGACGGCGGCGCCGACGTCCGAGTGGTGCAGGAGCTGCTCGGTCATGCCTCGGTCACCACGACGCAGATCTACACGCTCGTGACGGTGGAGAACCTGCGTGAGGTCTTCGCGACCGCGCACCCCCGGGCCCGCGATGCCTGAGGGCAGCGACGCCGGCGACATCGCCTACGACCGGATCCTCGGTCACGCCGAGGCGCAGGGGCTGACGCTGTACCCGCACCAGGAGGAGGCGATCCTCGCGCTCCTGGCAGGGGAGAACGTCGTGCTGGCCACGCCGACGGGCTCGGGCAAGTCGTTCGTGGCCGTGGCGGCCACCATGGCGGCGCTGGCCGAGGACCGGGTCACGTTCTACACCGCTCCGATCAAGGCGCTGGTCAGTGAGAAGTTCTTCGACCTGTGCGCGGTGTTCGGGGCCGACGACGTGGGGATGCTGACCGGTGACGTCGCCGTCAACGCCGATGCCCCGATCATCTGCTGCACCGCCGAAGTGCTCGCCAACATCGCGCTGCGTGAGGGCTCCCGCGCGGACGTCGGCATGGTGGTGATGGACGAGTTCCACTTCTACGGCGAGCCCGGCCGGGGCTGGGCCTGGCAGGTGCCCCTGATCGAGCTGCCGGACGCGCAGTTCCTGCTCATGTCCGCCACGCTGGGCGAGGTCAGCGACCTCGCCACGGACCTGGCCCGGCGGAACGGGCGGCAGACGGCGGTCGTGGCCGACGCCGAGCGCCCGGTGCCGCTGAGCTTCTCCTGGTCGGTCACCCCGCTCACGGAGACGCTCGAGGAGCTGGTCACCACCGGCCAGGGCCCGGTGTACGTCGTGCACTTCACCCAGGCCGCCGCGGTGGAGCACGCGGCGTCCCTCCTCAGCGGCCCGACCCGGCTCGACAAGGTCGTCCCGAAGGAGCGCAAGGAGCAGATCGCCGAGCGGATCGCGGGCGTCCGCTTCGCCGCCGGCTTCGGCAAGACCCTGAGCAAGCTGCTGCGGCAGGGGATCGGCGTCCACCACGCCGGTATGCTGCCGCGCTACCGCCGACTGGTCGAGCAGCTCGCCCAGGCCGGCCTGCTGACCGTGATCTGCGGCACCGACACGCTCGGGGTCGGGATCAACGTGCCGATCCGCACCGTGCTGTTCACCGGGCTCGCGAAGTTCGACGGCACCCGACAGCGGGTGCTCCGCAGCCGCGAGTTCCTCCAGATCGCCGGCCGGGCCGGCCGGGCGGGCTACGACACGGCCGGCTACGTCGTCGTCCAGGCGCCCGAGCACACCATCGAGAACGAGCGGGCCAAGGCGAAGTCGGAGGCGAAGAACGCCGCGATGAGCGCCGAGAAGCAGGCGAAGCGGAAGTCGAAGCCCCAGCTGAGGAAGCCGCCCGAGGGCACGGTGGTGTGGACCGAGCAGACCTTCACCAAGCTGGTGGAGGGGAGGCCCGAGCCGCTGAAGTCGCAGATGAAGGTCGACAACGCGATGCTCGTCAACGTGCTCTCCCGAGAGGAGGACGTGTTCCCGGTGATGCGACGGCTGCTGATGGACAACCACGAGGACCGGCGGACGCAGCTCAGGCTGGCGAAGCGCGCCGTGCGCCTGGCCCGCAGCCTCGTGGCATCCGGCGTGCTCACCCGTCTGGAGGAGGTGGACGAGCACGGTCGTCGCTACGTCCTCACCGAGGAGCTGCCGGTCGACTTCGCGCTCAACCAGCCGCTCTCCCACTTCGCGCTCGCGGTCCTCGACGTCCTCGACCCCGAGGCCGACACGTTCACCCTCGACGTGGTCTCCGTCGTCGAGGCCACGCTCGAGGCGCCTCGGCCGGTGCTGCTCGCCCAGCGGCACGCCGCCCGCGGCGAGGCGATCGCGGCGCTCAAGTCCGACGGTGTGGAGTACGACGAGCGGATGGCCCTGGTCGAGGACATCACCTGGCCCGAGCCGCTCGCGGAGCTGCTGGAGCCGCTGTTCGAGACCTACCGGGAGCGTCATCCGTGGCTGTCGCCGGACGCGCTGGCGCCGAAGTCGATCGTGCGGGAGATGTGGGAGCAGGGCATGGGCTTCGCCGATCTCGTCTCCCGCTACCAGGTCGCCCGGTCCGAGGGACTGGTCCTGCGGTACCTCACCGACGCCTACCGGGCCCTGCGGCAGACCGTGCCCGCCTCCCACCGCACCGAGGAGCTCGAGGTGCTGATCGAGTGGCTGGGGGAGACGGTACGCCAGGTGGACTCCTCGCTCCTCGACGAGTGGGAGGCGCTCAACGACCCCGCGCACGTGCCGGCGACGGTCGCCGAGCACGCGCCGCCGCCGCCTCCCCGGCCGCTCACCCAGCAGGGACGGGTGTTCGAGGTGATGGTGCGCAACGCCGTCTGGCGCCGCGTCGAGCTGGTGGCCCGCGACGACGTGGACGCGTTGGCGCTGCTGGAGGTCGCTGCCGCAGAGCTGACCGAGCCTCCCAGGGAGGCGGTCATGACCTCGGACCGTTGGGATCAGGCGCTCGATGGGTACTACAAGGAGCATGACCGCCTGCTCACCGACGCCGACGCGCGCGGCCCCGACCTGTTCAGCGTCGAGAAGGACCCGCCCGGGGGAGTGTGGCGAGTCACCCAGACGCTCCACGATCCCGCGGGCCACCACGACTGGGTCGTCGAGGCGGTGGTGGACCTGGGCGCATCGGACGAGGTCGGTGAGGCCGTCGTCCGGGTGGAGGCGATGCGTCGACTCGGCGACTAGCCGGCTCGCGATCGTCGTACTCCTCGGGCTCGGTCTGGCCGCCTGCGGGGGCGACCGGGACGGGACAGCCGAGGACGTCGCCACGTCCTTCTACGCGGCAATCGCCGGCGCCGACGGGGCTGCGGCCTGCCACCTGCTCGCCCCGGCGACCCGCGACGAGCTCCAGCAGACGACCGGCAAGACCTGCGCGGAGGCGATCCTCGAGGAGGAGGTCCCCGAGGTGACCCAGCCGATCGACGTGCAGGTCTACGGCACCGCGGGACAGGTGCGGTTCGGCACCGACACCGCGTTCCTCGCGAAGTTCCGCGACGGCTGGCGGGTCTCCGCGGTGGGCTGCACGCCGAGCGCGGGGGACCGGCCCTACGACTGCACGGTGGCGGGGGGCTGAGATGCGCTGGATGTTCGTGGCCTACGTGCTGGTGATCGTCGCGGGACTCGCGCTGATGCTCGCGGCGGGGATGTGGCACGCATGAGGTCCTTCCTGCGACACAACTCTCTGGGGCTGTTCTTCGGGGGTCTGTTCGTCGCCAGCGTGGTCGGACAGGCCTTCGCCGGTTGGCAGTCCTTCAACGACGAGCAGGTGGGCGAGAAGCTCGGCACCATCGGCTTGTGGGAGTACGTCACCTCGACGGACTTCGCGGTGGCGGTGTCGGAGAACTGGCAGAGCGAGTTCCTGCAGTTCCTCCTGTACTGCCTGGGCACCGTCTGGCTGCTCCAGCGCGGCTCGCCGGAGTCCAAGGAGCTCGACAAGGCGGGTCTCGAGTCCGACGAGGACCAGATGGTGGGTGACCACGCGAAGCCGGAGTCGCCGCGCTGGGCGCGCGTCGGCGGCTGGCGGACGTCGCTGTACTCGACGTCCCTCGCCCTCGTCGTCGGCCTGATCTTCGTCGGGTCGTGGCTTGCTCAGTCGGTCTCGGGGTGGGCCGCCCACAACGAGCACCGGCTCCAGCAGCTCCAGGACCCGATCGGCTGGGCCGGCTATCAGCCGACTTCTGGGAGCGGAGTCTGCAGAACTGGCAGTCGGAGTTCCTCGCCGTCGGTGCCTTCGCGGTGCTCGCGATCTATCTCCGCCAGCGTGGATCCCCGGAGAGCAAGCCGGTCGGCGCCGCTCACGACGCCACCGGCGTGGAGGGCTGAGCGAGGCCGCACCCGCGACTGCGGCGTGGCGTCGCAATGTCGCCGTGTCGACATTGTTGGATGGTCGTGTCCCGGGCCATGGGGAAGTGGCCCGCAGCTGGCAACGACACGAGGTGAGGGCACGATGGTCGGATTCTTTGGAGGTTCCAGTGCACCCGACATGCCGCCGCGGATGCCTGTCCCGGCTCCCGGCAACCACGTCCCGCTCGGCGCCGAGGAAGCAGAGACCCTGCAGTTCCCGGTCGAGCGGGAGCGGCCCCGGATGGAGGAGCAGGCCGTGGTGACCACAGGAGCCCCGGCGACCGTCGAGACGACCGGCGAGATCGGCCCCACCGGCCGGCCGATGCCGTTCCTGCCCGACCCGCGCCCGGTGACCGAGCACGGCAGCGCCCGGGTGATCTCGATGTGCAACCAGAAGGGTGGTGTCGGCAAGACCACCACCACGATCAACCTCGGCGCCGCCCTCGCCGAGTTCGGCCGCAAGGTGCTCCTGGTCGACTTCGACCCGCAGGGCTCGCTGTCGGTGGGGCTGGGGCTGAACCCCCATGAGATGGAGCGCACGGTCTACAACCTGCTGATGGACCGCGAGACGACGATCGACGACGTCGTCGTCGCCTCCGGTGTCCCCGGGATGGACCTGCTGCCCTCCAACATCGACCTGTCCGCCGCCGAGGTGCAGCTGGTGCACGAGGTGGCGCGCGAACAGACGCTGCAGCGCGTCCTCGCGCCGGCGATCGAGCGGTACGACGTCATCCTCATCGACTGTCAGCCGTCGCTCGGCCTGCTCACGGTGAACGCCCTGACCGCGTCCCACGGCGTGATCGTGCCGCTGGAGTGCGAGTACTTCGCGCTCCGCGGCGTCGCACTGCTCAAGTCGACCATCGACAAGGTCCAGGAGCGACTCAACCCGGGACTGGAGGTCGACGGCGTCCTCGGGACCATGTTCGACGGCCGCACGCTCCACGGGCGCGAGGTGCTGGACCGTCTGGTGCACGCGTGGGGCGACAAGGTGTTCCACACCGTCATCCGGCGCACCGTGAAGTTCTCCGACTCCACCGTGGCCGGCGAGCCGATCACCTCCTACGCCTCGGCCTCCAGCGGTGCGGAGGCCTATCGCCAGCTGGCGAAGGAGGTGGCCCTCCGGTGCCTCGACGCGTGACGCTGCCGGCCGCGGACGACCTGTTCCGTCCGACGGCCAAGGACGAGACCGCCACGACGGGCCGCGGCACCGGCTCGGTCCGCGCGGTCCCGGACGCCCCCGAGCCCCCCGAGGTCGCGCCGAAGCGCCCCAGCGGCCGGGTCCGCCATGACGAGAAGATCACCGTGTACGTCACCTCCGCCGAGCTGATCGAGCTCGAGCAGGCGCGGCTGCGGCTGCGCGGAGAGCACGGCCTGGTCGTGGACCGCGGTCGGGTCGTCCGTGAGGCGCTGCACCTGGTCCTGGCCGAGCTCGAGGCCGAGGGAGAGGGCTCCGCGCTGGTTCGACGGCTTCGTGAGTCATGATTCTGGGGTGACCACCGAGGAGGCCCCGAGTGCGAGGACGGGCTTCGAGGTCCGCCTGGACAACTTCGAGGGCCCCTTCGACCTGCTCCTCAACCTGATCTCCAAGCACAAGCTCGACGTCACCGAGATCGCGCTGTCCCAGGTCACCGACGAGTTCATCGCGCACGCCAAGGCGTTGACGGGCGGCGCGGCGGACCTCGAGGAGACCACCTCGTTCCTGCTCATCGCCTCCACCCTGCTCGACCTCAAGGCGGCGCGACTGCTGCCCCAGGGCGACGTGGAGGACGAGGAGGACCTGGCGCTGCTGGAGGCGCGCGACCTGCTGTTCGCCCGGCTGCTGCAGTACAAGGCGTACAAGCAGGTGGCCACCGTCCTCGAGCGGCGTCTCCAGGCGGAGTCACGACGGTATCCACGCGCCGTGGGCCTCGAGGACCGGTTCGCCGGACTGCTCCCGGAGGTGTTGATCGGGATCGGCCTGGAGCAGTTCGCAGCACTGGCCGCCAAGGCGATGCAGCCGAAGCCCGAGCTCGAGCTCAGTCTGCACCACATCCACGCCCCGACCGTCAGCGTCCGCGAGCAGGCTGGGATCGTGATGGACCGGCTCCGCCGCAGCGGCACGATGACGTTCCGGGCGCTCTGCGGGGACTCGCCCGACACGCTGACCACGGTGGCGCGGTTCCTGTCGCTGCTGGAGCTGTTCCGCGAGGGCGCCGTGGCCTTCGACCAGATGACGCCGCTCGGCGAGCTCAGCGTGCGGTGGACCGGTGAGGAGGGGGTCGACGTGGACGAGCTCATCACCGACGAGTTCGACGGGGCGCCCCCACCGCCCGAACCCGAGGAGAACGACAGCGATGACTGACCAGGTCGAAGAGGCCCTGCCCGTGCCCGTTGCGGCGCTGCGCCCTGCGCTCGAGGCCGTCCTGATGGTCGCCGACCAGCCGCTCGACGAGATCGCTCTCGCCACCGCCGTCGGCTACCCCGCTCCCGAGGTGTCCGAGGCGCTCGCCGGCCTCGCTCGGGAGTACGACGACCAGGGCCGGGGGTTCGAGCTGCGCAACGTCGCGGGTGGCTGGCGCTTCTACACCCGCGACGAGTTCGCGCCGGTCGTCGAGGCCTTCGTGCTGGAGGGCCAGCAGGCGCGCTTGACCCAGGCGGCGCTCGAGACCCTCGCCGTGGTCGCCTACCAGCAGCCGGTCTCGCGTGCCCGGGTCTCGGCCGTCCGCGGTGTGAACGTCGACGGCGTCATGCGGACGCTCATCAACCGGGGCCTGGTCGAGGAGGCCGGCCACGACGGTGAGCACGGTGCGACGCTCTACCGGACGACGTCGTACTTCCTCGAGCGGATCGGCGTGGTCTCCATCGACGAGCTGCCCGAGCTCGCCCCGCACCTGCCCGACCTCTCCGAGATGGAGGACGAGCTGGCGGAGGCGAGCGCAGCCACACCGCCGGTCACGGAGAACGCACCCGAGCCCGAACCCGAGCCCGAGCCGTGAGCCGCGAGATCGCGGTCGACGACGACGGCCTGGTCCGCCTGCAGAAGCTGCTGGCCCAGTCCGGAGTCGCCTCGCGCCGTCGCTGCGAGGAGCTGATGCTCGCAGGCGAGGTCGAGGTCGACGGCGAGGTCGTCACCCGGCTCGGCACCAAGGTCGATCCGCGGGTCGCGGTGATCAAGGTGTCCGGCAAGCGGCTGCCGCCGGTCTCCGAGCATGTGTACCTCGTGCTCAACAAGCCCCGCGGCGTGGTCTCCACGATGTCCGACCCGGAGGGCCGTCGGACCCTCTCGGACCTGGTGTCCGAGCAGAGCCTTCAGCGAGCGACTCTGCCCCGGTTGTTTCATGTCGGACGTCTCGACACCGACACGTCGGGACTGCTGCTGCTGACCAACGACGGCGACTTCGCGCACCGGATGGCGCACCCGTCGTTCGAGGTCGAGAAGACCTACGTCGCCGAGGTGGCCGGCCGGATGGCGAAGGGCACCGTCAGCGACCTGCTGGCCGGGGTGACGCTCGAGGACGGACCGGTGCAGGTCCGCCGCGCGCGGCTCCTCGACGCCACCGGTGACCGGTCGATCGTGGAGCTGGTGATCCACGAGGGACGCAACCGGATCGTTCGTCGTCTGCTCGACCAGGTCGGCCACCCGGTGCGGCAGCTGAGCCGGACGCGGTTCGGCCCCGTCGAGCTGGGCACCCTGAAGACCGGCCAGCTGCGAGAGCTGACCGACGACGAGCTCGGTGCGCTGCTGGAGCTCGTCGGGCTCTAGGCCTAGGTTGGTCGAGTGATGTCGGCTCCGCCGATCCCGGCAGCGCTCGGACGGTACGTCGTCGCGCGGATTCCGTACGACGTGGACTTCGGTGCGCCCGGTGTGCACCGCGGCCTCCCATCGACGACGCTGACCCTGGTGCTGCCGCTCGACGAGCCGCTGCGGGTGTCCTGGGCGGGCGCCCCCGGGTCCCTCCACGCGGGCTGGTCGTCACTCTCCGGGCTGCACACCGCGCCGGCCGCGATCCACCACGACGGCGGCCAGCGGGGCATCCAGCTGGCCCTCACTGTGCCAGGCGCACGGGCGCTCCTCGGGCGACCGGCTGCGGCACTCTCCGGGTCGTTGACAGACCTCGACGAGGCCGACGTCGTGCCGTCGGTGCTGCGAGCACTGCCCGAACAGCTGCACCAGACCGACGGGTGGGACGCGCGCATCGCCGTCGTCGACCGCACGCTCGCCTCCCTGGCGGCGCGCCACGGGGACGCTGCGCCGCGCGCCGAGGTGGGCCGCGCGCTGGGCCGGCTCACCCGAGGCGCACGAGTGGCCGACGTCGCGGACGAGGTCGGGTACAGCCGGCGCCGGCTCACCTCACTGGTCCGCGCCGAGTGCGGACTGGCCCCCAAGGACTGGCAGCGCATCGCCCGGTTCGAGGCGTCGCGCCGGCTGATGGTCGGTCGTCGCCCGCTGGCCGAGGTGGCGGCCCGGTGCGGTTACAGCGACCAGCCGCACCTGAGCCGGGAGTGGGTCGCACTCGCCGGCTGCACGCCGACGACCTGGCTGCGCGAGGAGTTCCCATTCGTTCAAGACGCCGACGCCGCCGACCCCGCATCCTCGACGGCATGACCGAGACAACGACGCAGAGGACCAGCGCAGCCGCCGTCCAGCTCTGGCAGTGCCTGGCGTTCCATGACGCAGACCGGATGATGGAGTGGCTCGGGGCGATCGGGTTCGTGGCGCACTCGACGTTCCGCGACGACGACGGCAACGTCGTCCACGCGGAGTGGCTGTGGCCGGAGGGCGGCGGGATCATGTTCGGCTCCGAGCGCGCGGACAGCCCGCTGCACGAGCCCGGCAAGGCCGGGACCTACCTGGTGACCGGGAATCCCGATCGAGTCTTCGAGGCGGCCGTGGCGGCCGGGGCCACGGTCCAGCGGCCGATGGTCGACCACGACTACGGCGGCCGCGGCGGAAGCGTGCTGGACCCCGAGGGCAACCACTGGTCGTTCGGGTCCTACCAGCCGGCCTGAGCGGGGCATCCCCTAACCTTGCCCCGTGTCTGTGCTCACCGGCCCCGTCGAGATCGTCGGCACCGGGCTGATCGGCACCTCCATCGCGCTCGCCTGCCGCCGCGCGGGCCTCGACGTGCTGCTCAGCGACACCGCCCCCGAGCACGTCCGCACGGCGTCGGGGCTCGGGACCACGATCCGAGCCGCGCTGGACGCCGCCGCCCCCGACACCGTCGTCACTGACGTCGGCAGCGTCAAGGCGGCCCCGCTGGACGCCGTCGCCGGCCACCCCGCCGCGAGCCGCTACGTCGGCAGCCACCCGATGGCCGGCACCGAGCACTCCGGCCCGCTGTCCGCCAACCCGTTCCTCTTCGACGGCCGACCGTGGGCCATCGCGGCCGGCCCCGGCGCCGCCCCGGCCGCGATCCGCGTGGTGCAGGCACTGGTCGAGCTCTGCGGTGCCCTCCCGGTGCGGCTCACCCCGGCCGAGCACGACAAGGCCGTGGCTCGCACCTCGCACGTCCCCCACCTGCTGGCGTCCCTGGTCGCCGGCACCCTCGCCGGCGCCGCGCCGGAGCATCTCGCCCTGTCCGGCACCGGCGTCCGCGACGTCACCCGGGTAGCCGGCGGGGACCCGCAGCTGTACAGCCAGATCATCGGCGGCAACGCGTCGGCCGTCGCCGCCCTCCTCGCGGAGGTCCGCGACCGCCTGGACCTGCTCCTGGAGGCGGTGGGCTCCGGCGACCGGGCCGGCCTGGAGTCCCTCCTCAGCCACGGGCTGGCCGGCACCCGAGCGATCCCAGGAAAGCACGGCGGACCGCCGCAGCCGATGGTGGAGCTCCACGTCGCGGTGCCGGACCACCCGGGCGAGCTGGCGCGGCTGTTCGCCGACGCCGGCGACAGCGGCGTCAACATCGAGGACGTCCGGATCGACCACGACCCCGGCCGCCCGGTCGGTCTCGTGGAGCTCGACGTCGCGGCCGAGCGTGCCGAGGAGCTGCGGGCCGCGCTCGAATCGAAGGGCTGGGTGACTCACCGGTAGTCTGCGGGCCGTGAACGCAGCACTTCCCGACTCCTCGTCCGTGGTCGTCGCCGTCGACGGCACCTCGGGATCCGGGAAGTCCAGCACCTGCCGCGCCGTCGCCGACCGGCTCGGCCTGCGGTACCTGGACACCGGCGCCCAGTACCGCGCGATGACCTGGTGGATGCTCCGCAACGGCGTCGACGTCCACGACCCGGCAGCGGTCGCGGCGCAGGCGGGCACCCCGGTCCTCCGGTCGGGCACCGACCCGCTGCACCCGACGATCACGGTCGACGGCAGCGACGTCGCCGTGGAGATCCGCAGCGACGAGGTCAACGGCGCAGTGTCGCCGGTGAGCACGGTGCCCGAGGTGCGCGAGCGCCTGGTCGCGCTCCAGCGGGAGATCATCGGCGACGGCGGGATCGTCGTCGAGGGCCGCGACATCGGCTCGGTCGTCTGGCCGCAGGCCGAGGTGAAGGTGTACCTGACTGCCGACCCGTCGGCCCGCGCCGCCCGACGCGCCCTGGAGAACGGGGGCACCGACGTCGACGCGACACAGGCCTCGCTGCTCGCTCGCGACAAGATCGACTCCGGTCGGGCCGTGGCACCGCTGACCATGGCCGAGGGAGCCGTCCACATCGACTCCACCGACCTCGCCCTCGAGGAGGTCGTGGACCTCGTCGTGGGTCTGGTGATGGAGCGCGCGTGAGCGACCCCCGCGGAGCCGCGCACCTCGCGCGCCCGCGCAGTGACGCGGTCCGCCAGCCCGCCCAGTGGCCGCTTCGCGCGGTACGCCCCCTCGGCCGCTGGCTGATCCGGAGGCGGTACGACGTCCGCCTGCACCACCTCGAGCGGTTCCCCGCGACGGGGCCGGTGGTCGTGACGGCCAACCACATCGGGATCATCGACGGTCCGCTGATGGCGCTCTTCGCGCCTCGACCGGTCCACGCGCTGACGAAGATCGAGATGTTCAAGGGTCCGCTCGGGTTGCTGCTACGACTGGGCGGCCAGGTGCCGGTCGACCGGTTCAACGCCGATCCGTTGGCGGTGCGGACAGCGCTCCGCGTCCTGCGCGAGGGTCATTCCGTCGGGGTCTTCCCTGAGGGCACCCGCGGTCCGGGCGACCTCGCGACCTTCCGCACCGGCGCGGCCTACCTCGCGCTGGTGACGGGCGCACCCGTCCTCCCGCTGACCTTCATCGGGACCCGTGAGCCCGGCGGCTCCAGCGGGTCGCTGCCGCCGCGCGGTGCCCGGTTCGACATCGTCGTGGGGGAGCCGGTGCCCGTCGATGCGGTGCCGTGGCCCCGGACGCGAGATCATGTTCGTCTGACCTCGGCCGCCCTGCGCGATCACATGCGCAGCCAGCTGGCCGACGCCCTGGACGAGACGGGGCGGAGCCTGCCCGGCCCGCTCCCAGTAGGAGACACCGAATGAGTGAAGACGCCGTAATGCCCATGACCGGGAGCACCCCGGTGCTGGCGGTGGTCGGCCGTCCGAACGTGGGCAAGTCGACCCTCGTCAACCGGATCCTCGGCCGCCGCGAGGCCGTGGTGCAGGACATCCCGGGGGTGACCCGGGACCGGGTGTCCTACGACGCCGAGTGGAACGGCCGTGCCTTCACGGTGGTCGACACCGGCGGCTGGGACCCTGACGCCCGCGGCATGGCGGAGCGGATCAAGGGCCAGGCCGAGATCGCGGTCTCCCTCGCTGACGCGGTGCTCTTCGTGGTCGACGCGACGGTCGGCATCACCGACGCCGACGAGGCGGTGGTGCGGGTGCTCCGCAAGTCCGGCAAGCCGGTGCTGCTCACCGCCAACAAGGTCGACGACGAGCGCACCGAGGCGGAGGCGTACGCGCTGTGGAACCTGGGTCTCGGAGAGCCGCTGCCTGTCTCCGCGCTGCACGGTCGCGGCTCGGGTGACCTGCTGGACGCCGTGCTCAAGGTGCTGCCGGAGGCGCCGGCGGACGCCGACGAGGAGGTCGGAGGCCCGCGACGGATCGCCATCGTCGGCCGCCCCAACGTCGGCAAGTCCTCGTTGCTCAACAAGCTGGCGGGGGAGGAGCGGTCGGTCGTCGACAACGTCGCCGGCACCACCGTGGACCCCGTCGACGAGATCGTCGAGCTCGGCGGCAGGTCCTGGCGCTTCATCGACACCGCCGGGATCCGCAAGCGGGTGAAGGAGGCCTCCGGCCACGAGTACTACGCGTGGCTGCGCACCTCGACCGCCATCGAGCGGGCGGAGGTCTGCGTGCTGGTCCTCGACGGCAGCCAGTCCATCGCCGAGCAGGACATCCGGATCCTGCAGGAGATCCGCGAGGCCGGCCGGGCGCTGGTGATCGCCTTCAACAAGTGGGACCTCGTCGACGGCGAGCGCCGCTTCTACCTCGACCGCGAGATCGAGCGTGACCTGGTGCAGGTGCAGTGGGCGCCGCGGATCAACATCACCGCGAAGACCGGCTGGCACATCGACCGCCTGGTGCCGGCGCTGGAGCGGGCCATCGAGGGCTGGGAGACGCGAGTCTCCACCGGCGCGCTGAACGCGTTCCTCGGACGGCTCGTCGCCGAGCACCCGCACCCCGTGCGCGGGGGCAAGCAGCCCCGGATCCTGTTCGGCACGCAGGTCCAGGTGGCGCACCCGACGTTCAAGCTGTTCACCTCCGGCAAGCTCGACGCCGGTTACGAGCGCTACATCGAGCGTCGCCTGCGCGAGGAGTTCGGGTTCGTCGGCACGCCGATCGAGATCAAGGTGCAGCCGCGGGAGAAGCGCAAGCGCTGACCCGGAAGTTGCATGGTTTGGCTCGCGCGTCGCGTGGAAGGGTCATCCCATGCCTTCTCGGGAACAGCTCCGGGTCCTGATGCGCGCTCGGACGCTGGTTGCTTCAGCGGTTCTCCTGGTCGGCGTCGCAGGATGCGGCGACGCGTCCCCATCGGACGGCGCGCCGGGCGCCGACCCGGTGGTTCCCGCCGCCGGCACTGTCGACCTCGACGGCACCGAGACCGAGGTGGTCCTGCCGAGCGGTCAGCTCACCTTCACGGTGACCGAGCCCCGCGAGTCGGTCCCGGCCGAGGACGCCGAGGACGACGCCGACCACGACGCCCCTGAGGGCTCCGCCTACATCGGGCTGGGCTGGCAGCACACCGGGCCGGCGCCCGCCTTCGGCCCGGTGCTGCACGGCACCACTCCGCAGTCGGCCGAGGTGCGGCTCCGAGCCGGCGAGGAGGGGCGAGACGTCTTCACCGTCGACACCCAGTCGACGTCGGGCGAGAGCGCCTGGGTGCTCGTGCCCGTCGGCGACCAGTCGGCCGTGCTGGAGATCGAGTACGACGGCCTGGTGCAGGAGCTCGACCTCGCGACCGGCGAGGTCGACGCGGGTGTCGCGCAGGGCCTGTACGACGTCAGGACCGCGACCGTCGACTGCCCGGACCAGCGGGGCGAGCCGGGGGCCGCGCTGAGCTACACGATCGCCTGTCGGACGAGCCCGGCCACGGTGACGCCGTACGTCGCCGACCTGGGTTGGTCCGCGGAGGGGGCGAGCTGGCTCGTCTTCGACCTGACGCTCCAGCCCTCCACGTTCCTCTGGAAGGACGGCGGCACCCGCACCAGCTTCAGCGTCGAGGAGCACAGGGGCAGCGTGGCCGGCGACGGGGCGGTCGTCCTGCTCGAGGAGAGGCTGGCCTCGGCCGGGTACTCCGGCACCCTCGCCGTGCCAGCGACCGGCAGCGGCCCGACGAAGGTCGGGATCACCCATAACTACTCCCTCGCCCGACGCGGGAGCGGCGGGACCGCTCCCGCGACCGAGGACGTGACCTTCGACGCCACCGTGACGGTGGCGTCCAGCAACGGCTGACCCACCGACGCAACCGAGGAGATCGCATGCCCACCCCTGAAGAGCTCGCCGTCGACCTCCACGACCTCTGGTTCGCGGAGAAGGCCCTGGACGAGATGGCCGGCGCCCAGACGAGTGCCGCGGCCGCGCTGTCGGGTGCCAGCCCGAAGGCCGCACTCGAGCGGCCATCGGGTATCGGCGTCGGCGGAGCGCACGGCATCTACGACACCTGGGCCTCCGTGCGCGACCAGGTCGCGTCGGTGCTGACGACGAACGGCACCAACCTCGCCGACTCAGCGGCCGCGATGCGGCTGTGCATCGTCGACTTCACCGACACCGAGTCGGATGTGAGGCGCGAGCTCGAGAGGCGGAAGCAGGAGATCCCCTATGAGTGACGACTACACCAAGGTTCGGGAGCAGGCCGAGTCCCTGAGGAAGAAGTTCGTCGACCTCGAGGTGCAGTACCAGGCCTACCAGGCCTACAACAACGGCGACTACGACCAGTACGAGTGGACCGACGAGGAGAAGGCCCGGCAGTACGCCGACTACGACTCGCGCTTCCGGGGTGAGATCGAGACCTGGTTCGCCGACATGACCGGGATGTTCGACGAGCTCGCGGACCTGCCCGACCCGGACGCACTGCGCGCGGCCGCGACGGAGCTCGAGCCGGTGCTGGCCCTGCTCTCGGGGGAGAACGGCCACATCGACCTGGCGGACGGCAAGGAGTACCCGCCGCACGCGGCCTACGACCGGCTGCCCGACATGGTCACCTACCTCGTCGACTGGAACGGCATCGCCGCGGACGCCTTCAAGTCCAACTACATCCCGCCGCTGAGTCGCGTGTTCCACCACGAGTTCCGTGCCGTGGCGAGCCTCCGGTCGTCCCTCCTGGCGTCGGCGGAGATGTGGAGGAGGGCGAGGCAGGACGTCAGCAACCTCATCGACGAGGCGAGCTCCGCCCTCGACGACTACGACAGCGGCAAGGACGCCGCCGACGCCGTACTGGTGCTGAGCATCATCGGCGCGATCGTCGCCGTGGCTGCGGTGCCCGCGACCGGCGGAACGTCCGCGGCGCTCTACTGGGCGATGGCGGGCTCCGCGCTCTCCGTCACCGGCGCGATCGTCGGCTACCCCGACGAGCCGAAGAAGGAGCTCGACATCAAGGGCGAGAGCCCCGCGGAGATCTACCAGTCGATGCGTGAGGCGATCGTGGACATGAAGGTCCAGTGGATCCACGACGAGGTCTTCATCCGGGACCAGCTGCTCCACATGTCCGACGCGATCAACGGCTACGTCCTGCCTGAGGGCTCCGAGGACGGCCCGCGGCCGCGCACGTACCCCGAGGTCCAGTACCCGACGGACCACACCTACAGCGAGGAGACGGCACGGCAGTTCGTGCTGCCGCGGCCGGCACTGGCGGACAGCACGCCCGGCAATGTCCGGCGCAACTTCGGTGAGCCGGAGGTCTAGGAGCGACGTGAAGACGATGCAGGAGCACCTCGACACCATGGTGGTCGAGGCGGCGACGCCGGACGAGACCACCTTCGGCCGGATCACGGGGCGCCGGCAAGTGGACGTCTGGTTCGCCCCGGGGTACTACGGCCACTCGACCGACGACCGGATCGAGGCGAAGCTGGCGACGCTGGCCAGGCTGCTGTGGGTGGCCCGCACCAAGGAGTACTACCGCTACAAGAGCGAGCTGCTCGGCCGGGTCGTGCGGGGCGAAGGGGCGCCGCAGACCCTCGGCCAGGAGGCGCGGCGCGCGGCCCGCAACAACATCCTCGCGGTGGGGGAGTCCGGCGACGGGCTGGTGCGGATCGAGTCGATCGGACTGTTCCAGTGGGCGGTCACGCTCGCTCCGGGTAGCGTGCCGGCCGTGCCGGAGTCGACGCTCGCCGCGAGGGTCGGGATGGCAGCGTCCCGGCTGATCGAGATGCACGAGAACAAGCTGGCCGCGGTCTGGGCCCAGAAGTACTGAGGCGCCGAGCCCTCCCAGTTGATTTGTTCGAACAAGTGTTCGATCATGTCTGAGTGAGCCACGCCGTCGTCGTCGACCCCGCCACCGCGGGGCGGAACGACACGCACGCCGTGATCGACCAGCTGCGCGGCCGGATCCACGCGCTGCAGGGCGGGCCGACCCGGCTCAGCGTGCCCACCCTGCCGATGTTCGACGGCCTGGTGCAGCTGCGCACGGGCGGCAGCTACGCCGTCGACTCCGCCTCGCTGGCCATGGCGCTGGCTGCCGGCGCCTCGCAGGCCGGGGAGTGGGTCGGCTTCGCGGGATGGACCGACTTCGGTGCCCAGGCGGCCCATCAGCTCGGGATCGAGCTGACCCGCACCGTGCTGGTGCCGGCGCCCGGCGAGCACTGGCTCGAGGTCACCGCCGCGCTGGTCGACGTGCTCAAGGTGGTCGTGCTGCGCCCGCCCACGGTCGTCGACGCGAAGTCCGCCTCCATTCTCGACGCCCGGCTCCGCGCCCGCTCCGCGGTGCTGGTGGTGCACGGCGACTGGCCACGCTGCGAGGCGCGGCTGTCGGCCGAGCAGACCACCTGGCGAGGCATCGGCCATGGCCGTGGCCGACTGCGCGAGCGGCGGGTGCAGGTCGCGGTACGACGAGGGGCCGGCGTGCTCCGTCGTGAGCTGGCGCTGGGGTAGCGGCCATGCGCACGCTGGTCGTCTGGTGCCCCGACTGGTCGGTGACCGCGGCGGTCATGGAGCTGGCCGACTCCGCCGACTCCTCGGGGATCGAGCCGGGGATCGAGCCGGTGAGCGCGGCGGCACCTGCCGTCGTACTCGCGAACAACCGGGTGGTGGTCTGCAACGCCGCTGCCCGCGAGGAGGGCGTGCGGCGTGGCCAGCGGCGCCGCGATGCCCAGGCGCGGTGTCCCGAGCTGGTGCTGCTGACGGCCAACCCCGACCGCGACGCACGGTGGTTCGAGCCGGTGCTGGCGGCGGTCGAGGAGATCCGTCCGGGGGTGGCGCCGCTCCGGCCCGGTCTCCTGGCGGTGCCGGCACCGGGGCGCTACTTCGCGCGGGGCGGTGTCGACGGCGAGGAGGCGGCGGCGGCGCTGCTGGCCGAGCACCTCGTGGCGGCGGGCGTGTGGGACTGCCGGTTCGGCGTGGCCGACGACCTCTACACCGCAGAGCGGGCTGCCCGGTTGGCGGCCCCGCAGGGGTGCGTGGTGGTGTCGTCCGGTGGGTCTGCGGAGTTCCTGCGCGAGCTGCCCGTGACGGTGCTCGCCGATGACGGCGAGGAGGGCGCCGAGCTCGCCGACCTGCTGCGTCGTCTCGGCCTGGTGCGGCTGGGGGAGTTCGCGGCGCTCTCCGCCGGCGAGGTGAGCAACCGGTTCGGTGCCTACGGTGTCGACGTGTGGCGCCGGGCGCAGGGCGCGGAGGCGGCCCCGCTGGCCTCGCGGACACCGCCGCCGGAGCTGGCGTGCGAGATCTCGTTCGAGCCGCCACTGGACTCGGCGGAGGCGGTGACGTTCAGTGTGCGCACGACGACCGAGCGGTTCGTCGCCGGACTGGCCGACCGGCAGCTGGTGGCGACGTCGGTGCGGATCGAGGCGGAGTTCGAGGGCGCCGCCGGTCTGGGCGTCTCGGCGCGCACCTGGATGCATCCGCGGTGCTTCACCTCCCGCGACCTCGTCGACCGGGTGCACTGGCAGCTCCAGGCCGGGATGGCCTCGTCCGGGCTGCGCAGCCGCAAGACGTTCGGCGCGACGATCAGCGCGCCGGTCGAGCGGGTCCGGCTCATCCCCGAGATCGTCGAGCCGGCGGGGGACCATGCCGACGGACTGTGGGGCGGCGGCGCCGACGACCAGGTGGTGCGCGGGGTCGCACGAGTGCAGGCCATGGTCGGGTACGACGCCGTGCGGGTCCCCGTGCTCCAGGGCGGTCGCGGGGCGGCCGACCGCCAGATGCTCGTGCCCTGGGGCGAGCGGGCGGTGGGCCTGCGGCCCGTCGACCGGCCGTGGCCGGGTCAGATCCCCGGACCCGCGCCGG
>NZ_SSXI01000200.1 GCF_004803405.1 Nocardioides sp. | reverse complement strand
AGGGGGTGCGGGCATGGACGAGGCCGACGTGGTCGAGCGGGCGAAGCCGCCCGCCGAGCGGCAGGACCTGCTCGCCGACACCCGCCGCGACGCGGTGTGGTGGGGCCTGGCCGGCGGCGGCGCGCTGGTCGTGCTGGTCGTGCTGCGGCCGGTCCTGGCGCGCCGCCGCTGACCGCCGAGTTGGGACTTCCCGCACCCCGAGTTGGGACTTCCCGCCCCGCGAGATGGGACCTCCCGCACCCCGAGTTGGGACCTCCCGCCCCTCGAGTTGGGAGGTCCCAAACCCCGAGGTGGGAGATGGCCCTGGTTCGTGGCGGACCAGCGGGTACCAAGCAGCGGACCAAACGGGTACCAAGTTCGAGCCCGCGGCGGGACAGCGACGTGAGTGTCGTGCCAGCCTGCGACGCAGCCGGCCCTGGCGACTCGGGATGGACCGGCGTCGGCTCGGACAGAGGAGACCTCGGTGCACAACTCCCTCCGCCAGGATCCAACCCATCGCGCACGCCGGCCGCATCCGCTTTCCGCCGCCCATCGCGACCTGCTTCGCGTGCTTGCACTGGGCCTGGCCCTGCTGCTCGTCCTGCTGGCCTTGGTCCAGTTGTCGGATCCCGCGGCGGCCGAGGCCGGGGACTCCGGCGCCACCGTGGAAGCCTCGTCGTCGACGGTGGCGGCGGCCGCCGTGGGCGACCCGTTCGATCCGACGGAGCCGCAGCAGTTCGTGATCGTCGGTACCGCGAACTCCCAGCTCTACCGCACGGTCACGGCATCCGACGGCACCCTCACGCTGCAGGAGATCGGCGCCCCCGCGCCGGTCGGCTACAACGCCATCGGGTACAACACGGCCGACAACTACATCTACGGCACGGTCACGGGCGGGAACGCCGAGTTCCCCACCGGCTCGATCGTGCGGGTCGACGCGACCGGCACCCTCACCCGGGTCGGCATCGCATCCGACTGGTCGTACGCAGCGGGAACGATCGGCCCGGATGGTCTGATGACCGTTGGTGACTGGGTGAGCGGCGTGTGGCCGAAGGTCAACCCGACCACCGGCGCGCAGGTCGGGACGCTCGTCCTGTCCCAGCCGCTCAACTCGTTCCCCGGGGTCACCGGAGCGGCCAACGACATCACGTATGCCGAGGGCTACTTCTGGGCGTCCGCTTCCAGCCACATCTTCCGGATCAACCCGCTCACCGGGCAGGTGGACGCATTCCCGTCTCCAGTCCCAGTCGAGGAGACGGGAGGCCAGGGTGCTGGGGCAGCGCTGACGTTCGGCAACGGCAACCTGGGCTTCGTCTACAACGAGACGGGCAGCGTGGTGCAGGTCAGGGTGACCGACCCAGGCTCGGCCAGCCCGGCCTTCGAGTTCGTATCGGCCGCCGACGGCCCCGCCAACGGCAACAACGACGCGACGTCGTCGCCCGGGCTGCCGGCGGACCTGGAGATCGAGAAGGCCGGTCCGGCGTGGTACGTCGCCGGAGGGCAGGTCAGCTACACGTTGACCGTCACCAACAACGGCCCCGGGGTGTCGAGCGGCCAGACGATCACGGACACGCTGCCGGACGGGCTGACGGACATCACACCGCCGACGGGCTGCACGGTCGCCGATCAGACCGTGACGTGCGTCAACGGCCGTCTCGCCATCGGTGCGAGCGTCGAGTACACGCTGACCGCGTCGGCGCCGAACCCGGCCACGACCTGTCTGACCAATCAGGCCACGGTCCTCGGCAACGAGGCTGACGGGGTCGATGGCAACAACGAGGACAGTGTCGAGTCATGCCCGGTCCTCACCACCGTGGATGGCACGAACACGGCGCGGTTCCGGATCACGGTGACCCGGACCGGTGATGGTCCTGGCTATGACCTGAGCGACGTGTTCGCGGTGGGCGAGGGGATCACGCTCACGACGGTCACCTCGACCAACATCGAGCCGGGTGGGATCTCAACCGTCGACTCCTGGGACGCGGCGACGAGCACCCTGCAGGTCGTCGAGGACCAGCCGATCGCTGACGGGGAGTCCCACGTGTACCTGGTGACCGCCAACGCCACGGTCGACGGCGGGTCGCTCACCTACGAGAGCTCGGACTGCTCTCTTGGTGCGGGCGAGTCGGGCACCGGGTTCTCGAACACCGCCCGAGTCAGCGCCGGTGTCGCCACCGAGGATGCGGCGGCGTGCTCGACGCCGTTCGTGCCCGAGGTCGAGAAGACCTCGATCGGAGAGCCGCGCCCGCTGGGCGGTGGCCGGTTCGAGCTGGCTTACGAGGTCTCGGTGACGAATCCCCACGCCGGTGCGGGTGTCTACGACCTGGACGACACCCTCGCGTACGGCGATGCGGTGACCGTGCTGGGCCAGCCGAGGGCGGCGGCGGTCACGAGTGGGCTCAGTGCTGTGGAGAACACCTGGTCCCCCGGCGCGAAGCGGCTGCGGATCCAGACCGATCAGCCGATCGCAGCCGCCGTCGACGCAAGCACCCCGACGGTGCACACCTACCGGGTGACGATCCGGTTCAAGGTGAACGCCGCGAAGGTCAGCTACCGCAACAGCGACTGCTCACTCGGAGGTGGTGAAAGCGGGACAGGGCTGATGAACCGGGCCTCGATCACCGTCGATGCGCACAGGACCAGTGCGGAGACCTGCAAGACGTTCAGCGAGCCGGTCCACCGGAAGGTGGTGAAGTCGGGTCCGAGAAAGATCGGAAAGAACCGCTTCCGGATCAGGTACGCCATCACGGTGACCAACCGGGGGGCTGCGGCGACCACCTACAGCCTGAGCGACCGGCTCCGGTACGGCGCCGCGGTGCGGATCGTCGACACCAGCGTGCGGGCCAGGCCCCGGTCGATCGACCTGAACCCGGCCTGGAACGGGCGTGGCCGAACCCGGCTGGTGGCCAACCAGACGATCGGTGCGGCCCGGGCGGGAGCGCCACGGGTCCACACCTACGTGGTGATCGTGGACTACCGGGTCAAGGCCGGCAAGGCGACGGGCCGGAACAGCGACTGCGGGCTCTCTGGGGGGGAGTCCGGCACCGGGTTGCTCAACGAGTCCACGATGACCGCGAGCGGCGAGAGCACCACTGACCACGCCTGCCAGTGGAGCTCGACCCGGCCGCCGCCTGCGACCGGGTACCGGCTCGGCGGGGTCGCAGGCGGCATGTGAAACGGCCAGGGTTCTGCGGGGACTGAGCGGACTCTGCCGAGATCCAGTCTGAACTCCGTCGTCTGGACGAAGGCTGGCGGCGCAGGCGTGTGCGCGATCTGATCCGCGTTGCCCTCGCGCTCGGCCTCCTCTCCTCGGGCCGCATCTACCCACTTCCGGGCATCCGCGAGTCCCACGGCTCTCGGCCACGGTTGCCACCTGGTAAGGCTCCGGACCTCGGCCGTGGTACTCCCGCCCCGTCCCGGATGGCGACCAGAACTGAGCCTGTGACCCCCGGAAGACAGAACGCCGCCCCTCTCCGGATCGGAGCAGGAGCGGCGTCCTTGCAGGTCAGCGACCTGCTTCCCATGGCGGAGGTAGGGGGATTCGAACCCCCGAGGGCTGTTAACCCAACCCGCTTTCCAAGCGAGCGCCATAGGCCACTAGGCGATACCTCCGCGGAGGAGCGTACCGGCGAGCGAGCGGCGGGATGAAATCGCCTCGGGCCGCGGGTGGCCCGGACTTCGGAGCGCCCCTGCCCGTCGTCTAAGGTTGTGCCAACCCCCCGTGTGGCGGCATCTCACCCAACTCCCCCAGGGCCGGAAGGCAGCAAGGGTAAGTGAGCTCTGTCGGGTGCGCGGGGGGCCTCTTCGTTTGTGGTGGTCAGGGTGTCCGTTGTCGGGAGCGGTAGTTAGTGTTCAGGCGTGGACTCCCCGCTCGCTCTGTACCGCCGCTACCGGCCCGAGACCTTCGCCGAGGTGATCGGGCAGGAGCACGTGACCGAGCCGCTGCGCGCCGCGCTCGCGGGCAACCGGGTCAACCACGCCTATCTCTTCTCCGGCCCCCGCGGCTGCGGCAAGACGACCAGCGCCCGGATCCTCGCTCGCGCGCTCAACTGCGAGAAGGCGCCGGTCGCCGATCCGTGCGGCGAGTGCGACAGCTGCCGGGACCTGGCGCGCAACGGGCCCGGCTCGATCGACGTGATCGAGATCGACGCGGCGTCCCACGGTGGCGTCGACGACGCGCGTGACCTCCGCGAGAAGGCGTTCTTCGCGCCGGTGCGGAGCCGCTACAAGGTCTACATCATCGACGAGGCCCACATGGTCACCACGCAGGGCTTCAACGCCCTGCTGAAGCTGGTGGAGGAGCCGCCGCCGCACCTGCGCTTCATCTTCGCGACGACCGAGCCGGAGAAGGTCATCCCGACCATCCGCTCGCGGACCCACCACTACCCGTTCCGGCTGATCCCGCCGCGGCTGCTGACGTCGTACCTCTCCGAGCTGTGCGAGCGCGAGGGGGTGTCGATCGAGCCGGCCGCACTGCCGCTCGTGGTGCGCGCGGGCGCCGGGTCGGCGCGTGACACGCTTTCGGTCCTCGACCAGCTCCTCGGTGGCGCCGGTCCGGCGGGCGTGACCTACGACCTGGCGAGCGGCCTGCTGGGCTACACCCCCGACACGCTGTTGGACGACGTGGTGGACGCATTCGCAGCCGGCGACGGCGCGGCGGTGTTCGGCGTCGTCGACAAGGTGATCGAGACCGGACAGGACCCGCGCCGCTTCACCGAGGACCTGTTGCGGAGGGTGCGCGACCTGGTGATCGTCTCCGCGGTCCCCGACGCCCCGGCGACCGGCCTGATCGACGTCTCCGGCGACCAGGGCGACCGACTCGTCGCCCAGGCGGCCCGGTTCGGCCGCGCCGAGCTCACCCGGGCCGCAGACCTCGTCGCCGCCGGGCTCACCGACATGCGCGGCGCCACCGCGCCGCGGCTGCTCCTCGAGCTGATCTGCGCGCGGATCCTCCTTCCGGGCGCCGACCACACCACCGACGGCGTGCTCGCCCGCCTCGACCGGCTCGAGCGTCGCGTCGCGATCAGCGGTACGCCGTCGGCAGATGCCGCTCCCTCCGCCGGGCCGGTGACG
>NZ_SSXI01000007.1 GCF_004803405.1 Nocardioides sp. | reverse complement strand
ATCCGCGGCGATGAGCGCCAGGCGTCGGGTCGCGGCGTCGGCACGAGCCGAGTCCGCGCGGGTAACGGTGGATCGACTGGCCTGCATGCGGGCACGCTAGGCAGGCGGACCGGACAGTCGCACCCGCGACCGCCCGGGCCTGTGGACAGCGTCCGGCAGCCCACCGGCTGTGAACGCGGGCTGGCCGATTCGACAGACCGAGCGCAGCGCCGTCAGACGAGCAACGGGGCGACGCAGATCGCGAGCATGCCGGGACCGACGTGGGCGCCGAGCACCGCGCCGAGCTCGACGCAGCGCACGTCGCGCCCCTCGAGCGCGTCGGCGAGCCGCTCCGAGATCCGCCGGGTCAGGGCGGCGGCGCGTTCGGCGGCATCCAGGTGGGCGACAGTGACCTCGACCCGTTGCTCGGCGGCCGCCTCGACGGCCAGGCCCTCGAGCCGGGCGATCGCCCTCGCAGCCGTGCGGACCTTCTCGCGGGGCGCGATCACGCCGTCGACGATCCCGAGCAGGGGCTTCACGGCCAGCGCTCCGCCGAAGACCGCAGCGGCGGCACCGATCCGCCCACCCCGCCGCAGGTACTCCAGGGTGTCCACGTAGAACAGCGACGCGGCGGCGCCGGCACGAGCCCGGGCAGCGACGGCGGCCTCCTCGGCCGAGCCGCCACCAGCGAGCACCGCGGCCGCAGACTCGACGGCGTAGCCCGTCGCCACCCCGACCTGGCGGGTGTCGACACAGGTCACCGGCACCGGCGCCTGACGGGACGCGACGAGGGCCGACTCGAACGTCCCGCTCACCTCACCCGACAGGTGGATGGAGACGATCTCGGTCGCGCCCTCCCCCGCGAGCCGCGCATAGAGGTCGGCGAAGATCGCCGGCGACGGCCGCGAGGTGCTGACCGCGCGCTTCTCTCGCAACGCCGCCGCGACACGCTCCGGTGTCGCCTCGGCGGACCCTTCGTCGTACGACACGTCGTCGATCACGACCTGGAGGGGCACCACCGCGATGCCGTGCTCCTTCTCCACCTCGGGGAGGAGGTGGGCCGTCGAGTCGGTGACCAGTGCGACGGACATGCCGGTGAGGTTATCCCGAATCGGCCCTGCGGCCGGCCCGCGTGCGCGTCGCGGCTGAGCGATCGCCCGTGCGCCGGCTCAGACGACGATGTTGACGAGCTTGGGCGCGCGCACGATCACCTTCCGGACCTGGCGACCGTCGATCGCCTTCGTCACGGCCGGGTCCGCCAGCGCGGCCGCCTCGAGGTCGGACTCGCTGATCCCCGGCGAGACCTCCAGGCGTGCGCGGACCTTGCCCTGGATCTGGACGACGGCGGTCACGGACTCGTCGACCAGCAGCTCCGGGTCGACGGTCGGCCAGGCCGCCTGGGCGACCGTCGGCTCGTGGCCCAGCCGCTCCCACATCTCCTCGGCGGTGTACGGCGCGACCAGCGAGAGCAGGATCGCCACCGCCTCGGTCGCCTCCCGCACAGCCGGGTCGGCCGGACCGCAGCCGGAGTCGATCGCCTTGCGGGTCGCGTTGACCAGCTCCATCGTGCGCGCCACCACGACGTTGAAGCGGTAGGACTCCAGCAGCTGCGCGATCTCGTGAACGGTCTTGTGGGTGATCTTGCGCAGGGCCACGTCGCCGGTCGAAACGTCCACCCCGGGCGCCGAGGTGACGTCACCGGACAGTCGCCACGCCCGCTGCAGGAAGCGGACCGACCCGCCCGGCGAGACGTCGGCCCAGTCGATGTTGTCCTCGGGCGGGCTGGCGAAGACCAGCGTCAGCCGCACGGCGTCCACGCCGAACTCCGCGAGCTGGTCCCCCAGGTTGACGCCGTTGCCCAGCGACTTGCTCATCTTGCGCCCGTTGTTGATGACCTTGCCCTGGCTCAGGTACGCCGAGAACGGCTCGTCCCAGTCCAGCAGCCCCGCGTCTCGCAGGGCCTTGGTGAAGAACCGGGCGTACAGCAGGTGCAGCACGGCGTGCTCGTCGCCGCCGATGTAGAGGTCGATCGGCCCCCACGCGTTCGCCAGCTCGGTGTCGAACGCCTGCGTGTCGTCGTGCGGCGACACGTAGCGCATGAAGTACCACGAGGAGTCGACGAACGTGTCCATCGTGTCCGTGTCGCGGGTGGCCGGCCCCCCGCACGCGGGGCAGGCGACATTGACCCAGTCGGTGGCTGCGCCCAGCGGCGACGTGCCCTTGGGCTTCAGGTCGGCGCCGCGCAGCTCCGGCAGCTCGACCGGCAGCTGGTCCTCGGGGACCGGCACCTCCCCGTCGACCGGGCAGTGGACGATCGGGATCGGGGCACCCCAGTAGCGCTGCCGGGACAGCAGCCAGTCGCGCAGCCGGAAGTTGATCGTCCCGGAGCCGTGGCCGTTGCGCTCCAGGATGGCGATCGCCTCGCTGATGCCGGCAGCCTTGTCGGACTTGCCGTCCAGCGGCCCGGAGTTCACGTAGACGCCGTCGCCGGTCGTCGCGACGCCGCTCTCCTCCGGGTTGTCCTCACCGGTGTCGACGACACGGCGGACCGGCAGGCCCATCACCCGCGCGAAGTCCAGGTCCCGCTGGTCGTGGGCGGGCACGGCCATGATCGCGCCGGTGCCGTAGTCGGCCAGCACGTAGTCCGACGCCCAGACGGGCATCTGCTCGCCGGTGACCGGGTTGGTGGCGTGCACGCCCAGGAAGACCCCGGTCTTCGGGCGGTCGGTCGCCAGGCGGTCGATGTCGGTCTCCTTGCGCACGTCGACCAGGTAGTCCTCCAGCGCCTGGCGCTGGTCGTCGGACACCAGCTCGGTCGCGAGGGCCGCGTCGGCGGCGACCACCATGAATGTGGCACCCCACAACGTGTCCGGTCGCGTCGTGAAGACGGTCATCGGCTCGTGGCCCTCGACCTCGAACGTGACGTGAGCGCCCTCCGACCGGCCGATCCAGTTCCGCTGGGCGTTGACGACCTTGCCGATCCAGGCCGACTGCAGGTCGTCCAGGCGGTCGTACAGCTCCTGGGCGTAGGCCGTGGTGCGGAAGTACCACTGGGTCAGCTCCCGCTTGGTGACCTCGGCGCCGCAGCGTTCGCAGGCGCCGTCGACGACCTGCTCGTTGGCCAGGACCGTCTGGTCGTTCGGACACCAGTTGACCGGGCTGTTCTTGCGGTAGGCCAGCCCCTGCTCGCGCAGCTTCAGGAACAGCCACTGCGTCCAGCGGTAGTACTCGGGGTCGGACGTGTGCAGCCGTCGCGACCAGTCGAAGCTCAGGCCGTAGCGCTTCATCGACGCCAGCTGGGTCTCGATGTTGGCGTAGGTGTACGTCGCGGGGTGCTCGTCGTTGCGGATGGCGGCGTTCTCGGCGGGCAGGCCGAAGGAGTCCCAGCCCATCGGGTTCAGGACCTCGTAGCCACGGAAGCGCCAGTAGCGGGCGATCACGTCGTGCAGGGCCAGCACCTCGGCGTGACCCATGTGGAGGTCGCCGCTCGGGTACGGGAACATCGTCAGGGCGTAGCGCTTCTCGCGCCCGCCGCTGCGTACGACGTCGTCGTCGGCGCGGAAGGTGTCGAGCTTCTCCCAGACGGGCAGCCACTTCTCCTCGACCGCGTGGACGTCGTAGTGGACGTCGGTCTCGCTCATGTTCAATCCCTCGTCTCGTTCCTGCTCCGGGCGCTGCAGTCCGCGGCCCTGCGTCGGAGGAGCGTCGTGACACAGAAAAGCCCCTCGGGCATCGAGGGGCGGCCGCGTCGACTACTCCGACTCCGGTCGACGCGGCTAGCTAAGGAGCAGGCTCATCCGCACCGGCTCATGCTACCGCGCCGCCTGCTGGACGCTCCACAGCGCCGCGACCGCGGAGCGCACACCCTAGGGTCGGGGGCATGACCGTCACTGATCTCTTCCGACTCGACGGCAGGGTCGCCGTCGTCACCGGCGCGAGCTCCGGCCTGGGTGTCGAGTTCGCCAAGGCGCTCGCGGAGGCCGGCGCCGACGTCGTCCTCGGCGCACGCCGGGCCGAGCGCCTCGCCGACACTGCGCAGCTGGTTGAAGCCGCGGGCCGCCGGGCGGTCAGCGTCGCTACGGACGTGGCCGACCCCCGGTCGTGCCAGGCGCTGGTGGACGCGGCCGTGGCCGAGTTCGGGAAGGTCGACATCCTCGTCAACAACGCGGGCGTCGGCAGCGCCGTCCCGGCGACGAGGGAGACGCCGGAGCAGTTCCGCCAGGTGATCGACGTGAACCTGAACGGCTGCTACTGGATGGCCCAGGCCTGCGGCCGGGTCATGCAGCCGGGCTCGAGCATCGTCAACATCTCCTCGGTGCTGGGCCTCACCACGGCAGGACTCCCCCAGGCCGCCTACGCCTCCTCCAAGGCGGGCCTGATCGGCATGACCCGGGACCTCGCCCAGCAGTGGACCGGCCGCAAGGGCATCCGGGTCAACGCGATCGCGCCCGGGTTCTTCGTGTCCGAGATGACCGAGGCCTACCCGCCGGGTTACATCGAGGAGCAGCAGAAGCGGATTCCGGCGGGCCGCAAGGGCGACCCGCGCGAACTGGCGGCGACCGTGGTGTTCCTCGCCTCCGACGCCGCCGGCTACATCACCGGGCAGACGCTGCCGGTCGACGGCGGCATGACGATCACCTGAGCCCACGCGCTGAAGGGCCCCCTGCCGCGAGGGCGGCAGGGGGCCCTGTCGTCGTACGACGCTCAGCGTGCCGGGTAGGCCACGACCACCGAGGGGCGCGGGAACGCGTCCGTGTGGGGCCAGGTGCTTCCCGGCTCCTCGAACGTCGACCCGTCGATCTCGCCCGGGTGCTGCACGGCCACCCAGAGCGCCCGGTCGCCGTCGGTGATGAGCGGGCCACAGGCCTCCGCACCCTTGGGCACGGTGCAGAACTGCTGCACATGGCCACGGCTGGGGCCTTCGACCGGCACCCGGAAGACACCGTCGTTGCTGCCGAGCACGTTCCCGTCGGTGGAGATCCACAGGTTGCCCTCTGAGTCGAACGCGACGTTGTCCGGGCAGCTGATCGGGCTCACCTTCGACCTGTCGAACCCGCCGAACCAGGTCTCCGGCGAGGCGGGGTCGCCGCAGACCAGGAAGAGGCTCCACCCGAACTCGGTCGCGGCGTGGTCACCGCCGGCGGGCGTCATCTCCAGCACGTACCCGTTGCGGTTGCCGCTGGCGCTGGTCAGCGGCGCACCGAGGCTGGCCCGGACCTGGGAGGCCTGGAGGGGGTTGGCCTCATCCACCGGCATGGAGGCGCTGCCACGGCGGGAGTTGTTCGTCAGCGCGGCGTAGACCTTGCCGTTGACCGGGTTGGCCTCGACGTCCTCCGGCCGGTCCATCTTCGTCGGTGCCACCTTGTCAGCGGCCAGCCGCGTGAAGAGCAGCACGTCGGCGACCGACATGCCCGCGACGAACGACTGGCTGTCGGAGCACAGCGGGATCCAGGTCCCCGTGCCGTCGTACTCGCCGTCCTCGGCGCCGTCGCCGGTCAGCCGGGCGACGTACAGGGTGCCCTTGCTCAGCAGCGTGAGGTTGTGCCGCCGGGCGCGTGCCGTGGGCTTCGGGTCGAACCGATCGGCGGAGACGAACTTGTACAGGTAGTCGCCCCGCTCGTCGTCGCCCATGTAGGCGACCGCGCGGCCGTCGCGAGCGAGGCTGACGTTGGCACCCTCATGCTTGAACCGGCCGAGCATCGTGTGCTTCCGCGGCGTCGACCCGGGGTCGTACGGGTCGACCTCGACGATCCAGCCGAACCGGTGCGGCTCGTGCGGCTCCTTGGAGAGGTCGAAGCGGGGGTCGACCGAGCTCCACCCGCGGCCGGACCCGCTGATGCCGTACCGCTGGTACTCGGCGGCGTAGGCGGGGTTCAGTCCGGCCCCGGCGTCGAAGTACTGGTTGAAGTTCTCCTCGCCCGACAGCACGGTGCCCCAGGGGGTGGTGCCACCCGCACAGTTGTTCAGCGTGCCGAGGACCTGACGGCCGGTGGGGTCGGCGCTGGTCCGCAGCCGGACGTCACCTGCCGCGGGTCCGGTGAGCTCGAAGGTGGTGCGGATGTGGATCCGGCGGTTCTCGACCGCCCGCCCGAGGCCGGCGCGCCGCCAGGAGCCCGCCGTCCGGCCGCGTCGAACCCGCACCACGGACATGCCGTGGTTGGTCATCGCGATCCGCTTGACCTCGTCGTCGCTGTAGGCGCCTGCCGGGAACATCAGGTTCTCGTCGGTGTACTCGTGGTTCACCACGAGCAGGGCCTCGTCGCGGCGCAACGGGAGCAGGCCGACGTAGTCGCAGTTGTAGCCGAACTGCTTCTCGGCCGCCTCGACGCTCTGCCGGCGCACGTCGAAGTCGGGCGCGCCCTTGACCACCGGGTCACCCCAACGGATCACGACGTCGTGGTCGAAGCCCGAGGCCGTCGTGAACGCGTCCCGACGGTTGGGCGCGACCGGGCTGAACTCCGCGGTGGCGAGGGTCGCGCCACCCGGTCGACCCGGCCGACCGGGACGGGTCGGCGCCCCGGTCGCCGCAGCGGCCAGACCGCCGTCGGCGATCACACCGCCCACGACGAGCGCCCCTGCGCCCACCGCGCCACCGCGGAGGATGCTGCGGCGGCCGACCGCCTTCGCGATCTCGTCCTGGATGTGGGCGTGGTCGGTCGGGTTCGGCTCCGGCTTGTCACAGGCGTTGCCGCAACGGAAGAAGCAGGTCAGATGGGAGCGGGAACCATGGCGGTTCCCCTTCGGGACGAGGGACAGCAGCGGGCGGGTCTCGGGTCGCACAGAGGTCATGGGCGCAGCCGACCAGTCGCGGGTGAACCCCGAGTCGCACCGAGGTGGCGCGTCGGTGAAGCGCGATCGACCCCTGACCGAGTGCCGGCCCGCACCGCCCCCGTTGCCGCCCTCCGGCGGCCGCTACGGGCGGTCGGTGATGTCCTCGTAGTCGGGGTGCTTGGTGATCCACCTCGCGACGTACCGGCAGTGCGGGATGACCCGCTTGCCCTGGCTGCGCACGTCGTCGAGCGCGAACTTCACGACTTCGCTCGCCAGCCCGCGGCCGTCGTACTCGTCGTCGACCTCGGTGTGGACGAAGTCGACGTGCACGTCGTCGGGAAGCCGGTACTGGGTGAAGCCCACGAGGATGTCGCCGTCACGGATCTCGTAGCGGCTGAGCTCGGGAGCGTCGACGTACTCGATGCGGCTGTCGTCGGGCGCCTCGGTCATGCGCCCATGATGGCAGCCAGGACCGGCGACCGAAACGCAGCGGAGGCCGCCCCGAGGGGCGGCCTCCGCCGACTATCGAGCTAGCTCGACGGCTCGCTCACTTCAGATCGAAGCGGTCTAGCTCCATCACCTTGACCCACGCCGAGACGAAGTCGTTGACGAACTTCTCCTTCGCCTCGTCGCTCGCGTAGACCTCCGAGAGCGCCCGGAGCTGGGAGTTCGAGCCGAACACGAGGTCGACCGCGGTGGCCGTCCACTTGACCTCGCCGGAGACGAGGTCGGCGATCTCGTACACGTTCTCGTCGGACTCCGACGCCTTCCACTTCGTGCCCGGCGACAGCAGGTTCACGAAGAAGTCGTTCGTGAGCACCTCGGTCCGGTCGGTGAGGACACCGTGCCTGGCGCCGCCGTGGTTGGCGCCGAGGGCCCGCAGCCCGCCGACCAGCACGGTCATCTCCGGGGCCGAGAGGTCCAGCATGTACGCACGGTCGACGAGGAGCGTCTCGGGCTGAGCCTTGTCGCCCGGGCGCAGGTAGTTGCGGAACCCGTCGGCGCGCGGCTCGAGGTACTTCGCCGAGCTGACATCGGTCTGCTCCTGCGTGGCGTCGCTGCGGCCGGGCCGGAACGGCACGGTGATCTCGACGCCGGCGTCCCTCGCGGCCTTCTCCACCGCCGCGCAGCCACCGAGCACGATCAGGTCGGCGAGCGAGACCCTCTTGCCACCGGTCTGCGCGGCGTTGAAGCCCTGCTGCACCTTCTCGATCGCGCTCAGCGCGACCTCGAGCTGCTCGGGCTGGTTGATCTCCCAGCTCCGCTGCGGCTCCAGACGGATCCGGGCGCCGTTGGCGCCGCCTCGCTTGTCGGTCTTGCGGAACGTGGCAGCGGAGGCCCACGCGGTCGAGACCAGCTGCGAGACCGAGAGGCCGGACCCGAGCAGCTCGGCCTTGAGCGCGGCGACGTCCTGCTCGTCGACCAGCTCGTGGTCCACCGCCGGCACCGGGTCCTGCCAGATCTGGGGCTCCGGCACCCACGGCCCGAGCATGTGCGGGCCGACCGGACCCATGTCGCGGTGCAGCAGCTTGTACCAGGCCCTGGCGAAGGCGTCGGCGAGCTGGTCGGGGTTCTCCAGGAAGCGGCGCGAGATCTTCTCGTAGACCGGGTCCATGCGGAGGGCGAGGTCGCTGGTCAGCATCGTCGGCAGCCGGTTGGGTCCGCCGTGCGCGTCCGGGATGATCGCCTCGGCGTCCTTGGCGACCCACTGCTTCGCGCCGGCCGGGCTCTCCGTGAGCTCCCACTCGTAGCCG
The DNA here is from genome assembly GCF_004803405.1 of Nocardioides sp. Taxonomy (GTDB): domain Bacteria; phylum Actinomycetota; class Actinomycetes; order Propionibacteriales; family Nocardioidaceae; genus Nocardioides; species Nocardioides vastitatis. The sequence continues at coordinate 2,650 of NZ_SSXI01000007.1, read as the reverse complement.
AAGAGGATCTCGAAATAGCGGTTGCTCCACTGGGTCGGCCGGTCGGACCAGGTCACCTCGAGGCCGCTGGTGATGGTGTCCGCGCCCTTGCCGGTGCCGTAGGCGCTCTGCCAGCCCAGGCCTTGCTCCTCGAGCGGGGCGGCCTCCGGCTCGGGGCCGACGAGCTCCGGGTTGCCGGCGCCGTGGGTCTTGCCGAAGGTGTGGCCGCCGGCGATCAGGGCGACGGTCTCCTCGTCGTTCATCGCCATCCGGGCGAAGGTCTCGCGGATGTCACGTGCCGAGGCGAGCGGGTCGGGGTTGCCGTTCGGGCCCTCGGGATTGACGTAGATCAGGCCCATCTGGACTGCGCCGAGCGGGTCGGAGAGCTCACGCTCGCCGCTGTAGCGCTCATCGCCCAGCCAGGTGTCCTCGGGGCCCCAGAAGATCTCCTCGGGCTCCCAGACGTCCTCACGACCGAAGGCGAAGCCGAAGGTCTTGAAGCCCATCGACTCCAGGGCGACGTTGCCGGCGAGGACGAGGAGGTCGGCCCACGAGATCCTCTGGCCGTACTTCTGCTTGACCGGCCAGAGCAGCCGGCGGGCCTTGTCGAGGTTGGCGTTGTCGGGCCAGCTGTTGAGCGGCGCGAACCGCTGGCCGCCGTCGCCGGAGCCGCCGCGGCCGTCGAAGACCCGGTAGGTGCCGGCCTGGTGCCAGCTCATCCGGATCATCAGGCCGCCGTAGTGGCCGAAGTCGGCGGGCCACCAGTCCTGCGAGGTCGTCATCACCTCGGTGATGTCCTGCTTGAGCGCCTCGACGTCGAGCTTCTTGAACTGCTCGCGGTAGCTGAAGCCCGCACCGAGCGGGTTGCCGGCCTCGCTGTGCGCGTGGAGGACGGAGAGGTCCAGCATGTTCGGCCACCAGTCCCGGTTCGACCGCGGACGGTGCGCCTTGGGAGTCGGCGAGTCGATCGCCGGGTTCTCGCTCTCGCTGCCGTGGGCCGTCACACCGTCGTGCGCGACCGGGCATCCGGCCTCGGCCTTGCGATCCACCCCCTGGGCACTTCCCTCGCCAGGGAGAGGCGGGTGGTCCTTGTTCTCGGTCATGCTGCAACCTTTCGGTGGGCTGTTGCGATCAGGAGTTGCTTGCAGAGCAGTCGGGGCAGGTTCCCCAGTAGATGACCTCGGCCTCGTCGATCGAGAAGCCGTGGTCGACGGAGGCCGCCAGGCACGGTGCGTGTCCGACGGCGCAGTCCACGTCGGCGATCCGGCCGCAGGACCGGCACACGACGTGGTGATGGTTGTCCCCGATCCGCGTCTCGTAGCGAGCGAGAGAGCCCGCCGGCTTGATGCTGCGCACCAGGCCGGCGTCGGTCAGCGTGTGCAGCGAGTCGTACACCGCCTGGTGCGAGACCTCGGGGAGCTCCTCGCGCACGGCGTCGATGATGGACTCGGTGTCGGCGTGCGGGTGGGTGTGCACCGCCGTCAGCACCGCCACCCGGGGACGAGTGATCCGGAGCGCGGCTCCCCGCAGCATCTGCTGGAAGTCCGGGGTCGTGGTCACGTCGGACAGTCTGCCACTTTTCTGGAATCAGTCAAGACTGGCTCTCGCTGACAGTGAGCTGGCGTACCAGCGACGCGATGGTCGCGACCGCCTGACGCATCCGTCCAGCAGGCGTCGCAGCGTAGCCGAGCACGAACCCTGCGGGACCGTCGCCCGTGCGGTGTGACGAGAGGGCATGCACGACGATCCCGACGTCCCTCGCCCGCTCAACGACCGCGACGTCGTCCACCGCGTCGGGCAGGGTCACCAGCAGGTGCAGTCCGGCAGCGACACCGTGGACCTCGGCCTGCGGGAGGTGCTCGGCGAGCGCCGCCAGCAGCGCGTCGCGGCGCTCGCGATGGCGTGCCCGGACCAGGCGCAGGTGCCGCTCGAACGCGCCGCTGGTGATCAGGTGGGCGAGGGCGAGCTGTGGCAGCGACGGACTGGCGAGGTCCAGCCAGTAGCGCGCCTCCACGAGCTCACGGTGGAGCGGCTCCGGCGCGAGCAGCCAGCCGAGCCGGATCGCCGGCGCGAGCGACTTGGAGACGCTGCCCAGGTGCACCACGCGGTCCGGCGCCAGCCCGTGCATCGCAGCCACCGGCGGGCGGTCGTACCGGTGCTCGGCGTCGTAGTCGTCCTCGAGCACGAGCCGGCCCTGCTCGGCACGAGCCCAATCGACGAGCGCGCGACGGCGGTCCGGCCCGAGCACCGTGCCGGTCGGGAACTGGTGCGCGGGCGTCACCAGCACCGCGTCCACGCCGGTCCGGGCCAGCGCGCCGACGTCGAGACCGTCGGCGTCGACGGGCACCCGCACCGGTTGCAGTCCCCATCGTTCGAGGTGGATCCGCGCACCGCGCGAGCCCGGATCCTCGAAGCCGATCCGGGTGACGCCACGCTCGGTCAGCACCTTGGCAAGGAGGGCCAGAGCCTGCGAGACGCCAGCGACCACCAGGACCTCGTCGGGGTGGGCGCGGATCCCGCGGGTCCGCGCCAGCCAGCCGGCCAGGGCCTCGCGCAGGGCGGTCATGCCTCGCGGGTCGCCGTAGCCGAGGTCGGCACTGGACGCCTCCGCCAACGCCGTCCGCTCCGCCCGGGCCCACGCGGCGCGGGGGAAGGCGGACAGGTCCGGCAG
>NZ_SSXI01000101.1 GCF_004803405.1 Nocardioides sp. | reverse complement strand
GCGCCGTGCAGACCGGCGAGCCCGAGCCGCTCTACCTCCGCGTCCGCCGAAGGCAGTGCTGCTCCCCGAGACGCCCGCGAACCGGTGACCCCGGTGACCGCCGTCCGGCGGGCGACCGTCGACGACGTCGAGGACATCACCGCTCTCGAAGCCGAGGCGTTCCCCGACCCGTGGTCGGAGAACCTGGTCGCCCAAGGCGCCGACGGCAGCCTCCCGACGGTCAGCTACCTCGTCGTTGAGCGCGACGGGACGTTCGCCGGCTACGCCGTCGTCAGCGTCGTGGACGTCGACGCCGAGCTGCAACGGGTCGCGGTGCTTCCCGGGCTGCGGCGCACCGGCGTGGCGAGCGCCCTGCTCGACGCGGCGCGCGCACACGCCGCCCGCGAGGGCGCAGGACGACTTCTGCTCGAGGTCCGTGAGGACAACGCGGCCGCCCAGAGCTTCTACGCACGGCACGGATTCACCGAGCTCGGCCGCCGCCCGGGCTACTACCGCGACGGCACCACTGCGCTGGTGCTCAGCACACCCGTCACAATGGCTCCGTGATCCCCGACGAGCCGCTGGTCCTCGGCATCGAGACCTCCTGCGACGAGACCGGTGTCGGCATCGTGCGCGGGCAGACGCTGCTCGCCGATGCCGTCGCGAGCAGCGTCGACGAGCACGCGCGCTTCGGTGGCGTCGTACCGGAGGTCGCCAGTCGCGCCCACCTCGAGGCGATGGTGCCGACGATCCAGCGCGCGTGTGACACCGCCGGCGTGAGGCTCGCCGACGTCGACGCGATCGCCGTGACCCATGGTCCGGGCCTGGCGGGCGCCCTCCTGGTGGGCGTGGCCTCGGCCAAGGCGCTCGCGCTCTCCCTCGGCAAGCCGATCTACGGCGTCAACCACCTGGCCGCCCACGTGGCGGTGGACCAGCTCGAGCACGGTCCGCTGCCCGAGCCGTGCCTCGCGCTGCTGGTCTCGGGTGGTCACTCGAGCCTGCTCAAGGTCACCGACATCACCACCGGGGTCGACCCGATGGGCGCGACCATCGACGACGCGGCCGGGGAGGCGTTCGACAAGGTGGCCCGGCTGCTGGGGCTGCCGTTCCCCGGCGGCCCGCATATCGACCGCGCGGCGCGCGACGGCAACAAGGTCGCCATCGACTTCCCGCGCGGGCTCACCAGCCGCCGGGACCTCGAGCGGCACCGGTTCGACTACTCCTTCTCCGGTCTCAAGACCGCGGTGGCCCGCTGGGTCGAGGCGCGGGAGCGCTCGGGCGAGCCGGTGCCGGTGGCCGACGTCGCCGCGTCGTTCCAGGAAGCGGTGTGCGACGTGCTGGTGCGCAAGGCACTGGACGCCGCGAGCGCCGAGGGCATCGAGGACCTCATGATCGGCGGCGGAGTCGCGGCCAACTCGCGGCTGCGTGTGCTCGCGGAGGAGCGGGCAGGCAGGCTCGGCATCCGAGTGCGCGTCCCGCGGCCCGGCCTCTGCACCGACAACGGCGCGATGGTCGCTGCCCTCGGGTCCGCGATGGTCGCGCGCAATCGGCAGCCGTCGCCGCTGGACCTACCGGCCGACTCGAGCCTGCCGGTCACCGAGGTCCTGGCGGGCTGAGCTCCCGGAGGGCCCGGGTCAGCCGAGGACGCCGGGTGCCGCACCCTCGTCGTCGACCCAGTCCTGCCCGTCGTCGAACAGCTCCCGGTCGTCCCGCTGGTCCTCGTCGTTCCTGCCGCGACCACGAGCACCACCACCGACCCCCGCAGCACCCAGGCGGCCGCCGGCGCTGCCGCCCTTGCCGCCCTTGCCTGCGCTGCGGCCACCCGGTGACCCGGGACTGGCGACGCCACGACCACCCGCGCCGCCACGGCCGTTGCCGCGGCTGACAGGTGCGCCGGCGGT
>NZ_SSXI01000051.1 GCF_004803405.1 Nocardioides sp. | reverse complement strand
CGCCGAGCCACTGGTCGGGCACCGGCGGCCACCCGATCGGGCGCTCCTCGCCGGACGCGGTCACCGCGCGCAGCGTCCACCGAGCCTGCGCTGACGTGGCGGACGGCAGCTCGAGCCGGAAAGCCGACCCATCCTCGGCTTCGGTCGTCTCGGCCCGCACCTGCACGTTCCCGGCCCAGGCGCGTACGGCGACCACGGCCGCGCCCCCGCAGTCGAGGACACCGGCGACGCTGCGGCCGCTCACCTCGATGGACCGCAGCCGCGGACCGGGGTCCGGGAGGACGCGCAGGCCCGGGACCGCGAACCGCGGGCTGAATCCGACCAGTGCGCCGGACACGGGCCGGGGCGCGAGGTGGCTCTCCTCGTGGAACCCGGCCGAGCCCTGCTCGTCCACCGCCGTGATCGGGCCGGATCGGGTCACGCCGTCGACGGTGACGCCGACCTCGAGCGACCAGCTGCGGCCGGCGGGAGCGAGCGCCTCGGCGGCGGTGGAGCGGGTGACGAGCTGCGCGACGTCGACGGTGGCGACGAACGCGCCCCACGAGAAGTCCTGGAACCGCCGTGCACGCTGGTTGCCGCGCGGGTCGCGGTACTGGCGGAGCGGCAGCTCCATTCGCTCGCGGGTCCGCTCGTCGACGAGCTCGCAGGAGATGGCGGGGAGTCGGTCCATGTGGACGAAGTCGATGGCGGCGAAGACGGTCAGCTCCAGGTGGCCGGCGTCGACCCAGCGGGCCTCGCGCAGGCTCGCGCGGAGCCGGGTCTCCTCAGCCGTCATCTCGAACAGCTCGGGCGGCACTCCGACCGAAGGGTCGTCGTGAAACGGCAGCTGCGCCCACACCTTGCCGTCGCGCACCACGGTGGGGCGGTGGCCGTGGGTGAAGAGCCGGGCGGCGTTGAACTCCTCGAGCTCGCTGCGGTGATCATGCTGGAGCAACCACAGCTTGACCCGTGACTCGGCCGACAGGGTCGTCCAGACCTGCTGGTCCGCCGACTCCAGCAGCAGGCTGACGTGGTCGCGCAGGGCCCGCCACTGACCCGCGTCGGCACGTTCGACGTCGGCCACCAGCGGCTGCACGGCGGCCTCGAGGATGCCCCACAGCCACCAGTTGCGGACGTGGGGGACGTCGAGCTGCTCGATGAGCCGCCAGGTGCGCTCGTGCCGTTCGATCCATGCCTGCAGGCTGTTGAGGACGTCCGGGGTGGTGCCGACGCCGACGCCGTCCTTGCGTCCGGTCGGCACGTAGGTGAAGTCCTTCAGGAGGTCGAAGGACTCGGCCTCCCGCAGCAGGCCCAAGGCAACGTCGGCGCCGGAGGGCAGCCCGGTGGTGAACGCCAGGCCGGCCCGTTTCCACAGCTCGGTGGTGAACAGCTTGTTGCCCAGGCCCAGGTCGGTGACGGCGACGGGAGTCTCCGCGAGCGTCGTCCGAGGGATGTCGACGTGGTGGGCCGCGTCGTACGGCGAGTCCGGGATCCACCCGGCGGTCTCCGGCTTCCTGATCCGACCGACGACCAGCGGGGAGCCGGAGTCCAGGTGCGCGGCGAGCAGGTGCTGGACCGCCGACACGACGAGGTCGTCTCCGCCGTTGACCACCATCACCAGCTCGCCGCGAGCCCTCGCCACCCCGGCGTTGCGCGCGGCGGCGAGCGACGGCAGCGCGCGGCGCCGGACCCGGATCCTCCAGTCGCCCGCGGCGTGCTGCAACGCCGTGGCGACCACTCGGTGGTGCCGTCCGTAGGGGACGACCACGATGTCGAGGTTGCGATGGGTCTGGGCTCGCAGGCTGTCCAGGCAGGGCCCGATCCGGGTGGTCTCGTCGTCGCTCACCGCCAGCACCACGGAGACCAGGGGTCCGGAGAACGCCCCCCGGAACCGACGCGTCGCCCGGCCGACGGGTCCCCGTAACCGTCCGGGGGCCGTCCTCGCGATGCGGATGGCCGACTCACGGGCGCGGGTGGTGTCGAGCACCAAGTGGATCCCTCTGTCAGGTAGCGGCGGCGGAAGGGGCTGATGATAGCGACGACGTGGCCCGACTCCGTTGCCGTGCCCTCCCTGTTTCAGAGGTCATCTAGAGTCGGCCGCAGCGCCGAGAGCCGGAAGGAACCCGCATGGGACTGTCCCTGCCCCCGAGAGCATCGATCGACCTCGTCGCGAGCTTCGCCCGAATCCGCGACGACCGGGTGGAGATCGTGCTGGCCGAGCCGGTGGACGTGCTGGACGGCGAGGTCTGGGCCGAGCTGTGGCGGCTGCGCGGCGAGGACCGCGTCCGCTGCTCCCTCGAGCTGGCGTCCGACGGCGACGCACGCAGGTACGTCGTCAGCTGCCCCCGCTCGGTGCTGGGCGACGGCCGCTGGGGCCTCTCGCTCCACAACGCCGACGAGAGCCAGCGGGTCAACGCCCGCCTGCTCGTCCAGGGTGACCGGCCGCTGTGCCTGCTGTGGGGCGCCCGGGCCGGCGCGTCGAGGCCTCCGGTGCCGTTCCGCGATCGGCCGAAGCCGGTCGCGCCCACCCGCCCGGCGGACCT
>NZ_SSXI01000033.1 GCF_004803405.1 Nocardioides sp. | reverse complement strand
TCCGGGTCACCCGCCCGGAGGGCGGTGGCGCAGCGCTGCACCTGGCGCTCCCGTTCGTGACCCGCGCGGACGTGGACCTCGCCCGCAACGGCGACGAGCTCGTCGTGACCGTCGGCTCGTCCCGTCGGCTGCTCACCTTGCCGGCCGGTCTCGCCCGGCTGAGGGTCACCGGCGCCCGCGTGGTCGACGGCGAGCTCCGAGTCCGGTTCGGCGAGATCGGCGTCGACGCGCCAGTGGTGGCAGGAGAGGCGCGATGAACGAGATGAACGAGCCGCCCGTGGGCGGCCCGCAGGACGACGGACCTCAGCGAGACCAGCCGCAGGAGCAGCCGCAACCGCATGATGTCGGCAGCGTCGGCGAGGAGGCGGTGAAGCTGTTCGGCGCGCTCGCCGACCTGGCCCGCCAGCACGCAGGCGACGCCGGGGGAACCTTCTCCGGTCTCGCCGGTCAGGCCGCGGCCATGGCACACGAGGTCAACGAGCACCTCGCCACCGACAGTCCCGAGTGCACGTACTGCCCGGTCTGCCGGGTCGTGCACGTCGTACGTGAGACGTCGCCGGAGGTGAAGGCGCACCTCATGGTCGCCGCGTCCTCGCTGATGCAGGCGGCCGCCGGGCTCATGGAGACCCTGCCCCCGCCCACCGGCACCGGCGCGTCCGCTCGCGGGCCAGCGGTGGAGCGGATCGACCTCGACGAGGCCGACGACGCTGGCGACGAGTCCGACCACAACGACCCGGGAGCGAATCCGTGAACGACCCCATGACCTGCGGCATCGACATCGGCGGCACCAAGATCGCCGGCGCGGTCGTGGACGGCGAGGGACAGGTGGTGGCCGAGGCGCGCGTCGTCTCGCCCGCGACGGACCCGACGGCCGTCGAGGAGGCCGCAGCCACCCTGGTCGCCGAGCTCGCTGCGAAGTACCCGGTCACCGCGGTCGGGGTGGGGGCGGCGGGTTACATCGCCTCGGATCGCTCCACGGTGCTCTTCGCCCCCAACATCGCCTGGCGCAACGAGCCGCTCGGCGCCGATCTGTCCCGGCTGACCGGCCTGCCCGTCGTCGTCGAGAACGACGCCAACGCAGCCGCCTGGGGCGAGTTCCGGTACGGCGCCGGGCGGGACGTCGACGACCAGCTGATGGTCACCGTGGGCACCGGCGTGGGCGGGGGCATCATCGCCGGCGGACACCTGCTCCGCGGCGCACACGGCGTTGCGGCCGAGATCGGCCATCTCTGCGTGGTTCCCGAAGGACGACAGTGCGGCTGCGGCAACCGGGGCTGCCTCGAGCAGTACGGCAGCGGCACGGCGCTGGTGCGTGCGACCCGGGAGGCCGTTGCCGGCAGTTCGCTCCTCGCACGCGACCTCGCCCAGCGCGCCGGCGGCGACCCCGAGGCGATCACCGGCCCGATGATCACCGACGCCGCCAAGGAGGGCGACCGGTTCGCCATCGAGCAGTTCGAGCGCCTCGGCGAGTGGCTCGGCCACGGCATCGCGTCACTGGCTGCGGTTCTCGACCCGGCGGTGGTCGTCGTCGGCGGAGGGGTGAGCGAGGCAGGAGACCTGCTGCTGGAGCCCCTCCGCGCCAGCTTCGCCAGGGAGCTGACCGGACGCGGGTTCCGGCCGACGGCGCAGGTCCGTCAGGCGGTCCTCGGAAACCAGGCCGGCGTCATCGGCGCTGCCGACCTCGCGCGGACCTGAGGCGCGGAGTCGGTCGCTACGTCGGTGCCGCGTTGCTCGCACGCGACGGGCGTTGACCCCGACAAGCTAGAGCTGCGCGCCGTCGTCCCACGGGTCGCGCGGCGAGGACGGCATCCGGGCCACGAGGTAGCCGAACCCGGCGATGAAGCCGCCCACGAGCACCCACGCCACGAGACGCGGGATGTCGATGCCGGTCACGACGAAGAACAACAGGATCGCGGGCGCCCCGAACAGGCCCAGCCACGCGAGGAGCCGGTCCGAGGACGGCCTGGGAATCGGTGGAGCGGGAGGCGGGACGAAGGTGTCGTCGAGCTCCGCGGGGATCCGGTCGGAGTCGTCGTCCGGGTTCCACGCGGGAGCGGCCGGCTCAACCTGCGGCGCCAGCTCCTCGTCGGGTTCGAGGACCGGATCGCCGTAGTTCTCGACGATCGACCTCCAGGTGGCGTCGTGGTCGTCCGGCTCCCGCTGCACGACTCAAGGCTACGCCGGTGCCGCACACACCCGTGCGACGAACTCCGCAGACTTCTCGAAGATCGTCGGCGCATCGTTGTCGATCGTCGCGACGTGGTAGCTCTCGGGCAGCGGCACGCGGGTGACGTCGGTCGAGGAGATGCCCCCCAGGACGATCGGCTCCGACATCTCGTCCACGACCCTGTCCACGGCCGACCGGAAGTAGATCAGGGGCGCGGTGACCTTCGGGAGGTCGCCGATCAGCCCCGGCCACGCTCGCATCATCGAGTGCACGGCCTTGAGGGGCGTCCGCGAGTAGGCCACCTCGTCCATCCCGGGCTTCTTGATGTCCCCGGCGATCGCGGGGAAGGACGGCACGAGGTGCTTGAGGACGGGGAGGAGCTTCACGTCGAGCCGCTTGGTCGCCACGCCCGGATTCACCAGCATCACGCCGGCGACGTCGTCCGCGCGGTCCGCAGCCAGCTGGAGCACCAGTGCGCCGCCCATCGACAGCCCGCCCACGACGACCGCGTCGTGCTCGGCTCGCAGGGCGTCGAAGGTCCGGACGACCTCGGCGTACCAGTCCGCCCACGTGTGCTTGTTGAGGTCCTGCCAGCGGGTGGCGTGCCCCGGCAACAGGGGTACGGCGACGCCGTATCCCTGCGCCGCGAGGAACTCGCCCCACGGCCGGATCGAGGCTGGAGAGCCGGTGAAGCCATGGCTGAGCAGGACGCCGATCCGGCGGCCTCCGGTCAGTTCGGGCCGCGCGGCGATGGTGAGGGGCTCGGTGAGCGGCGAGGGCATGGCGTGATTGTGCCGCACGGGGTGTCGGCTGATCGGCGCGGAGGCACTACGCTGCGAGCAGGTGTCGGAGGGGCGGCGGGCGCCCGTCCTCGGGAAGGGTGAGATCGGTTGTTCTACTGGTTCCTCAAGTTCATCGCGCTGGGTCCGCTGCTGAAGCTCATCTTCCGGCCGCGGGCTGAGGGCGTCGAGAACGTTCCCACCGAGGGGCCGGCGATCCTCGCCAGCAACCACCTGTCCTACGCGGACTGGCTGTTCATGCCTCTGGTGATCCCGCGCAAGGTCAGCTTCGTCGCGAAGGCGGAGTACTTCACCACCCCGGGGATCAAGGGCTTCTTCCAGAAGGCGTTCTTCAGCGGCACGGGCAACATCCCGATCGACCGCTCGGGCGCCAACGCCGCCGCCGGCGCACTGCTCTCGGCCAAGCGGGTACTCGCCGAGGGTGAGCTGTTCGGCATCTATCCCGAGGGCACCCGCTCGCACGACGGCCGGCTCTACCGCGGCAAGACCGGCATCGCCAGGCTGGCCCTCGAGACCGGCGTCCCCGTCATCCCGGTCGCGGTCGTGGGCACCGACATCGTGGCCCCTCCGGGCAAGAAGTTCGGCCGCTGGACCCGACCCCACGTGCGCGTCGGCAAGCCGCTCGACTTCTCCCGCTACGCAGGGATGGAGAACGACCGCTTCATCCTGCGGTCGATCACCGACGAGATCATGTACGAGATCATGCGGCTCTCCGGCCAGGAGTACGTCGACATGTACGCCACCCGCGCGAAGGAAGAGTCGAAGAAGGCTGACCGGGGCGAGGGCGGGGACGAGCACCGGAAGCTCGCGTCCTGATCGACAACCCGCTCCCGAGCGGTACGACGACGCGGGCCGCGGTCGCCGTCGAGGACCGGATGTTCCGGGCGCTCGCGGTGCTCCGCGTCGTGGTGCTGGCCTACGCGGTCGCTATCAACGCCTACCGCAACAACTTCGAGCACCCCGTCGCCGGGTGGACGTGCGTGGGAGTGATGGTCGTCTGGACCTTCGCGTCGATCTCGATCTACGCGGCTCCGGAGCGTCGGCTGCCGGGGGTGCTGGTGGCGGACCTGGCGCTGGCGGTCGGACTGCTGCTGCTGACTCCGGTGGTGAAGGGGGAGTGGTTCAACGCCACGGTCCCCAGTTACTGGATCGTCGGCGCCCTGCTGGCGTGGGGGATCCGTTACGGCTGGCGGGGCGGCTCCGCCGCCGCCCTGCTGCTGGGTGCGGTCGACCTGCTCAGCCGCTCCCACGTCGCACAGAAGGACTGGGGCAACGTGTTCCTGATCCTCCTCGGCGGGTCGATGGTGGGCTTCCTGTGCGAGTCGCTGAAGGAGATGGCGGCCGAGCGCGACCTCGCCCAGCGAGAGGCGGCCGCGGCGGCCGAGCGGGTCCGTCTCGCCCGGGTGGTGCACGACGGCGTGCTGCAGGTGCTCGCCCTGGTCCAGCGACGCGGCACCGAGCTCGGCGGCGACGCTGCTGAGCTGGGAAGGCTGGCAGGAGAGCAGGAGCAGGCGCTCCGGTCACTGATCCGGTCGCAGGCCGCGGTCAGCGCCGCTCCCACGGCGCCGGCGACGGGTGACCTCGCCGCGGCGCTGGGTGCGCTGGGCAGTCGGCCGAGCACCGAGATCGCGTTGCCGGCAGGGACCGTCGAGATGCCGGCACAGGTGGTGGTGGAGCTGACCGCCGTCGTGAGGGCCTGCCTGGACAACGTCAGCCGCCACGTCGGGGAGGGGGCCCCCGCCTGGGTGCTCCTCGAGGACCTCGGCGACCGGGTCGAGGTGTCGGTGCGCGACGAGGGGCCCGGGATTCCCGAGGGACGGCTCGCCCGGGCGGCGACCGAGGGTCGCCTCGGCGTCCAGGAGTCGATCTGCGGCCGGATCGACGACCTCGGCGGGACCTGCACGCTCGACAGCGGCGCCTTCGGGACCGAGTGGGTCTTCGTCGTACCCCGCAAGGGGGAGGCATGACGATCCACACCGATCATCCGTTCGCGGACGCCAACCCGGACCCGGCGCGGCGGTTGCGCGGCCGCGTCGGGGGAGCGGTGACGCTCTGGACAGCCGGCGACGACACGGAGCGCGTCGGGCTCACGGTGACCTCGCTGATGGTCGCGCTCGGTCCGGAGGCGAGGGTGCTGGCCCTGCTGGATCCGGACTCCGACCTCCTCGCTGTCCTTCGAGAGACCGGGACGGCCGTCGTCCAGCTGCTGTCGTGGCCGGACCGCCAGCTCGCCGAGGCGTTCGCCGGCACAGCGCCGGCACCGGGCGGGCCGTTCCGGCAGGCGGAGTTCGTGCCGACCGAGTGGGGTCCTCGGCTGGCCACGACCCGGACCTGGGCCGGTGTGCGGCTCCACGGCGAACGGGAGATCGGCTGGTCGGTCGAGGTGGCCGCGACGATGGAGCACGTCGAGGTCGGCGACGAGGACGAGCCGCTGCTGCACCGCCGGGGGCGCTTCCGCCGAGGATGAGCGTCGGTCCCGCTAGGGTCGCGCCATGGGTGATCCGATCCGGGTGATGGTCGTCGACGACCACCCGATGTGGCGCGAGGCGGTCGAGCGCGACCTGACCGCCGCAGGCTTCGAGGTGGTCGCGACAGCGTCCACCGGGACCGAGGCGATCAACAGGTTCGCTGCGACGCGGCCGCAGGTGGTGGTCCTCGACCTGCAGATCCCAGGACCCAGCGGCGTCGAGGTGACCGCGACCGTGCTCCAGCGAGAGCCGTCGTCGCGGGTACTGATCCTGTCGGCGTCGGGGGAGCAGGACGACGTGCTGGCTGCCGTGAAGGCCGGTGCGACCGGCTACCTCGTGAAGTCGGCGTCGAGCGCCGAGCTGATCGCCGCCGTGGAGCGGGTCGCCGCCGGCGACTCCGTCTTCACCCCGGGGCTGGCCGCGCTCGTCCTCGGCGAGTTCCGCCGGATGAACGAGCCGACGACGCCCCCTGGTGAGCAGCTCACCGAGCGCGAGACCGAGATCCTCAAGATGGTCGCGAAGGGCCTGTCCTACAAGCAGATCGCCGAGCGACTGGTGCTCTCGCACCGCACCGTCCAGAACCACGTGCAGAACACGCTGCGCAAGCTGCAGATGCACAACCGGGTCGAGCTGACCCGCTACGTGATCGAGCAGGGGCTCGATGAGTGAGGACGACCAGCTCCTGGAGATCGCCGACGAGCTCTACGCCCTCTCGCTCGCGGAGTTCACGCCGGCGCGGGACAAGCGGGCCAAGGAGCTCAAGGGCACGCCTCTCGCCGCTCGGGTGAAGGCACTGCGCAAGCCGAGCACGGCCGCGTGGGTCGTGGACCTGCTGGTCCGCCGCGAGGCCGCCCAGGTCGACCAGGTCCTCAACGTCGGAGCGGCCTTGCGCGAGGCTCAGCAGGCGATGTCCGCCGGCGAGCTGCGCACCCTGACCAAGCAGCGCCGGCAGGTGACGGCTGCAGTCACCACCCAGGCCCGGCGGCTCGCCGCCGAAGAGGGCATGCGGGTCACGGAGTCGGTCGCGGAGCAGGTCGAGGCCACGCTGACCGCTGCGATGGTGGACGAAGAGTGCGGACGCGCGGTGCGCAGCGGGTTGCTCGTCTCGGCGCTGGCGACCACCGGCGTCGAGCCGATGGAGCCGGCGGAGCTGGCCGCCTCCCTCGCCGTGCCGGAGGCGCTCGGCTACCAGGCCGTGCCGCGCGAGGCGCCCAGGCCGGGGCCTCCGGACCTCCATGTCGTGCCGGACCCCGACAAGGACGCCAAGGTGCGGGCCGCGGCCCAGGAGCGGCTCGCTGCGGCCACCGAGGAGTACGACGACGCGTTCGCCGCCCAGCAGGAGGCGGCTACCGAGGTGGACAACCTGTCGGCACGGGCGCTCCAGCTGCAGGCCGAGATCGACGAGCTGCGGCGTCGGCTCTCCGACCTCGAGCAACAGGCCGAGACCGTCGAGGAGGAGCTCAGCGAGGCCGAGGACGCCCGCGACGAGGCGGCTGCCGAGCTGCGCACCGCGACCGCGGAGCGGGATGCGGCACAGGCCGCTCTCGACCGGCTCGCTGCACCCCGTACCTGAGCCGCGGCCGGGCGATCCCCCGAACTGGGCGCAGAGGCCGGTCCGCCATGCTGGGTGGATGCGATTCACCGAGCACGAGCTGACGGCGGCGCTGACCGGCGCGGCGAAGTCCGTGATGGCGACGTCCAAGAAGGTCCGCAAGAGCGGCACGGACGTGGACACGGCGTGGGAGGCGATGGACCGCTTCGAGCGGTTCAAGCTGCTCGACGCGCTGGGCACCCAGATCCTTCCGGTGCTGGTGGCCCTCCCGGACGTCGAGGTCGCGCCGGGCACCCGGCCGTCGTACCCGAACCGGCAGGTCAGCGAGGTGGTGGAAGGCCTCGTGGGCGACGACCTGGGCAGGCTACGACGCGCCGTGGTCGTGAAGGCGCGCACCGCACTCGTACAGACGGCGCTCGCCCACGTGCCGCCGCGACTCGATCCGGACGCGCTCGTCACGCCGGATGACGCGTAGCGAGCTCCGCGGCTCAGGCGTCGTCGACCTTGGCGCGGGCGCAGGCGATGAGGGCCGGGAGGTCGAGCTCGTAGGTGGGACCGCCCGTGCCGGCGTAGGACTCGAGCCGCCCGGCAGCACGCTCGACCAGCCGCGCGGCGCCGACGGCGTTGCCCCGTGCGTGGTGGGTCAGGCCCACGCACAGCTGGGCCAGTCCCTGCCACAGCTCCCGCTCCTCCTCCGGACAGGACTTCCACCGCACCTCGAGCGCCTCGTGCGCGGCGAAGGGTCGCCCATCGTCGAGCAGGCGGCGTGCGTAGGCCAGGGTCTGGTCCGGGGGAAGCGGTTCCTCGGAGATGGGATCGACGCCGGGCACGCCGTACGGCAGTGGGCGCCCGAGCGCGTCGCGGGGTCGAGCCTGCTGCGCGCGGCCCTGGTCGTTCCGATCCCGATCGTCCACCACTCAGGCCTGCTCGGCTTCCTGCTGCTCGCGGCGCTCGTGGAGGCGCTGCTGTGCGGCCGCTAGGTAGGCCATGCAGGGCGCGTCGCTTCCGGGGTGCTTCTCGTGGAGGTGGAAGATCCACCGGTCCATCGCGGCCATGAACCCGTTGTCGCCACCGGGACGATAGGCCGACCACTTCCGGTGCCCCTTGGCGATGCACTCCGCGCAGGTGATCTTGTAGACGAACTGATCGTTCGCGTCGACCTCGATCTTCACCGTGGCGAGCGGTCCGGCCTGCGAGGCGGCCTTCCGCTCACGAGCAGATCGGCTCGCTGTCATGTCGCCCCCTTCGCATTCGGCAACTCTGGAGCCTACGCGTTCGACGACGTCGGGCCGGCCGGCGGTGCCCGTCTTCCACCCACCACCGCCATCCCGCCGGTGTCGCGAACCCGCCTGTGGACAGACGATTCGCCACGGACCGGTGTGGAGGACAATGGTCAACCGGGCTCGCCGACGCGACCTCCTCGACCAACGAGCCACGGGCCCCTCGATCCACCGACGACCTTCCGACCGGCCGCGGCGCGTCATCCACGCTCGGCCCTCACGATGGTCAGCACCCGCTCGTCGATCCACGACAAGTCGGGGGCGACCCGCATCTCGAAGTTCTCCGTGCCGACCCAGGCGCGGAAGTCTCGGTGCCCCGCGGCAGCCGCGAACGCCTCGAGCTCGTTGCGCAGCGCGTCGTCGACGGCCACCTTCTGCCCGTCGGTCGAGGCGGTGAGATAGAGCTCGTGCAGGTCCAGGAGCCGGGCCAGCTCGTCGATCGGCGCCGCATGGTCGTCGACCCGCAGGTCGACCGCGACGTCGTCCAGCCCGCCGTAGCCGGCGCCCTCCCGCACGACCAGCATCGCGGCCGACTGGCGACCGCGCCGGTCGCCGCCCGCCGCGTCGCCGGCCGCGAGTACGGCGAGCAGGCGGTCCTGGAGCGGTGCGCTCGGGTCGCTCTCGAGCCAGGTCTGCTCCATGGCGTCGATGACCTCCCGACCCGCGAGGCAGTTGCCTTGGATCGAGTACCCGTCGCCGGCGAGACCCCCGGCCCAAGGGATGCACTCGCTGCCGGTGTGGGTCGCCGCGCCGCCCTCCATGTCGACGATCCCGACCTGCCGGTGTGCCCGGCCGCCGTCCTCCTCGATCAGTCGCTGGAGCGCGACCGACGCGGTGGCGCCCTCATCGAGGTGGGCGAGTGCGAGGCCCTTGTAGGACACGTTGGCATCGGCCTGGGTCGCCACCGCGCCGACGCCGGCGACGGCCGCGGGCACGGTCGACCCGACGGCGAGGAACTTCGAGGCGACGGCCACGCCCCACGACTCTCCGTCGGCGGAACGGGCCACGATCGAGAACGTCATGCCGTCACCGTAGCGAGGCGCCACGCGATGGGACCCGAGCGCCGTCGCCCCTGACGTGGCTAGGCTCGCCCCTGGCCGAAACATCCGAGGTGAGGAGCGACCCATGCGTGTCGGAGTGCTGACCGGTGGTGGCGACTGTCCGGGACTGAACGCGGTGATCCGCGCCGTGGTCCGCAAGGGCGTCAAGGACCACGGCTTCGAGTTCGTCGGGTTCCGAGACGGCTGGAGGGGACCGCTCGAGGGGGTCACCATGCCCCTCGGCATCGAGCAGTGCCGCGGCATCCTGCCGCGCGGCGGCACGATCCTCGGCTCCTCGCGCACCAACCCGTTCAAGCTGGACGACGGGGTGCAGCGGATCAAGGACAACCTCGCGGCCGCGGGCGTCGACGCCCTGGTCGCGATCGGCGGGGAGGACACCCTCGGCGTCGCGACGAGACTCGCGGACCTCGGCGTCAACGTGGTCGGCGTGCCGAAGACGATCGACAACGACCTGTCCGGCACCGACTTCACGTTCGGGTTCGACACCGCGGTCAACATCGCCACCGAGGCGATCGACCGGCTGCACACCACCGCCGAGTCCCACCATCGCGTGCTGGTCGTCGAGGTGATGGGTCGTCACGCCGGCTGGATCGCGCTCCACTCGGGCATCGCCGGGGGCGCCAGCGCCGTGCTGATCCCCGAGATCCCGTTCGACATCGACGCGGTGTGCGCGCACGTCGAGACCCGCTTCCAGAGCGAGTACGCCCCGATCATCGTGGTCTCCGAGGGCGCGGTCCCGGCCGACGGCAGCGGGATGACGCTCGCGAGCGGCGAGACCGACGCCTTCGGACACGTCCGTCTCGGCGGCATCGGCGACCGACTGGCCAAGGAGATCGAGCAGCGCACCGGCAAGGAGGCGCGCGCCGTCGTACTCGGCCACATCCAGCGGGGCGGCACGCCGACGGCCTTCGACCGGTGGCTCGCCACCCGCTTCGGCCTGCAGGCGATCGGCGCCGTGGCCGACGGGGAGTACGGCGTGATGGTGGCCCTGCGCGGCACGAACATCGTGCGCGTGCCGCTGATCGAGGGCACCGGCGTGCTGAAGGTGGTCAGCCCGGAGGAGTACGCCGAGGCGCAGGTCTTCTTCGGCTGACCGGGCGCCTCCTAGCGCTCACCGACGTCGACCACCAGTGCGCGGTGGTCGGACAGCCGCATCTGCCGTGCCTCGGAGCGGGCAGGGACGGACGGGTCGCCCAGCACGTGGTCGAGCTGCTCCACCGGACGGTCGGCCGGGAAGGTGGGGTGCAGGCCGAGCGGCTGCATGCCGGTGATCCGCGCCGCACGCTCGGGGCCCATGTTGAGGTCGCCGGCCAGCATCAGCGGACGGCGCGCGCCGGCGAGGGCCGACGTCAGGTGCGCCAGCTGCCAGCCGTTCCACCACCGCACGAACGACAGGTGGGTGTTCGCGATGGTCATCGGGCCGAGGTCGGTCTCGAGGGACGCGGCGACCGCGACCCGCGGCTCGTCGTGCACCATCGTCGGAAGCACCTGGCCGGGGAACCGGATCGGCACCTTGGTCCTCAGCGCGGGCAGCCGCACCACCTCCCATCCGGAGACCGGCATCCGGCTGAGCAGGGCGATCCCGTAGGCGGCGTCGTCGGGCTGCTCCTCGCCGGTGGCCGCCGTCCAGGTCGCGCCCGGGCCGCCCGCGAGGGCGGCCACGAAGCGGTGCTCGTCGGCGCCCATCGCCTCCGCAGCGATGGCGGTGAGGTCGGCGCGGCCCGACCGGTGCTGGTTGCGGTCCACCTCCTGCAGCGCGAGCACGTCGGGGTCGAGCTCCTTGATCGCGGCGCTGAGCACGGCCGTGTCGACGTCGTGGTCGTCGAGCGATCGACCATGAAGGATGTTGAAGGTCACCAAGCGCATCGTTCGGTCGGTACCCACTCGCACCCGCCGCATAGCGCGGTTGTCTCGGGGTACCGAGTGCACGAGGTGATGCCCCCGTGTCCCACGCCCCGTCCGAGGACTCCCGCGCCAACGGCCAGCGCCCGCTCCGCGAGGCGCTCAAGGTCGTCGCCGTCACGCTCAAGCAGGGTGAGGCGCCGTTCGCGCTCGCCGGCAGCTACGGCCTCTGGGCGCGGGGCGGTCCCGAGCCGGAGCACGACGTCGACTTCATGGTCGCCGAGGAGGACGCGCCTCGGGCCAAGGACCTGCTCGCGGAGCGGGACCTGAGGGTCGTCCAGCCGCCCGAGGACTGGCTGTTCAAGGTGTTCATCGACGATGCCATGGTGGACGTGATCTTCCGGTCCGGCAACGAGCCGATCCTGCGGTCGCGGTTCGACGACGCCGATCACCTGGAGGTGGAGTCGGTGAAGATGCCGGTCCTGTCGGCGACCGTGCTGATGACCGACAAGCTCAGCGCCATGGAGGAGCACTCGTGCAACTTCTCCGCGGCGCTCCCCGTCGCGCGCGCGGTCCGCGAGCAGGTGGACTGGGCGGTCGTCGACGAGCAGACGAAGGACAACCCGTTCGCACAGTCGTTCCTCCACCTGCTGCGGGCCCTGAGCATCGTCACCGACCACCCGCGGTGACCACCACCTGGCGCTGAATCGGCACGTTCGCCCCGGGCGCCGTACCCTTGGCGGGTGACCATCCCGTCCCTCGAGCAGTTGCACGCCCTCGGCGCCCGGCAGCAGCCGACGTACGACGACCCCGCGGCCCTCGCCGCCGTCGTCGACCGCCTGCGCACCCAGCCCCCGCTGGTGTTCGCGGGCGAGTGCGACGACCTGAAGGAGAAGCTCGCCGCGGTCGCCCGCGGCGAGGCGTTCCTGCTCCAGGGCGGCGACTGCGCCGAGACCCTGGCCGGGGTCAGTGCGGAGAACGTCCGCAACAAGCTGCGGGTGCTGCTGCAGATGGCCGTCGTGCTCACCTACGCCGGCTCCGTGCCGGTCGTCAAGCTCGGCCGCCTCGCCGGCCAGTACGCCAAGCCGCGCTCGAACGACTTCGAGACCCGCGTCACCGCCGAGGGTGAGGTCACCCTGCCGGCCTACCGCGGCGACGCGGTCAACGGCTTCGAGTTCACCCCCGAGTCCCGCCGCCACGACCCGCAGCGGCTGCTCGACGTCTACAACGCCTCGGCCGCGACGCTGAACCTGATCCGCGCGTTCGCCACCGGTGGCTACGCCGACCTGCGCCAGGTCCACACGTGGAACACCGACTTCGTCAGCGGCTCGCTCTACGGCCAGCGGTACGAGAAGCTGGCCCAGGAGATCGACAAGGCGATGCAGTTCATGCACGCCATCGGCATCGACGCCGAGGAGCTGCGCCGGGTCGACTTCCACTCCTCGCACGAGGCCCTCGTGCTCGAGTACGAGCACGCGATGACCCGGATCGACTCGCGTACCGAGGCGCCGTACGACGTGTCCGGGCACTTCGTCTGGATCGGCGAACGGACCCGCCAGCTCGACGGAGCGCACGTCGAGCTCCTGAGCAAGATCCGCAACCCGATCGGCGTGAAGCTGGGCCCGACCACGACGGCCGACGACGCGATCGCCCTCGCCGGCAAGCTGAACCCGGAGAACGAGGCCGGCCGCCTCACCTTCATCACCCGCTTCGGCGCGCAGAAGATCCGCGACGGCCTGCCCGACCTGATCGAGAAGGTCACCGCGTCCGGGCTCGAGGTCGCGTGGGTGTGCGACCCGATGCACGGCAACACGTTCGAGGCGAGCTCGGGCTACAAGACGCGCCGCTTCGACGACGTGATCGAGGAGGTGCAGGGGTTCTTCGACGTGCACCGCGCCCTCGGCACCTGGCCCGGTGGCATCCACGTCGAGCTCACCGGGGACGACGTCACCGAGTGCGTCGGCGGTGGGGAGGAGCTCACCGACGCCGACCTCGCGAGCCGGTACGAGTCCGTCTGCGACCCGCGGCTGAACCGGGTGCAGTCGCTGGAGATGGCGTTCCTCGTCGCCGAGATGCTCCGCCTGGCCTGAGCGTCATCCGGCGGAGCATCCGCGGCGTTGGAGGCCCTTGACGACCCGCTTCGCTCGAAGGTCGCCTTCGGGCCTCCGCCTTGCGGCCGCACGCGCCGGACGACGCTCACCTGCGCCGGGCATGATGTGCGCATGATCGACCTGCGCTCCGACACGGTCACCCGGCCGACCCAGGCGATGCGCGCCGCGATGGCGGCGGCCGAGGTCGGCGACGACGTCTACGGCGAGGACCCGACCGTCGCCGCGCTCGAGGAACGGGTCGCCGGCCTGTTCGGTCACCAGGCTGCGCTCTTCACTCCCACCGGGTCGATGGCGAACGTGCTCGCCGTCTCCGCGCTGGTCCCACCGGGCAAGGAGGTGCTCTGCGAGGCGCGGGCGCACATCGCCCGGGCCGAGCTCGGCGCCCACGGCGCGATCGGCGGCGTCACCATGAGGACCTGGTCCCACCCGCGCGGGCAGCTCGATCTCGCTGCGGTGAGCGACCTGTTCGCGCCCGACCTCGGACACTACTTCGTGCCGACGGCCGCCATCTCGGTCGAGAACACCCACAACTTCGCCGGTGGCGCAGTGCTACCGCTCGAGGACCTGCGCGCCCTGCGCTCCTTCACCGGCCAGCGGGGGGCGGCCGTCCACCTCGACGGAGCGCGGATCTGGAACGCTCACGTCGCGACCGGGACCCCGCTCGAGGAGTACGGCGCCGTGTCCGACGTGCTGGCCGTCTGTCTCTCGAAGGGCCTGGGAGCGCCGGTGGGGTCGCTGCTCGTCGGACCCCGCGACCTCGTCGCGGAGGCGCGGGTACGGCGCAAGCGGATGGGCGGGGGCATGCGCCAGGTCGGCATCCTCGCGGCGGCCGGCCTCTACGCGCTGGAGCACCACGTGGCGCGGCTCGCCGAGGACCACGCGCACGCCCGTGTGCTGGCCGAGGCCTGCGGGGTCGACCCGGCGACGGTGGACACCAACATCGTCACCTTCGACCGCCCCGACGCGGCCGGCTTCGTCGCTCGGGCCCGGGAGGAGGGCGTCCTGATCGGAGCGGTCGGCGCGGGCACGGTCCGGCTGGTGACGCACCTCGACGTCAGTCGCGACGACGCGCAGACAGCGGCGAAGACCCTCGCCGGCCTCTGACCGAGGACCGGACTAGGAGTCAGCACCCAGGAAGCGGATCTCGCTGATCGCGGTGAAGTCCCGCCCGTTCGGTCCCCTGCCGGGGCGCGTCACGGTCACCAGGTGGAGCTGGACCGTCGTCGTCGCGACCGCGCCGATGTCGATCATCTGCATCGTCCGCTGGTCGGCGAGCTCCTGGGTGATCCGGGTCCCGTCGTCGAACTCCCACTGCGCGGCGCGGATCCGCCGGTTGCCCCGGTACCAGTTGTCGGGGCCGTCGACCTTCGCATAGCCGTTGATCAGTCCCACCTGGGTCAGCACGACCTCGTCGCCGAGGTCGAAGGTGAGGGTCTCGCCGCTGCCGTCACCGGGCATCCGCCAGCTGGTGCGCGGCCTGCCGTCGAGCAGGTTCGGGGCCTCGAAGTCCACCGGGTTGTTCTGCCGGTCCCGGCTCGGTCCCGCGACGGCGGGGACCTGAGCCCTGGCTCGGCCGGTCAGCTCCACGACCTCGCCTGGCTCGGGCTCGTCCACCGGGCCGCCCGTGCCCTCGCTGTCCGGAAGCGCGGAGTCCGGTGACCGGTCGTTCGTGGTGTCCGTGAGCTGTGGGCCGGGAACGTTCGACGAGCGGCCCTCGCCGTCACCGGCCCTGGTCAGGACGAGTCCGCCGAGACCGGTGACCAGGGCGAGCAGCACCAGCCCCACCGCCCAGGGCAGCCACCCCGGCAGCTCGCGACGCCCGGTGCCGCGATCCGGCAGGGGAGGTGCCGGCGGATCGCCGATCGTCACCGGATCGGTGGTGGGCTCGAACGGTGCAGCCGGCGGAGGCCCGGCGGGTGACCTGACGGTGGTCGCGGCGTCGGCGAACAGCGGATAGCGCGCTGCCGGCGGGACAGCGCCCACCGGCGGAGGCGCCGCGGGGGCCGACGGTGACGCGGCAGGCGGGGGAGTCGGAGGCACACCGGCTGCGGGCGTGGCCTCGGGATGCCGGCCCGGGACGGGCTTGCCGCAGTTGGTGCAGAACCGGCCGATCCCGAGCTCGTGCCCGCAGCTGGTGCAGTACGTCGGGGGGGTCATCGCGGGGTCACGCTATCGCGCCCCAGCCGCGTCGGACCACCACGACGGGTCTGGCGCAGTGCAGCGGCGGAAGAACGCGTGCGCGCGAGGATCGCGACCGGATGCCCGATCCGGACGCGAACGTCGCCGCCTGCGAGCTAGGCGGCGTGCGTTCCGGTACCTCCGCCGCGACGGTGCACCTCGGCCTCGATGTCCTCCAGGTCGTGCTCCAGCATCTTGTGGGTGCGTTCGTAGCTGTGTCCGCCCAGCAGCGACCACTCGACTCGACCGAGCACGGACCGCCCCGACGTGTCGAGCGTCGTGGTCATGGCCAGCCGGGTGCGATCGCCCTCGGCGCCGAACGGCGTGATCCGGTAGGCCGTGCGCACGATGTCGCGGCCGACTGCGGTCTCGACGACAGCGCGCCGCGGCGGGTCGCACTCGATGACCCGGCGCTCCTCGTGACCATGGTGCCCGAAGAACGTCCGCTCTTCGCGCCAGCACGTGTCGACGTCGAACTCGCCCTCGGTCAGCAGCTCGGACCTCTTGACGCTGCGAAAGACCTGGTCGGCGCGGGCGACGTCCGTGACGACGTCCCACACGATCTCGGGCGGGGCCGAAAGCGTCGTGTGGACGTAGATGATGTGTCCTGCCATCGCGTCTCCTTCTCGAGACCCTCCCACCGCTATGGTGCGCCCGGATCCGGATGGAAGCCAGAGGCAGCTCGCTGCCGGCGGGGGTCACACCGCGATGTGGGGCACCTCGGCCTCGATCTTGCGCCGCGGCAGCGCCTCCACCACCAGCATCGCGGTGAGCACCATCAGCCCGCCGACCATCATCCGGATCGTCACCGACTCCCCGCCCAGGGCCACCGCGAAGAAGGCCGCGAACACGGGCTCCATGCTCATGATGATCGCGGCGCGGGTCGGCGGCAGGTGGCCCTGTGCCCACGTCTGCGCGAACATCGCGGCCGCGCCCGCGACCAGTGCCATGTACACCAGCGACGCCCAGTCACCCCCTCGCTCGGGGAGTACGACGCCGGGGGCGCCGGTGACGACGGCCGCGATCAGGCAGATGCAGGCGATCACCAGTACCTGGAGGATCGACATCCCCAACGCGTCGGCAGGCGTCGACCACGCCCCGAGCCCCACGATGTGCAGCGCATAGAGGAGCGCGGCGACGAGGGTGATCGCCTCGCCGTACCCGATCGAGAACCCGTCGAGCGTCAGCACGCCCAGGCCCGCCGTCGCGAGCCCGACGGCGGCCCAGGTGATCCCGGTGATCCGGGTTCGGAGGATCACCGCTGCGAACAGCGGCGTGGCGACGACGTACAGGCCGGTGATGAAGCCGGAAACGCTCGCAGGCGTGTGGGCCAACCCGGCCGTCTGGAGGATCTGTGCCAGGCCGTACAGGCCGCCGAGCACCGCCGCCCGTCTCCTGACCTCGGGGGAGAGTCGGGCCACCGCGCGTGGGGCGACGAGCAGCATCGCCACACCGGCGATCAGGAACCGGACGGCCAGGAAGTCGACCGTCGGCATCCGGTCCAGCAGGTCCTTGATGAGGAAGAACGTGGAGCCCCAGGTCGCGGTCATCGCCAGCAGCGCGAGGCTCGCCAGGAAGGCGGTCCGACGGGAGGCGGGCGCTCGGGTCTCAGCCATCGCGAGCCACGTCGCGCAGCGAGCGCAGCAGTGTCATGTCGGGGTCGTCGGCCCCGCGGGACCCCGGCGTCTCGAGGATGAACGGGACGCCGTCGGTGGCGGGATGGCCGAACAGCTCGGCGAACGCCTGGGTGCCGATGTGTCCCTGCCCGATCTTCTCGTGGCGGTCCTTGAACGCCCCGCGGACGTCCTTGGAGTCGTTGGCGTGGACGAGTCGGAGCCGCCCCGGGCCGCCGATCTCGACGATCCGGTCCACGGCGGCCGTCGCCCCGCCCGGCTCGTCGAGCGGCTCGCCGGCCGCGAAGACATGGCAGGTGTCGAGACAGATCCCGGCCTTGGGGTGGAAGTCCAGGGCGGCGAGGTAGGCGCTGAGGTCCTCGACCCCCGCGCACAGCGAGCGCCCCTGGCCGGCGGTCGGCTCCAGGAGGAGCCATGGAGCGGCCTGGTCCTCGATCGACTCCAGGATCGGCATCAGGCCCTCGCGGATGCGTCGCAGCGCGGCCGCGTGCCGCTCCGCGCTGCCGTCGGGGTCAGCGCCGGGATCGACGTACGACCCGGTGTGCACGACGACGCCCTCGGCGCCGATCTCGACGGCGCGACGCAGGTTGTGCGCGATCAGCGCGAGCGAGTTGCGGTAGGTGGTCGGCGTGGGCGAGCCGGGATTGACGAGGTAGGGCGTGTGGATCAGGACGCGCATGCCCATCTCCGCCGTCGCCTGGCGGAATTGCCGGTCGATGCTCGGATCGCCCGCCGACAGCGCCCAGCCGCGCGGGTTCCCGCAGAAGACCTGCACGGCCTCGCAGCCGATCTCGACCGCGCTCCTCAGGGCGCCGGCGACGAGGTTCTTACCGACCAGGACGTGGGTCCCGATCGGACGGCCGGCCCCGACCGAAGCCGCTGTCACGGAGACGCGATCGGTCGAGGTGAGTGACATAGTCATCGCCGGACGAGGGTATCGGGGCGCCCGAGGGCCGCCGACAGTGCGGTCACACGATGTAGAGGATGACGGTGCTGCCCTTGCGTGCGCGGGAGCCGGAGCCGGGATCGGTGTCCCACGCCACCCGTCCGCTGAGGTAGATGGTCGCTCGCCGCTTCCGCACCTTGAACCCGAGATCCTGCAGCTTCTCGACCGCCTCGTCGGTCGCCAGGTAACGCACGCCAGGCACCGTCACCAGCTCCGGGCCCTTCGACACGACGAGCTCGACGGTGTCCCCCCGATGGAGCGTGCCCTTGTCGGGGTTCTGGCTGATCACGTCGCCCTCATCGACGGTGTCGCTGTACTCGGTGTCGATCACCTTCACCTGCAGACCGCGGTTCTCCAGCTGCTTCTCGGCGTCCTCGGCGGCCTTGCCGACCCAGTTGCCGACCCGGATCGGCTTGCGGCCCTTGCTGACCACGAGCCGGATGGCCGTGTCGACCGGCAGGTCCTTCGCCTTCGCCGTGCCGAACCCGGGCTCGCTGCGGATGACCGTGCCGGCAGGGACCGTCTCGGAGTAGCGCTCGATGAGTCGGCCCACGACCAGCTTCACACCGGCGAGCTCCTCCTCGGCCTCGGCGACGGTCAGCCCCGCGAGGTCGGGGACGTCGTACCGCTCCGGTCCGAGCGAGACGACCACGACCACCTCGTCCTCGGGCAGGATCCGCGCACCCGGTCGCGGATCCGTGGAGATCACCTCGCCCTTGGCGACGCTCTCGGAGTAGACCTCGTCGCCGACCTTCAGCTCGAGGCCGGCGGTGGTGAGCTTCGCCTCGGCCGCGGCCTGGGTCAGGCCCACCACGCTCGGCGTCGTCGTGTAGCGGCCCCAGCCGACCCAGTAGCCGCCGGCACTGATGGCGCCGACCAGAAGCGCCACCACGAGCAGGAGTACGACGCCACGGCGGCGTCGTCGGGGAGGCGGGTGGTCGACGGCGTCGGTCGGTGCCGGCACCGACGGGGATGGCGACCGGTGGCCGGGCGGCTCCTCACGCAGCGGCGTGATCACTGAGGTCCGCTCCTCGCCGAACAGCCAGGAGCTGACCGGCTCGGGCGTGGTGTCGTGACCGATCGGGTCGACCCGGTCGTCGGCGGCACCGGCGCGGGGGTGGGGCAGCAGGTCGTCGACCAGCTCGGGGTCCTCCCGGACGCCTTCGTGCAGCGCGTGCGCGACCCGCCGGACGTGGTGGAGCAGGACGCCCGCGTCGGAGGGGCGGAGGCTCGGGTCACGGGTCGTGGCGCGTGCGACCAGCGCGTCGACGTACGCGGGCAGGTGGGGGACGAGGGCCGACGGCTCCGGCACGTCGTGGTGGACGTGGCGGTACGCGACGGCGATCGGTGTGTCGCCGGTGTGCGGCTTCACGCCGGTCAGCAGCTCGTAGAGGATCACGCCGGCGGCGTACACGTCGGCGCGCGCGTCGGCGCGCTGCTCGATGACCAGTTCGGGCGCCAGGTAGGACACGGTGCCGATCAGGACGCCGTTGGTGGCGGTGTGCTGGGTGTCGGCGGAGACCGCCTTCGCGAGGCCGAAGTCCGCCACCTTCACCCGCCCGTCGTCGGCGATGAGCACGTTCTCCGGCTTGACGTCACGGTGCACGAGGCCGGCCCGGTGCGCGGAGGCCAGCGCGGAGAGGACCGGGTCGAGGATGGCCAGCGCGCGTTCGGGCGCCATCGGCGCCTCCTTGGCCACGGTGTCACGCAGCGTGTGGCCGGAGACGTACTCCATGACGAGGTAGATGGTGCCGTCGCCGGTGTCGTCCTGGCCCTGGTCGTAGACCGAGACCACGTTGGGGTGGGAGAGTCGCGCCGCGGCCTTCGCCTCCCGCACGAAGCGGCGCGCGAACGACTCGTCGCCATGGGTGGAGGCGTCGCCGAGGCCCGGGTGCATGATCTTGACCGCGACCGTCCGGTCGAGGCGCACGTCGACCGCCTCGTAGACGCTGGCCATCCCACCGCGGGCGATCCGGGACCCGAGCAGGTAGCGCCCGTCGAGCAGGCGGCCCGTCTGATGGTCCTCGGTCCGGCGCGGAGCGGGGTCGCCGGCGTGCGCGGCGTCTCCGCCGCGGGCGCGCTGGTCGTTGTGCACAGCGACCCTCCTGTGCATGCTCATCTCGTCCGGTCGGGGAAGATGACCGAGGGCCCATGGTACGGCGCGGCGCCGGGCGTCGACGCAGGCCACGCCGGGGCTGCCGCGGGCCGTGTCGTGGGGGAGGATGGGCCCATGAGTGAATCGCGACTCGCCGACCAGGACCTTGCTGCGCTGGTCTCCGACTGGCTCGACTGGGACGAGGCCGCCCACCTGATCGGGGTCTCGCCCGCGAAGGTCCGCACCATGGTGCGTGACCACCAGCTCGCGGCCGCCGTGCCCGCACCCGGCAGGCGTCAGGCGATCCCGGCGCTGTTCCTCGTCGACGGCGAGCCGGTGAAGGGCCTCCCCGGCCTGCTCACGCTGCTGCACGACAACGGGTTCGACGACCGCGAATGCATCGCCTGGATCTTCCTCGACGCCGACCTGCCCGGTCGTCCGATCGACGCGCTGCGGGAGAACCGGGGCGCCGAGGTCAAGCGCCGCGCCCAGGCACTGGCGCTCTGACCGCACCGACATGGATGTATCGCCGGGGCGGCCGCGACTGAGCAGGCGCACCGCCCAGGTGCTCTCGACCGTCGCCCTGGTGGTGGTGACCGGGCTCGGGTGGTGGGTGCAGAGTCAGGGGAGCGACGATGAGGGGTCCGGCGCCCGCGACGGCGCCCCGACGTCGAGCACCCAGGCCGAGATGCCGGCCGCGGACGACGACGGCATCCCGTACGTCGCGCTCGACCAGCTGCCGCCCGAGGCTGCCGAGACGGTGGCGCTGATCGACGCCGGCGGGCCGTTCCCACATCCGGGAAAGGACGGATCGATCTTCGGCAACTTCGAGCGCAGGCTGCCCGACCGGCCGCGTGGCTACTACGCCGAGTACACCGTGCCGACGCCCGGGCTCGATCATCGTGGCTCGCGAAGGGTTGTCGCCGGCCGTGGTGGAGAGCTCTACTGGACAGCGGACCACTACGAGAGCTTCGAACGGATCTGGCAATGACGAAGAAGCTGGGATTGATGCAGCGATGAGCGGCCTGGCAGCGGTTCTCTCAGGCCGGCACCGGCCCGGCGTCCACCGCTGGGAGTCCGGCATGGGCGTGGCCGACGTGCGCCACGCGGTCGAGCACGCCGGCTGGACATTCCGGTACGTCGACGGCGCGGGACTCGAGGCACGGAACGACGTGCTGAAGGCGCTCGGAGCGGCGCTGGCGTTCCCTGACCACTACGGCGCCAACCTCGACGCCCTCAACGACTGCCTGCGCGACCTGTCGGACCGCACCGTCGTCCTCTGGGAGGCGTGGAGCGGGTTCGCCCGGGCCGAGCCCGACGGGTTCACGCGGGTCGTCGGGGTGCTGGAGTCACGCGCCGAGGCCGACCCCGCGCTCGAGGTGCTGCTGCGCGGGCCCGGCCCGGAGGACGCCGTACCGCTGCTTGGGTGAGTCAGTGCGCCCGGCGCGTCGCCGCGGCGGCGAGCTGCTCCAGCACCTGGCACGCCCCGGGGTCCCACCCGGACTCGTCGCGGCCTCGGTGCAGCGCCTCGACGGCGCGGGTGCCGAGGTCGGTGATCATGGCCTCCACCTGCTCTCGCGCGCCGCAGCCGTCGATGATCGTCCGGAGGTCCGCCACGTCCGACTCGGACAGCGAGGTGCCGAGGCCGGCGTCGAGCCGCGCGGCGTCCGCCGCCGGTGCTGCGTCGAGCGCGAGCGCCACCAGCACAGTGCGCTTGCCCTCCACCAGGTCGTCGCCCGCGGGCTTGCCGGTCGTGGCGGGGTCGCCGAACACGCCGAGCAGGTCGTCGCGCAGCTGGAAGGCCTCGCCCAGCGGGAGGCCGAACGCGGTCAGCCGGTCCAGCGTGACCGCGTCGGCGCCGGCGAGCGCGGCCCCGATGTGGAGCGGGCGCTCGATGGAGTACTTCGCCGACTTGTAACGCAGCACCGTCATCGCCTGGTCGACCGCGGCCCGCGCGCGGGCCTGCACCGAGATGTCGAGGAACTGGCCGGCGATCACCTCGGTACGGCACAGGTCGAACACGTCGAGCGCCGGGCCGACCCGGTCCCAGCCGAGCCCGCAGCGACGCAGCAGCTCGTCGGCCCAGGACAGGAGCAGGTCGCCCAGCAGGATGGCGGCCGCGGCGCCGTACTGCTGCGGGTCACCGCGCCATCCGTCCGCTCGGTGCCCGGACTCGAAGCCGCGGTGGGTCGCGGGCCGGCCGCGACGCGTGTCGGAGGCATCCATGAGGTCGTCGTGGGCGAGCGCCGAGGCGTGGAGCAGCTCGAGCGATGCCGCCGCGCGGCGTACGGCCTCGGCGTCCTCGCCGGTCGGTGCGCCGGCGATGGCCGCGTACCCCCAGAAGCAGAAGGCCGCACGGAACCGCTTGCCTCCCGAGACCACCGCGCGGGCCTCGTCCAGGAGTCGCGCCGCATCGTCGCCGAGCGGTCCGAGACGGGCTGCCTGCTCGGCGAGGAAGGTGTCGAGAGTGGCCTGAACCTCTGCCCGGAGGACGGTCGGGTCCCACGCGCTTTCGGTCACAGTGGCGAGCCTAACCACTCGCCGTTGCCGCCGGATCGGAGGTGTCTCCCTAGGATTGACGCCATGACCCAGGCCAGCAGCCGCATCGGCGACCGCATCCGCTCGGGGGAGCGTTCCTTCTCGTTCGAGTTCTTCCCCCCGCGGGACGAGGCGGGCGAGGAGCAGCTGTGGAACGCCATCCGCGCGCTCGAGCCCTACCAGCCGACCTTCGTCTCCGTGACGTACGGCGCTGGCGGCACCACCCGTGACCGGACGGTCACCATCACCGGCCGGATCGCCCGCGAGACGTCACTGGTCCCGATGGCTCACCTCACCTGCGTGGGCCACACCCGCGACGAGCTCGAAGGCATCCTCGACTCCTACGTCGCCGAGGGGGTCAACCATGTGATGGCGCTGCGCGGAGACCCGCAGGAGGGTCCACGGGCGGAGTGGACGCCCACAGCCGGCGGGCTGAACTACGCCGTCGAGCTGGTCGAACTTGCTCGGTCTCGCGGCGACTTCGTGGTCGGGGTCGCAGCCTTTCCCGAGGGCCATCCCTCGGCCGAGTCGCGCGACCACGACGCGGACGTGCTGGTGGCGAAGGCCCGTGCCGGAGCGGAGTTCGCGGTGACGCAGATGTTCTTCCGCGCCGAGGACTACTTCGGCCTCGTCGACCGCGTCCGCGAGCGGGGCGTCGACATCCCGATCCTCCCCGGCATCATGCCGATCCTCAATCTCAGTGCCATCCGCCGGCAGGGTGAGCTGATCGGCACCAGCGTGCCTGACGAGATCGTGGAGCGGATCACCGCTGCCGGTCCGGAGCCGGCGGACGTGCGAGCCGAGGGCATCAAGCTCGCGGCCGAGCTGTGCGACGACCTGCTCCGCGGGGGAGCGCCGGGCCTGCACTTCTACACCCTCAACCGGTCCAAGGCGACGCTCGAGATCTTCGAGGCGCTCCAGATCACGGTCTGAGCCCTACGCGGGCCCGATCACCTGCGCGACCAGCGCGGCGGACTGGGTCACGAAAGGCACGCCTGCGCCGGGTGCACCGTGTGCGCCTGCCACGTAGACACCCTCGATCGGTGAGGTCGGGCCGAGCCGGTCGCGGACGGTGCCGCGGCCCTGCCACAGCACGCCCATCGGGGAGCCGTGCCACTGCTCGACGAGCTGGCGGGGAGAGAGGTCGACGCGCGTGACGAGGTTCTCCCGGATGTCGATGCCGTGGCGGACCAGCGCGTCGACCATGTCCTCGGCGATCCTGCCCCGGCCGTTGAGGGTCCATGCGGTGCCGCCCTCGGGCGCCTCCCCGCCGGGCCGCACGGTGATCATGGGCTCGGCGTGGAAGACGACGTCGTGGGTGAGGTCGGGCACCGTCCCGGTCAGGCCGAGATGTGCGACCACCGGCGGGATGGCGGGCATCGTCCGCTCCACCCACCGGGCCAGCACCGGCAGCCGCCGTGGGTCGACGGCGACGACCACCGCATCCGCGTCGGCGTCGCCGTCGGCGGTGTGGACGGCGGCCACACGGCCGTGACGCACGACGAGGTCCAGCACCTCGACCCCGGTCCGGACCGTGACCCGCCGTGTCTCCAGGCGCGCGGTCAGCAGCTCGGCGAGGCGCCGCATGCCGCCGGGAACCCGCCAGCCGCCGAAGGACTGCTCGAGGTAGTTGGTCACGCCCACCCACGACGGCACGTTGCGCAGGTCGTGGCCCTCCGCGACGGCGCGATGACCCGCCACGAGCGCCAGTCGCTCGTCGCGGAAGTCGTGCCGCAGCCGCTTGTGGAGCGTCTCCCGGCTGTCGAGGAGGGAGGCCAGCTCCTTGGGCACGCCTCCCTTGGTCCGGGGGTTCCACGCCATCTCGACGTAGTGGCGGCGCAGGACGTCCCACACCGGGCCGTAGCCGTCGACGTGCTGCGCCCAGGTCTCGCCCAGGCCCGCGCCGAGCTCGTCGAACGCTGCGATCTGGTCGGCGCGCGAGCCGCCCGGCACCTTGACCGCCGTCCGGTCGGCGAACCGGTGCTCCCGGATCACCTCCAGCGGCTCCAGCTCCGCGCCGAGCTCGGTCTCCAGCGGTCGGCCGGTCTTGCGGAACAGGTCCCGCAGCGCAGCGGGGAGCAGCGTCGAGGTGGGACCGCCGTCCCAGGTGTAGCCGTCTCGGTGGACGGGGGCGAGCGAGCCGCCGAGCCGTGCGGACGCCTCCAGGAGGGCCACCTCGTGGCCCTGCTTGGCGAGGCGAGCGGCCGCGGCCATGCCGCCCAGCCCGCCGCCGACGACGACGATGCGTGCCATGGCGGGTCTACTCGACGTCGATCGGCGTCGCGCCGGTGAGTGCGAGCAGCTCGACGTAGGACGTCGAGAAGACCGCGGCGGCGTGGCCGGCGGCCGCCCACACGACGTCGTACTTCTGGAGCCAGGAGTCGAGGTAGGTCGGCAAAGGCTCCGGATGGCCGATGGGGGAGACCCCGCCGATCACCTGGCCGGTGTGCTGCCGGACGAACTCCGGTGTGGCGCGCCGCAGTGGAGGTCCGCCGATCGTGGCGCGAACGGCAGCCGTGTCGACCCGGTGCGCACCGGAGGTGAGGATCAGCACAGGGGATCCGTCGGCATCGAAGAGCAGGCTGTTGGCGATCGCCCCGGCCTCGCAGCCGAGCGCTTCGGCGGCCAGTGCGGCGGTGTGGACCGAGTCGGGCAGAATGACAATCTCGCCGGCTCCGCCCCGGCGCTGGTGCTCCTCGCGGAAACGGGTGATCGAGGGATGGTCCGGCATGAGGGTGACCCTACCGATGCCTCAGGAGGAACAATGACCAAGCGACCGGCAGCGGTCGAGCTCGCTTCCTGGCTGCTGTGGTTCCTCGTGGCCGCCGGCCTCGTGGTGTGTGTCCTGGTGGTGGTCTACCGCGACGACCTCGGGACGGTCTGGTCCCCGATGCAGGACGGCGACAGCACGGTCCAGCCGGTCGAGTTCGTGCCGGTGATCCTGGTGCTGTACGGCGTGACGGCGGTCCTGGCGGCGACCTTGATCCCGCTCTTCCGGCACGGGCACAACTGGGCGCGGCACTCGCTGGCCGCGATCGTCGTCGGCATCTTCCTCGTCGCCGTGGCGACCGTGCAGACCGCGCCGCCCGCCATGGTCCGCTGGTCGGCGATCGCGGCGGCGGTGATCAGCGCCGTCACGCTGGTCTTCATCTGGCATCCCCAGAGCAGTCTCTACGTGCGGGAGGCGGTGTACCCGCCCGAGGAGCGCGAGCGCCGCGCCCGGGAGCGGGACTCGCGACACGACTCTTGACGACCTGTCGGGAGGGGGGTGTACCTTCGAGGTGTTCGAACAGATGTTCGAACACCTCCGGCGGAGGTGGCCTCGACCCCCGCCTCCGCCGGAGCCGCCAGCACCGGAGGAGGACCGTCGTGGCCCGAGAGTTCGCAGACCCGTTCAGCCCGCACACGCTGCCGGCGACCACGCACAACTACCTGCTGCGTGCGGCGGAGTCGCTGAGCGAGGCCATCGCCTCGCGTGACGCTGCCGGGCGCTATGCCTGCGCCCACGTCGCCGCCCTGCGCGCGGCAGCCGCGCTGCT
>NZ_SSXI01000254.1 GCF_004803405.1 Nocardioides sp. | reverse complement strand
CGGCGGCGCCGCTCCCGGCGTCCCGACCCGTCCCCCAGTTCCAGGCCCAGCCGCGCCAGGAGCCGGGTCTGGGCGGTGACTTCTGGAAGGACCTGCCGCCGCCGCAGCTCCCGGCAGGCGCAGCTCCCCAGGATGCGTGGCGCCCCGCCGGTGCCCTGCCGCCCGGCCAGCTCCCGCACGGCCACTCGATCGTGCTGCCGCAGCAGGTCCAGGCCGGTCGCACCCTCAGCATCGGGCGCGAGCACACCAACGACATCGTGCTCGACGACCCGCTGGTGAGTCGTCGCCACGCGCGGCTCGATCCGCCGACGGCCACCACGCTCGCAGTGCTCCACGACCTGGGCTCGTTCAACGGCACCTTCGTCAACGGCCATCGCCTCGAGGGCGCCATCCAGCTCGCCGTCGGCTCCGAGGTCATCTTCGGCAACCAGACCTTCCGCTGGGACGGTCACCAGCTCGTCGCCTCCGCGACGGCCCACGAGTTCACGCTGTACGCCGACGGGCTGACCCAGGTCGTCGCCGGCGGGAAGCGGCTGATCGAGAACATCTCGTTCCAGCTGAAGCCGCGCAGCCTGACGGCCGTCATCGGACCATCGGGTGCCGGCAAGTCGACACTGCTCGGAGCGCTCACCGGCCTCAAGCCGGCCAGCCACGGCCGGGTGATCTGGCAGGGACACGACCTCTACCAGCACTACGCCCAGCTCCGGTTCCAGATCGGCCTGGTGCCGCAGCAGGACATCCTGCACCCGCAGCTGAGGGTCCGGCAGGGCCTGCGCTTCGCGGCTCAGCTGCGGCTGCCGCCCGACACGACGGCGCAGGAATGGGACGCGCGGGTCCACCACGTGGCCAGCCAGCTCCAGCTGGTCCAGCGCCTCGACAACCGGATCGGCACCCAGCTCTCGGGCGGACAGCGCAAGCGGGTCTCGATCGCCACCGAGCTCCTCACCGCGCCGCCGCTGCTCTTCCTCGACGAGCCGACCTCGGGCCTCGACCCGGGCCTCGACCTGGAGGTGATGCGCCAGCTCCGCAGCCTCGCCGACGACGGCCGCGTGGTCATGGTGGTCACCCACTCGGTGCTCGCGCTGGACGTGTGCGACGACGTGCTGGTGCTGGCCCCCGGAGGCCGGATCGCCTACTTCGGGCCGCCCGACGGCGTGCTCGCGCACTTCGGCAGGTCCAACTACCCCGAGGTCTTCGACCTGCTCGACGATCCGGACCTGTGGCAGCGGATCCCGGTGCCACAGCACGCCGTGGACACCTCGTCGATGGCACGGCAGTCCTACGCCGCCGCCGTACCGGCCCCTCCACGGCAGTCGGTGACCCGCCAGCTCTCGACCCTGGTCAAGCGGAACCTCGCGGTCGTGCTCGCCGACAGGCTGCTCCTCGGCATGCTCCTGCTGCTGCCACTCATCCTGGGTGGACTCAGCCGGCTGGTGCCGGGCAGCAACGGTCTCTCCTTGGATGAGTCCCGAACCCGGC
The DNA here is from genome assembly GCF_004803405.1 of Nocardioides sp. Taxonomy (GTDB): domain Bacteria; phylum Actinomycetota; class Actinomycetes; order Propionibacteriales; family Nocardioidaceae; genus Nocardioides; species Nocardioides vastitatis. The sequence goes on along the minus strand of NZ_SSXI01000254.1, from coordinate 34,590 downwards.
GGACCCTGCCCGACGGCACTGTCGTGGACTCCTTCGCGACGGGGGAGGCCTCCCAGCGCCTGATCGTCCTGATCGTCGCCGCCTGCCTGATGGGCACCGCGCTGGCGATCCGCGAGCTGGTGGGGGAGCGACCCATCTTCAAGCGTGAGTACGCCGTCGGCCTCTCGCCCGGTGTGTACTTCACCAGCAAGGTGGTGGTCCTCGGCACCGCCGCGTTCCTGCAGGGCCTGGTGGTCACGTTCCTCGCCACGGTGGGCCTGCCCGGTGCCGACGGAGGCCTCGGCACCCTCCGCGTCGCGATCGCGATCGCCGCCCTCGCCTTCACGATGGTGGTCATCGGCCTGGCCCTGTCCGCGCTGGTCACGAGCAGCGAGCAGACGATGCCCGCCCTGGTCGGCCTGGTGATGCTGCAGCTGGTCCTGTCCGGTGCGCTCTTCGAGATCGCGGGCCGGCCCGTGCTCGAGCAGATCGCGTGGCTCTCGCCGTCGCGCTGGGGCTACGCGGCGTCCGCGTCCGCGATGGACCTGGTCCGCGAGACCGAGGGCACCGACGAGGAGGACTGGATCGCCCTCGGTGGTGCCGGCCACTACGTCATGGACCTGGGTGTGCTCGGCGTGCTGTGCCTGGTCTCTTTCGTGGTCGGCCTGCTCCTGGTCAGGAGGAGCGCCACCTCCGAGGACTAGGCGCGGGGAATGCCCGCGCGTCCCAGCGCCTTGTGCGGGGGATGACTGCGCTCACCATGTCTGTCCTCGACCTCGTCCCGGTCCGCACCGACCAGGCCACCGGGGACGCCGTCGCCGCCTCACTCTCCCTCGCCCGCGCCGCCGACCGGCTCGGGTACCGCCGCTACTGGCTGGCCGAGCACCACAACATGCCGGCGGTCGCCGCGACCAGCCCACCGGTGCTGATCGGGCTGGTCGCGTCCGTGACCGAGCGGATCCGGGTCGGCTCCGGCGGCGTGATGCTGCCCAACCACGCACCGCTGGTCGTGGCCGAGCAGTTCGCGCTGCTCGAGGCCGCGTTCCCCGGCCGGATCGACCTCGGCATCGGTCGCGCGCCGGGGACCGACCCGGTGACCAGCTGGGCGCTGCGCCACGGGGCCGGTGGCGTGAGCGACGAGGTCGTCACACGGTTCCCGGAGTACGTCGACAACGTGGTCGCGATGATGGAGCCGACCGGCGTCGGGCTGGCCCTTCACGGTCGGTCCCACGTCCTCAAGGCGACGCCGGCGGCCCGCTCGGTCCCCGAGATCTGGCTCCTCGGCTCCTCGGACTACTCCGCGCGCCTGGCCGCCGAGAAGGGCCTGCCCTACGTCTTCGCGCACCACTTCTCCGGCTCCGGGACCACGGAGGCGCTCGAGCTGTACCGTTCCGGCTTCCAGGCCTCGCCCGCCCTCGCTGAGCCGCGGACCTTCCTCACCGTCAACGCCTCGGTCGCGCCGACCGCCGAGGAGGCCGAGCGCCAGGCGCTGCCGCAGCTGCTCCAGATGGTCGCGCTGCGCACGGGCCAGCCGCTGGCGGCACAGCTGCTGGTCGAGGAGGCGGAGAAGCTGGTGGCCGACGGCCTGCCTGCCGGGCACGCGGAGCTGGTCGAGGCGATGCGACGCCGCTGGGTGATCGGCGACCCCGCCTCGGCCCGCGCTCACCTCGAGTCGCTGGCCGCGTCGTACGATGTCGACGAGGTGATGGTGAACCCCGTGGGCGGGGCCTTCGCGGGTGGCGAGCCCGGCGCCGCCCCGGCGCGGGAACGGACCCTGGAGCTGCTCGCGTCCTGACCGGGAGGTCGAGGAGGTTGAGGAGGTCGCGCGGCCGGCGTCACGAGACCACGGATTGGGAGTTCGATCCGGACTAGGACTAAACTGGCGTGTCGGCCCAACGTGGGTCCGTGCCGTGGTGCCTCGCGGCTGCCGGTTCGCACCGGTCTCGTGCTCTCAAGAGCATAGGACCGCGCGTTCCGGGGGAGGCCCAGGACACGATTTCACGAGGTCCACCGCCCCACCGGGGGCGGAGGTTCCCGGGCCACCGGTAGACAGACAAGTTCCCTAGCAGATTGTGAGACATGGCCAAGAAGGAAGGCGTCATCGAGATGGAGGGCTCCGTCGTGGAGGCCCTTCCGAACGCCATGTTCCGCGTGGAGCTGAGCAACGGGCACAAGGTGCTGGCTCACATCAGCGGCAAGATGCGTCAGCACTACATCCGGATCCTCCCCGAGGACCGGGTGGTGGTGGAGCTCTCGCCGTACGACCTCTCCCGAGGTCGCATCGTCTACCGCTACAAGTAACCACCCCGAAGCCGCGAGCAAGAAAGGGCTGACATGAAGGTCAACCCGAGCGTCAAGCCGATCTGTGACAAGTGCAAGGTGATCCGTCGCCACGGCCGCGTCATGGTGATCTGCGAGAACCCCCGCCACAAGCAGCGTCAGGGCTGATCCCACCGGATCACCCCGCCGCGACAACTGAATAACTCTTGCAGCGTGACAGCACGGTCGTCGTACGACGACCTCCACCGTCGGACCTGAGGCCGGCGCCGGACAGAACACCCGGACGCGTCACGCACGACACCTCAGAGACACCAAGGAGATACGCCTTTCATGGCACGCCTCGTCGGAGTCGACCTTCCGCGCGACAAGCGCATCGAGGTCGCACTCACCTACATCTACGGCATCGGCCGTACCCGCGCCCAGCAGCTGCTGGAGGCCACCGGGGTCAGCCCCGACCTCCGCGTCCACCAGCTGGGTGACGAGGAGCTGGTCAAGCTCCGTGACGAGATCGAAGCGAACTTCAAGATCGAGGGTGACCTCCGTCGCGAGGTCCAGGCTGACATCCGTCGCAAGATCGAGATCGGCAGCTACCAGGGTCGCCGCCACCGTCAGGGCCTCCCGGTCCGCGGTCAGCGCACCAAGACCAACGCTCGTACCCGCAAGGGCCCCAAGCGCACGGTTGCCGGCAAGAAGAAGGCCAAGTGATCTGACGCTGTGACCGCGCCTCGGCGCATCGCAGTCATCGATCCGGCCTCATCACAGACCAGCTTTCTCAAGGAGATAACGCATGCCTCCCAAGGCTCGCGCGGGCGCCAAGAAGGTCCGCCGCAAGGAGAAGAAGAACGTCGCTCAGGGCGAAGCCCACATCAAGAGCACGTTCAACAACACGATCGTCACGATCACCGACCCCACTGGTGCGGTGATCTCGTGGGCCTCTGCCGGCACCGTCGGCTTCAAGGGCTCCCGCAAGTCCACCCCGTACGCCGCTCAGATGGCCGCCGAGGCCGCTGGCCGTCGGGCGATGGAGCACGGCATGAAGAAGATCGACGTCTTCGTCAAGGGCCCCGGTTCGGGTCGCGAGACGGCGATCCGCTCGCTGGGTGCGATCGGCCTCGAGGTCGGCACCATCCAGGACGTGACCCCCGCCCCGCACAACGGCTGCCGCCCGCCCAAGCGCCGCCGCGTCTGAGCCCGGATTTGCAGCGAAGGAGTCTTTGAAAAATGGCCCGTTACACCGGACCCCTCACCAAGAAGTCGCGCCGACTCGGCGTCGACCTCGTCGGCGGCGACGCCGCGTTCGAGAAGCGTCCCTACCCTCCCGGCCAGCACGGTCGTGCGCGGGTCAAGGAGAGCGAGTACCGCAACCAGCTGCAGGAGAAGCAGAAGGCCCGCTTCACCTACGGCGTGATGGAGAAGCAGTTCCACAAGTACTACGTGGAGGCTGCCCGTCGCCAGGGCAAGACCGGCGACAACCTGCTCCAGCTCCTTGAGTGCCGCCTCGACAACGTGGTCTACCGCGCCGGGTTCGCCCGGACCCGCCGCCACGCGCGTCAGCTCGTCACCCACGGCCACTTCATGGTCAACGGCAAGAAGGTCGACATCCCGTCGTACCAGGTGGCGCAGTACGACATCATCGACGTGCGCGAGAAGTCGCTCGAGATGACGCCGTTCATCGTGGCTCGTGAGACCCACGGCGAGCGCATCGTCCCGGCCTGGCTCGAGGCACTGCCGACCCGGATGCGGATCCTGGTCCACTCGCTCCCCGTGCGCGAGCAGATCGACATCCCCGTCCAGGAGCAGCTCATCGTCGAGTACTACTCGAAGAAGTGACGTCGTCGGGGCGGCGCACAGCGCCGCTCCGCCGGCATCTCGTCCCCAGCATCTCTTCTCCATTCCGCACCACGTCTGGGTCCTCATATAGCGGTCGGCCCGGAAAGGAACGAAACAAGTGCTTATCGCACAGCGCCCCACCCTGTCGGAGGAGACCGTCGGCCAGTTCCGGTCGCGCTTCGTCATCGAGCCTCTCGAGCCCGGCTTCGGCTACACGCTCGGCAACTCGCTGCGTCGCACCCTCCTCTCCTCCATCCCCGGTGCCTCGGTCACGAGCATCAAGCTCGACGGAGTCCTCCACGAGTTCTCGACCATCGAGGGCGTCAAGGAAGACGTCACCGAGATCATCCTGAACCTCAAGGGTCTCGTCGTCTCCTCGGAGCACGACGAGCCCGTCACCATGTACCTCCGCAAGTCGGGTGCCGGTGACGTCACCGCTGCTGACATCGCGCCGCCGGCCGGTGTCGAGGTGCACAACCCCGAGCTGAAGATCGCCACGCTCTCCGACAACGGCAAGATCGAGCTCGAGCTCGTCGTCGAGCGCGGTCGTGGCTACGTCTCGGCCGTCCAGAACAAGGGCGCCGACAACGAGATCGGCCGGATCCCGGTTGACTCGATCTACAGCCCGGTCCTCAAGGTGACCTACAAGGTCGAGGCCACCCGTGTCGAGCAGCGCACCGACTTCGACAAGCTGGTCATCGACGTCGAGACCAAGCCGTCGATCCTGCCCCGCGACGCGATCGCGTCGGCCGGCAAGACGCTGGTCGAGCTCTTCGGGCTGGCCCGCGAGCTCAACGTCGAGGCCGAGGGCATCGACATCGGCCCCTCGCCCGTCGACGAGCAGCTCGCCGCCGACCTCGCCCTCCCGGTCGAGGACCTGCAGCTGACCGTCCGGTCCTACAACTGCCTCAAGCGCGAGGGCATCCACACCGTGGGTGAGCTCATCAGCCGCTCGGAGCAGGACCTCCTGGACATCCGCAACTTCGGCGCCAAGTCGATCGACGAGGTCAAGGCGAAGCTGCACGAGATGGGCCTGTCCCTCAAGGACAGCGCCCCGGGCTTCGACCCCTCCGCCGCCCTCGCCAACTACAGCGACGACGACGAGGACGAGAGCTTCGTCGAGGACGAGCAGTTCTGAGTTGATGTGCCTGAGCGTGTCTTCGGGGCAGAGGGGGGCAGCGAGCTGCCCGTCAGCGCCTCTCGACACGCTGCCAGGGCGCAGTTGACGCAGTCAGTGGTTCCGACCGCTGGCGGCAAGACGAAGCAGCGGCCGACGCCCGTCGGTCGCGCATAGGAATCCGGTACCTGGTACGGCCGGACGAACCCGAGGTACCTGACACGGCCCCGGAGAAACGAGAGAAGCAATGCCCAAGCCCAAGAAGGGTCCCCGCCTCGGCGGGTCCGCCGCCCACCAGCGGCTCATCCTGTCGAACCTGGCCACCTCGCTGTTCGAGCACGGCCGGATCACGACGACCGAGGCCAAGGCCCGCACCCTGCGGCCCTACGCCGAGAAGCTGATCACCAAGGCGAAGAAGGCGCACCTGGGTGAGAACCCGCTGCACCAGCGTCGCGAGGTGCTCAAGGTCATCCGCGACAAGGGCGTGGTGCACACTCTCTTCACCGAGATCGCGCCGACGTTCTCCGACCGCCCCGGCGGCTACACCCGGATCACCAAGATCGGCAACCGTGCGGGCGACAACGCCCCCATGGCGGTCATCGAGCTGGTGACCGAGGGCTTCGCCCCGTCCGCTCCGAAGACGACGCCGGCCGCCGAGGCCGCTCCGGTCGAGGAGGCTGCGGCCGAGGTGACCAAGGACGCCGAGGACGCCCCGGCCGAGGTCGAGGCGACCAACGAGGCGGGCGACACCGAGGTCCTCTCCACCGAGGCGACCGAGGTCGAGACCGCTGAGGCGGAGTCGAACGCCGAGGAGACCCCCGAGGACTCCGAGAAGGCCTGAGCAACCGCTCGCCCACGACGGCCCGTCACCCGCGAGGGTGGCGGGCCGTCGTCGCGCCCGGGGCCGTCGTCGTTTCGGGGAGGTGCCCGCCCCGCCGATAGACTGACGCCCATGACGACGATCGACCTGGGCACCCCGCGTCTGCTCGACGACGCCGACCGCGAGGTCCTGCTCGCGGACCCGCGCGGCTACTGCGCGGGCGTCGACCGGGCCGTGGTCACGGTCGAGGAGGCGCTGGACCTCTACGGCGCCCCCGTCTACGTGCGCAAGCAGATCGTCCACAACAAGCACGTCGTCTCCAACCTGGAGTCGCGCGGAGCGATCTTCGTCGAGGAGCTCGACGAGGTGCCGCCGGGCGCGACCGTGGTCTTCTCCGCCCACGGCGTCTCGCCGGCCGTGCACCGCCAGGCAGCCGAGCGCGAGCTGAAGACGATCGACGCGACCTGCCCGCTGGTGACGAAGGTCCACCGCGAGGCGATCCGGTTCGCCCGCGAGGGCTACACCATCCTGCTCATCGGCCACGCCGGTCACGAGGAGGTCGAGGGCACCGCGGGCGAGGCCCCGGAGCAGACCGTCCTCGTCGAGCACCCCGACGACGTCGACCGGCTCGAGTTCGGGCCCGATGCCAAGCTCGCCTGGCTCTCGCAGACCACGCTCAGCGTGGACGAGACCATGGAGACGGTCCGCCGCCTGCGCTCGAAGTTCCCGCAGCTGGAGGACCCACCCAGCGACGACATCTGCTACGCCACGCAGAACCGCCAGGTGGCGGTCAAGGAGATCGGCGCGACGGCCGACCTGGTGATCGTGGTCGGCTCCGCCAACTCCTCCAACTCCGTGCGCCTGGTCGAGGTCGCGCTCGAGGCGGGCGCGAAGTCCTCCTACCGGGTCGACGACGCCTCGGAGATCGACGAGGCCTGGCTCGACGGCGTGCGGACGGTCAGCGTCACCTCCGGCGCCTCCGTGCCCGACGACCTCGTGCAGGGCGTGCTCGGCTTCCTGGCCGAGCGGGGCTACCCCGACGCCCGCGCCGTGCAGACGGCCGAGGAGACCCTGGTGTTCTCGCTCCCCAAGGAGCTGCACAAGGACATGAAGGCCGCCGGCCGGGCCTGACCCGAGCACCGATCCGATGGCCCGCTACCTCGACCTCCACCCGGACAATCCGCAGCCGCGGCTGCTGCAGCAGGTCGTCGACGCACTCCACGACGACGCGCTGATCGCCTACCCCACCGACTCCGGCTACGCGCTCGGCTGCCGGGTCGGCAACCGCGACGGGCGCGACCGGATCCTCAAGATCCGCGGTCTCGACGACAGCCACCACTTCACGCTGGTGTGCCGCGACTTCTCCCAGCTCGGGCAGCTCGTCCACGTCGACAACGCGGCGTTCCGGGCGATCCGCGCCGCCACGCCCGGTCCCTACACCTTCATCCTGCCGGGGATGCCGGAGGTGCCGCGGCGGCTGCTGCATCCCAAGAAGCGCACCGTGGGCGTCCGGATCCCCGACCACCCCGTGGTGCGGGCCATCCTGGACCTGCTGGGGGAGCCGCTGCTCTCCAGCTCCCTGATCCTGCCCGGTGAGACCACGCCGCGGGCGATGGGCTGGGAGATCAAGGAGGATCTCGACCACGAGGTCGACATCGTGGTCGAGGCAGGGGAGACCCCCACCGAGCCGACCACGGTCGTCGACTGGTCCGACGGGGCTCCCGAGCTGGTACGACGCGGCGCCGGCGACCCCGACCGCTTCGTCTGAGGGCGGCCTACCGCTGCCGGCTGGCCAGGAACCCGCGGCGGGCGGCCAGCAGGGCCAGGCAGGCGCCGTACCCGAACATGAGGGCCAGGGCGTGGCCCGACAGACCGGAGACGGTGGCCTGCACGATCCCGTCCTGAGGACGCGCCACCGAACCGGGCTCGGCGATGCCGAGCAGCAGCACGGCCAGGAGCATCGCCAGCGGCGGCAGCACGCCGACCGTGAAGAAGTCCGGCGGACGGACGGTGAGCGCGGCGACGACGCAGAGCGCCATGAAGGCGAGGTCGAAGAGCAGCCCGAGCCTCGCGGAGAGCAGCAGGTCGAGCACCGTGACCGTGAGCAGCACGGCGACCACGAGGGCGGCGACCTCGTGGCCGGGGCGCCGACCCTCCTCCCACAGGGTGCGGGGCCGGTCGTGCAGCACGCTGCTCACGCCACCCACGCTAGGCGGAGCGGCCGACCGGCTCGGTACGACGCGCCGGGCCGGCTCAGTCGGCGAGCTCGACCACGACCGGCGCGTGGTCCGAGGCGCCCTGCCCCGCTCGTTCCTCGCGGTCGATGAACGCCCCGTTCACCCGTTCGGCGAGCGAGGGCGAGCCCAGCACGAAGTCGATCTTCAGGCCCCGGTCGCGTTCGAACCGCTGGCGGTAGTAGTCCCAGTAGGTGTAGCCCGGCGCGTAGGAGCGGGTCACCTCGGTCCAGCCGCCGTCGAGGAACGCCTGGAACGCCGCGCGCTCCGCCGGCGTGACATGGGTGGAGTTGCGGAACTGCGCGGGGTCGAAGACGTCGTCGTCGGTCGGGCAGATGTTCCAGTCCCCGACGAGCGCGGTCGGCGCGTCCAGCCACTCGGTCGACGCCTCGCGGAGCCTCGCCAGCCAGTCGAGCTTGTAGACGTAGTGCGGGTCGTCGGGCTTGCGGCCGTTGGGGACGTAGAGGCTCCAGATCCGCACGCCGCCGCACGTCGCGCCGATCGCTCGCGCCTCGGACTTGAGGGTCTCGCCCCAGCCGGGTTGCCCGGGGAAGCCGACCTGCACCTCGGACAGGCCGACCCTGCTCACCAGGGCGACTCCGTTCCACTGGTCGATGCCGTGGGCCGCGACGTCGTACCCCCGGGCCTGGAGGCCCATCAGCGGCAGCTGGTCCTCGCGGGCCTTGGTCTCCTGCAGGGCGAGCACGTCGACGTCGTGACGCTCGAGGAACGCCTCGACCCGGTCGATCCGCGAGCGCAGCGAGTTCACGTTCCAGGTGGCGATCCGCACCGGGCCACGCTAGCGGTGGCTCACATCTCTGCAACTCCGGGGGCTACCGATTTCTGACCCGAAGGATGTCTTGTCTGGCGGTGGCACCGGACGATTCCATGAGTGACCACTCCCTCCGGCAAGAAAGGTTCTTCGATGAAGAGCTCTGGGTTCAGCAGGATCTTCGCCGGGGTGGCGTGCCTCGCGGTCGCCCTCCTCGGTGCCACGTTCACGGCGACGGTGCCGAACGCCGAGGGCGACGCGGGCAGCGTCCCGTCCTTCCAGGAGTTCGAGCGATCCAGCTACGTGGACGTCGACGGCGCCTACGTCGTCAACGGCGACGAGGTGGAGAGCACCAAGGCCGGCTTGAAGAAGTTCTACGAGCGGATGGTGGGCCCGAAGCACGCCGACGAGGAGGGGCTGATCGTGAACACGGTCAGCGGCCGCGACGACAAGTGGAGCGCGTCGCAGGCGCTGAACCTGACCTACTGCGTCAGCACCAGGTTCGGCACCCGGCACGCCGATGTGGTCAGCGCGATGGCGGGCGGCGCAGGGTTGTGGGAGTCGGCGTCGACCCAGGTCGACTTCGTGCATGTCCCGGCCCAGGACGGCAGCTGCAACACCCGCAACAACAACGTCCTGTTCTCGGTCGAGCCGGTCAGCACGACCCAGTACATCGCCCGAGCGTTCTTCCCAAGCACGGCGAAGCGCTCGCGCAACGTGCTCATCGACGACTCGATCTGGTCCTCCGGGAGCTGGGAGCCGGTGGACATCCTCGCCCACGAGCTCGGACACGCCCTGGGCTTCCGGCACGAGCACACCCGTCCCGAGTCCGGCACCTGCTTCGAGGACAACAACTGGCGCGCGCTGACGCCCTACGACGCCGCGTCGATCATGCACTACCCGCAGTGCAACGGCAGCTCGGCCGATCTGGAGTTCCAGGCCTCCGACGCCGCAGGCGTCCGCGCGCTCTACGGCTCCTGACCACCCCCGACCCCCCAGGCGACACCCTCCTGCCCCACGCGGCGGAGGGTGTCGTCGTGCTCGGGGTCGGGCAGAGTGTGCCCATGAAGTCCTACCGTCAGCTGCCGACCTGGATCCTCCGCGGACTCGTGATCCTCGGCCTCCTGCTGTGCCTCCCGCCCGCCGCCATCGGAGGCGTGGTCCTCCTGGGTGACGCCCTTGACGGGTCCGAAGGGGAGTACGACGGGCTCGGAATGGCGCTCGGCGGGATCATCCTGGTCGCCGCGCTGGTCGGGATGCTCGTCCTGGGGTTGCTGCTGCTCATGCTGTTCCGCTGGCCGCGGGTCGGCCTGGCAACGACCGGGGTGCTGGCGGGGCTGGCCCTCCTCGGCGCCATCGCGCTGCTCGTCAACGACCCGGACACGTTGCTGGACTTCCTCGTCTACGCCGGCGGCGCGACCACGGTCATCGCGCTGGCCATCTGGGGGCTGGCGCCCAGGCTCGAGACGCCCGCCACGACGCCCGCTGCCGAATCGTTCGGTCCGCCGCACGCGCCGTAGACTCCCGGCCCGTGGCACTCACCATCGGCATCGTCGGTCTCCCGAATGCAGGCAAGTCGACGCTCTTCAACGCGTTGACCAAGAACGACGTGCTGGCGGCGAACTACCCGTTCGCCACGATCGAGCCCAACGTCGGTGTCGTGGGCGTCCCGGACGTCAGGCTTCCCGTGCTCGCGGAGATCTTCAGCTCCGAGCGGGTGCTGCCGGCGACGGTGGAGTTCGTCGACATCGCCGGCATCGTGGCCGGCGCCTCGCAGGGCGAGGGCCTGGGCAACAAGTTCCTCGCCCACATCCGTGAGTCCGCCGCGATCTGCCAGGTCACGCGCGTGTTCCGGGACGAGGACGTCACCCACGTCGACGGCAAGGTCGATCCGAGCTCCGACATCTCCACGATCCAGACCGAGCTGATCCTGGCCGATCTGCAGACCGTGGAGAAGGCGATCCCCCGGCTGGAGAAGGAGGCGCGCGGCAAGAAGGAACTGACCGCCAACGTCGCCGCCGCGAAGGAGGCGCTCGCCGCTCTCGAGTCCGGCACCCCGATCATCGACACCTCGATCGACCGCGACCTGATCCGGGAGCTCTCGCTGCTCACGGCCAAGCCCTTCATCTACGTGTTCAACTGCGACGCCGACGAGCTCGCCGACGAGTCGCTCAAGGCGAAGATGCAGGATCTCGTCGCACCCGCCGAGGCGATCTTCCTCGACGCGAAGTTCGAGGCCGAGCTGGTCGAGCTCGGCGACGACGAGGAGGCCCGCGCGATGCTGGCTGAGATGGGCGTCGACGAGCCCGGCCTCGACGTGCTCGCCCGGGTCGGGTTCGACACCCTGGGCCTCCAGACCTACCTCACCGCCGGCCCGAAGGAGTCCCGGGCCTGGACGATCCGCAAGGGCGCGACCGCGCCCGAGGCCGCCGGTGTGATCCACACCGACTTCCAGAAGGGCTTCATCAAGGCCGAGGTCGTCTCGTTCGACGACCTGGTCGCTGCGGGCTCGATGCAGAAGGCCAAGGAGGCCGGCAAGGTCCGCATGGAGGGCAAGGACTACGTCATGGCCGACGGCGACGTCGTGGAGTTCCGCTTCAACGTCTGAATCGGCGCGTTTGCGCAGGTCAGAGGGGGTGTGACCCCTCCTAGTCCGCACAGAGTCCGCAAGAGGAATCGTTTGATCGGCGTTCTGGCTACGTCGACAACGGGCTCGCTCGTGAATTGCGAACCGGCCCACCACTGGAAGTTCGCGCTTCAGCTCATGGGCAACTGGGGGCAGGTATCCCTAAGTCGTTTCCCCGCGGGCTTGTCAAGGTGTTGATTCACGCCGATCAGCGTGGGCGAGGGGCGTTACCGGAATGCGGTGACAAGGAAGGGGGAACGCGAGGGGAACGTTGCGTTCGTGCGGGCCCAGGTCCGCGCGGTCGCGGCTGAAGACATCGACCCACTGCTTCCGTGCGTCCTCGAGCGTCTCGGCGACAAGGTGGGCAGTGTTGGATTCGCGGCCGCGCGTCATCGCGACGTACGCCGCCGCGGCGCCGGTGGTGTCGCCGAGGGCGACGTGGGCAGCCTCGACGGTCTCGCCCTGGGCTCCGTGGACTGTGGTGGCGTAGGCGAGCTCGACGAACCGGGTCGCGTACTCCGCCGGGATCTCGCGATCGCGCCCGCGGCCGTGAAGGATCAGGTGGCCGTCCTCGCCGATTCCGGCGACCGTCCAGGTCTGGCGGTTCGCGACCCCGAGATCAGGGTCGTTGCGGCGGGTAGCGACGCGGTCGCCGAGCCCGACCCGTTCGCCTCGAGCGGTCACCAGGGACGGGTCTGGGTCGGTCGAGTTGCCCGTGGCGGGGTCGGCGCGACGCTGGTCGCGGATCGCGGCATTGAGGCTTGCCACTTGCTCGCGGGTGTCGGCGACGACGAGGTCGCCGGCCGCTCCTGCCTCGGCGAGGGCGGCGGTGCGCTCGCTGTCGCTGGTCGCCCAGTCGCCTTCACAAGGGTGGTTTCCGGGTCACCAATCCGCGACATAAGGACGCGGAGGGCACTTGGGACTGCCCGCTGCAGGGGTCGCCGACGACGGCAGCGTGATCGAGGGACCCGCGGTACGCCCGCTCAAGGGGTGAGGCTCAGGGCTCGACGGTCACCTTGATCGCCTCGCCGTTCTGCACGATCGAGAAGGCGTCCATCACGTCCTGCAGGGGGATGTGCCGAGTGATGAGGTCCTTCACGGGCACCTGGCCGGTCGAGATGTACTCCAGCGCGCGCTTGTTGTGCTCCGGCGCGGAGCCGTTGGCACCGTGGATGTGGAGTTGCCGGTAGTGCACGACGTTGGAGTCGCAGGTGATGGTCGGGTTGGTCTTCGGCAGACCGCCGAAGAAGGAGATTCGGCCATTGCGCGCAGCCATGGCGATGGCCTGCTCCTGGGTGACGTTCGCGGCCGTCGCGGTGATCACCACGTCGGCGCCACGGCCTCCGGTGAGCTCCATGACCCGCTCGACGACGTCGACGTCCGCGGCGTTGATGACCTCGTCCGGGTCGACGGCGTCCGCGGACATCTTCAGCCGGTCCGCGTTGACGTCGACCAGGTAGACGGGCCCGCACCTGTGGACGCCGCGGGCGATCCGGATGTGCATGCAGCCGATGGGGCCGGCTCCGAAAACGACCACCGTGTCGCCCTCCTCGATGTCGAGCAGCTCCTGGGCGTTGATGGCGCACGCGAACGGCTCGGCGGCCGACGCCTCGTCGTAACCCACATTGTCCGGGATCCGGTTGAGCCCGTCGACCTTGAGGACCTGCCGCGGCACGATCATGTACTCGGCGAAGCCGCCGTCGTACTGGTACCCCACCGACGTCTGGTTCTGGCAAACCGCCATCCAGCCCTTGCGGCACTCGTGGCAGTCGCCGCACGGCACGGCGGCGATGACTTGAGCGCGGTCGCCGACCTTCCAGTCGCTGCCGTAGGTGGCGTTCACGTCGGCGCCCACCTCGACGACCTCACCGGCGATCTCGTGTCCGATGGTGCGCGGGGGAGTGAGGTTCTGGTGGCCGTTGTGGAGGATCTTGACGTCGGTGCCGCACGTCGAGCAGTTGCGCACGCGCAGCTTGACCTCGTCCGGCCCGCACTCGGGTTCCGGGACGTCCTCGAGCCGGACGTCGTCTGGTGCGTAGAAGCGGAGGGCCTTCATGGGTTCGTTTCCTTCCGGGTGCGGGCGTCTGAAGCCACGCTATCGGCAATCTGGGCAGAAAACCACAGCTATACCCGCCCGACTGTGCCCGAATGCTTGGCAACCTGCCCGAGTATGCGGTTTACTGAGGGAGTCATGTGATCGGCATCACGCCGCCGGTCGAGTCCCTGGAGGTCACTGGAATGTCCACCACCACCCCGACGGCGCCCCGTCACGGAGCCCGCGTCCACGTGCAGAAGTTCGGCACGTTCCTCTCGAACATGGTCATGCCGAACATCGGCGCGTTCATCGCCTGGGGCCTCATCACGGCCCTCTTCATCGAGGTGGGCTGGCTCACCAGCCTCGGCATCGGTGAGGGCAAGGGCAGCTGGGTCGCCGAGATCGGCGGCTGGGGCGACTTCGCCGGGGGCGGGATCGTCGGCCCGATGATCACGTACCTGCTGCCGATCCTGATCGGCTACACCGGCGGCAAGATGGTCTACGACACCCGCGGGGGTGTGGTCGGCGCGATCGCCACCATGGGTGTCATCGCCGGCACGGAGATCCCGATGTTCATGGGCGCGATGATCATGGGCCCACTCGGTGGCTGGACGATGAAGCGCATCGACGCGATCTGGGACGGCAGGATCCGGCCGGGCTTCGAGATGTTGGTCAACAACTTCGCCGCCGGCATCTGGGGTGGCATCCTCGCCACGTTCGGGTTCTTCGTGATGAGTCCGATCGTCACGTTCATCGCCGACAAGCTCGGGGCGGGCGTGGACCTCCTCGTGGAGAACGGCCTGCTGCCGCTGACCTCGCTGATCATCGAGCCGGCGAAGGTGCTGTTCCTCAACAACGCCATCAACCACGGCGTGCTCACCCCGCTGGGCACGAGCCAGGCGCTCGAGGACGGCAAGTCGATCCTCTTCCTGCTCGAGGCGAACCCGGGGCCCGGCCTCGGCCTCCTGATCGCCTTCATGGTCTTCGGTCGCGGGGCAGCCAAGGCGTCGGCGCCTGGCGCGGCGATCATCCACTTCCTCGGCGGCATCCACGAGATCTACTTCCCGTACGTGCTGATGAAGCCGAAGCTGATCCTGGCCATGATCGCCGGCGGCATGACCGGCGTCTTCATCAACGACCTCTTCGACGTCGGCCTGCGTGCCCCGGCCGCACCCGGCTCGGTCTTCGCGGTCTACGCCCAGACGGCGAGCGACAGCTACGTCGGCGTCACGCTGTCGCTGCTGGGCTCGGCGACCGTCGCGTTCCTCGTCGCCGCGGCGCTGCTGAAAGGCGAGCGCAACCGGGACGAGGGCGACCTCACCGCCGCGACCGCGAGCATGGAGGCGATGAAGGGCAAGCGCTCGATCGCCTCGTCGGCGCTCACCGCCCCGGTCGGGCACGGCGGCATCACCAGCATCGTCTTCGCTTGCGACGCCGGCATGGGCTCCTCCGCCATGGGGGCCTCGGTCCTGCGCAAGAAGGTCCGTGACGCCGGCTTCGATGACGTCACTGTCGTCAATCAGGCCATCGCGAACCTCACCGACACCTACGGCCTCGTCGTTACCCACCGCGACCTGACCGACCGTGCCCGGCAGAAGACCCCGTCGGCGGTGCACGTCTCGGTGGACGACTTCATGAGCAGCCCCCAGTACGACGAGATCGTGGAGCTGCTCCGTCGCGCGAACAGCGAGACGGCGACGCCGATCCCGGTGCAGGAGGCGGCTGTCCTCGGTGGCGAGCTCCTCGCCGTGGAGTCCATCGTGCTCGAGGGACGAGCCACCAACCGCGACGACGCGATCACCGAGGCCGGCGACCTGCTCGTCAGAGCGGGCGCCGTCGACCCGTCGTACGTCGCCTCCATGCACGAGCGGGAGCAGTCCGTCTCGACGCACATGGGCAAGGGCCTGGCGATCCCCCACGGCACCAACGAGGCCAAGGGCTCGATCCGCCGGACCGCGATCTCGTTCGTGCGCTACGCCGAGCCGGTCGACTGGAACGGTAAGCCTGCAGAGTTCGTGGTCGGCATCGCCGGGGCGGGCAAGGACCACCTCGACCTGCTCGGCCGCATCGCCCAGGTCTTCCTGGACCCGGACCAGGTCGCGCGGCTCCGTGCGGCGCAGACGCCGGAAGAGGTGAAGGCGGTGCTCGACGGCGTGCCCGCCTGACGGTGGTGAGGTCCTCCATACAGCAGAATGGCTCCGTGGATTCGGAGACCCGGCAGTCGCAGATCCTCGAGGTCGCCCGGACCCGGGGCCGGGTCGAGGTGGTCCCGCTGGCCGACGAGCTCGGCGTGGCCACCGAGACCATCCGCCGCGATCTCCGGGTGCTCGCCGACCGGCGCCTGGTGAAGCGGGTGCACGGCGGGGCCATTCCGCTGGAGAGCGCGGTCTTCGAGTCCAGCCTCGACTACCGCAGCCGGGTGGACCTCGCACAGAAGCACCGGATCGCCTCCGCTGCGGCCGACCTGCTTCAGAGCGCCGAGACGGTGTTCATCGACGAGGGGTTCTCGCCGCGGCTGGTGGCCGAGAAGCTGGCCGACCACGAGGTCACCGTGGTGACCGCCTCGCTGCTGGCCGCCGAGGCGCTCGCCGACAGCGAGAAGGTGAACGTGCTGCTCCTGGGCGGCCGGATGCGGGGCCGCACGCTGGCCACCGTGGGCGCCTGGACGCTGGACTTGCTCGGAGGACTCGTGATCGACCTTGCCTACCTTGGGACCAACGCGATATCCCTCGAGCACGGGCTGACCACGCCCGACCCTGCCGTCGCCGCCATCAAGCACGCGGCGGTGGAGCGGTCGCGGCGCAGCATCCTGATCGCGGCGCACAGCAAGTTCGGGATCGACAGTTTCTGCCGGTTCGCGGAGGTTGCTGACTTCGAGACCATCGTGACCGGGACCGAGCTGCCGCGGGAGGACGCCGAGCGCTACCAGGCGCTGGGTCCCTCGATCCTGCGCGTCTGACGGCTTTCCACAGAGCCGGACCGAGGGGTTACCTTCAGGCGGCCCGACGGGGTAGGAAAGTGGGCACTCCTTCTCGGGATCGCGGAGTGCGGATGACAGCTGACCTGTCGACCCCACCTGCCCTGGTCGCCGACCTGGACGCGCAGGTGCGTGCCGTCGTGCGCCGTGACGCGGCGTCGACCGGCAGGCGGAGGCGCATCGGGTGCGCCGCATTGCCGAGCAGGTCGTCCGCGACCACGACGAGCGCAGTCTCACCGGTGCGGTGCTCCCCGTGCCGGACCGCGACGCGGTGGTCGCCGAGCTGGTGGCGCGAATGAGCGGCTTCGGCCCGCTGCAGCGCTACGTCGACGACCCCACCGTCGACGAGGTTAGTGCGAAACCACGAGGTGGCAACGCACTCTCGGCATCAGGTGAGCTAAATCGACCAACTGCAGGGAGACTGCCTCTCAGAATCTGCACTGGGTCGAACAGTTCGCGACAGCGGACGACCTCGCCGGTGGCCTCATGGTTGCAGGTCTCCCCGATCTCGAGGAGTAGGTGCGGCTGTTCAGCGAGAACGGTGCTCCCGCAGCTCCGGCGACGCGCCTCAGTCTTGGGCACTGCCACCCGTGCGCCTCGTAGATTGCCTTGGCGCCGGCCGACAGCCGCTCGACACGCGGCCCCGCAACCTCGAGGTCGAGCGGCAGAGGGCCCGTGACGGTTCAACCCGATCGAGGAGTACGCCCCACAACGCCACGCCGACCTGCGCCGAGAGGCCATCGACGGCGAGGTCGGCGAGTAGTTCAGGCCCGAGTTCGGTAGAGGCGCGTCGTGAGTGGCGCGAAGACGGCCGTGAGCAGCACCGCCGTACCGAGCACCACGGCGATGTGGGCCGACTCGGCCTTGCCCTCCATCAACCCGCGCGAGGCGGAGGTGAGGATCGAGACCGGGTTCACGTCCACGAAGGCCTTCAGCGGACCGGGCAGCGTCTCCGGGTCGACGAACACATTGCTGAGGAAGGTCAGCGGGAAGATGCCTGTGAAGCCCGCGTTCATGACCGCGTTGGGCGACCGAAACAGCAGGCCGAGCGTCATGAACACCCAGGACAGTCCGAACGCGAACACGATCACCAGAGCCAGGGCCAGGATGACACCGCCGACGCCTGCGCCGGGTCGGTAGCCAAGCGCCACGCCCAACACGACGATGACCGTGCCGCCGACCAGGTAGCGCAGGCTGTCGCCGAGCAGCGCTCCCACAAGAGGCGCGGGCCGCCAGATCGGGAGCGAGCGGAACCGGTCGACCACCCCTTTGGTCAGGTCGGTGTTCAGCGAAACGCCCGAGTACACGGTGGTGAACAGCACCGACATGACGAGGATGCCGGGCAGGATGTAGTCGAGGTAGTCGGCGGTGGAGCCGGCGACGGCCCCGCCGAACAGGTAAGTGAACATCAAGACGAACAGCACTGGCGTCAAGGTCACGTCCATGAGCTGCTCCGGGACGTGCTTGATCTTGAGCATCCCGCGCCAGCCGAAGGCGAGCGCCGCCGACAGGCCGCTGATGCGCCCGGGTCGCGGGGCCGTGGCGAGGACGTTGTGCAGCCTGGCTTCGGTCATGCCCGCTCCTCCTCCGCGATCTCAGCTTGCTCGGTCTGGTCCTCAGCCGGGCGACCGGTCAGCGCCAGGAACACCTCGTCGAGGCTCGGCTGACCGAGCGAGAACGACGCGACGCCGACCCCGGCGCGGGACAGCTCCGCGACCGCCTCGGCCGCGCGGTTGCCGTCCGCGCACTGGGCCGACAGCGCGGCTGGATCGGGCTCCAGGACGACGGTGGACAGTTCGCGCGCGAGCAACTGCTCGGCCTTCGGCCGCTGGTCCGGATCGAGAAGTCGCACATGAAGAGCGCCGGAGCCGATAGAGGCCTTGAGCTGGCTCGGCGTGCCCTCGGCGATCACCCGTCCGTGGTCGATCACCGCAATCCCGTCGGCAAGCTGGTCGGCCTCGTCCAGGTACTGCGTGCACAGCAGAATCGTGGTGCCCTCCCCCGCCAGGGCGCGCACGATGTCCCACACCTGGTTGCGTGAGCGTGGGTCCAGCCCGGTCGTCGGCTCGTCGAGGAACATCACCTCACGGGTGACCACGATGCTGGCCGCGATGTCGAGCCTGCGGCGCATCCCTCCGGAGTAGTGCTTGACCAGCCGGCCGGCCGCATCGCCCAGGCCGAAGGCGTCCAGCAGGTCCGCGGCACGGTCCTTGGCGGCACGCCATTTCAACCCGAGCAGCCGTCCGAGCAGGACCAGGTTCTCCCGACCCGTCAGCTCCTCGTCGACCGACGCCATCTGGCCGGTGAGGCTGACCAGGCCGCGTACGTCGTCCGCCTCGGTCACGATGTCGCGGCCGAGCACCCGCGCCGAGCCGGCGTCCGGGCGGAGCAGCGTCGACAACATTCGAATGGTCGTTGTCTTGCCGGCGCCGTTGGGTCCGAGCACCCCGTAGACCGCCCCGGCACGAACGGCGAGATCCACGCCATCTACGGCGCGGGTGTCGCCGAACGACTTGACCAGTCCGGACGCCTCGATCGCGAGCGTACTTTGACTCATGGAACTGAGACCGCGTGGTTGCTCGAAACTCATCGCGGCAGATCCTTCTGGTGACCATCCATTCGACAGTTCCCTCCAGCCGTTCGCCCCGTTGATGGGTCGATTACGACGGTACGACTGGAAGTCCGCTTGAAGTCAACCCGCACTCGCGATCCAACGACCTCCTCCTGGTCGGTCGCGCGCCTTTCCGCCACAGTCTGGCGGGGCGCGGTACCGACGCTCGCTCAACTGAACACTGGCCGGTGCACCCCTGGGGTGCACGCCCCCCGGGATAACGGGAGCGAACCGGAGACAACCGGACCCGCTTTCACGCTCAAGACGGCGGTTCTCGCGTGATCGAGCGCAACGTTCCTACGGTTCAACTCCCCCCTCGCGCACCACTACGGTGGTTGAGGAGGCGCGCCAGCGCCGTCTCGAAACCGGCCCCGGGTCTTCGGATCCGGGCATGGTCGATTTCGTGCCGGCCACGGCGCGGTGGGTGGGTGCGCTCGCGATGTTCGGATGTCGCCGTTGCTTCGCCGTGGCCCTCCCTGGCGTCGTGCTCGTGCTTGTCTCAGTCATGCAGGTCGGCGGAACAGGCGCGTCCACCGAGTTCCACGCAATTGCGGAGCACATCGGCAAGGGGTGTCTGACCGTCCAGGGGCCCGGCCTCGATCTGGTCGAGCAGGCTCCGTATCGACTTGGTCAACCCCGCCTCCCAGCCGTCGATTCCCGGGCACTTGGTTGATCGGCCCGCGGCAGAATCCTAGGCCGGGCGGCGGTAGGGAGTGCGCCGTCGCGGCCCTGGCGGAACCCGGATCCCGGGAGTAACTTGAAATGTTGAGTTTCTGCTCGCAGGGCGACCACGGGCCCGGTCGCCGCTTGTCTCGAGGAGCTAGCGATGGGACAGCGCTGGGAAAGACGGAACAAGGCGTGGGCCGCAGTAGCGGCTGGGGGAGTGCTGGCAGTGACGGCCGCCCTCGCGCCAACGACGGCAGCGGGTCAGCAGGCGGCCGCTCCGGGCGACCCCGAGCTCCACAACCTGGAGCACGTCTTCAACTTCGATACCCAGGCACACGACACGTTGGACGACCCGAACGCGCACCGGGGCACCGACCTCGAGTTCGTCACCATCAAAGGCCGCGACTACGCGGTCATGGGCTCCTCCGGGCGGGGCGCGTACATCTTCGACGTCACCGATCCGGAGAACCCCGCGTTCGTCACCCAGGTCACCTGCCGCCAAGATCGCAACGATGTCGGCATCAAGAAGTTCGCCGATCCCCGTACCGGACGGGCGCGGGTCGTCCTGGCGCTGACCCAGCAGAGCGGGACGCCGTGCCCGGACGAGGAAACCGGCGTGGGTCTCCGGATCGACGAGCCCATGGACCTGACCGGGTTCCACAGCGGCGTGCAGTGGGGCGACACCGGGGACGTGGCCCAGCAGACCGGCAGGCTGGTCTACGCGGGCACCGGTTGCTCGCTGGCAAGCTACGCCGAGGTCGCAGGCGAGATCCGGGGCAACATCGCCCTGGTCGACCAGTTCGAGAGCCAAACCAACCCGGCCGATCAATGCCCGACCTTCACGTTCTTCCAGAAGGTGCGCAGTGCCCAGGAGGCAGGGGCGGTCGGGTTCATCCAGATCCCCGCAGAAGGCGAAGAGCCGAGCACCAACACCACGGCCATCGCCGCCGATATCCCCGCCATCGAGCTCTTCCGCACCGAGGAGGCAGTGGAGTTCCGCGACGCGGTCATCGCCGGCACCGATGTCACGGCGACGATCGACAACCTACCGGGGAAGATTCCGCTCATCGGCAAGGGCTCGGGCGGCCTCGGGCTCTTCGACATCACCCAGCCGCGCGCGCCCAAGCCGATGTATCGGCTCCTGACCGGGCTCGGCGGCGTCCACAACTTTGCGTTCCACCCGACCGCGCCCTACGGGTATGTCTCCAACGGCGCACTGCCGGGCGGCATCAACGAGATCCCGATCGTGGACTTCTCGATCCTGGACAGCCCGAAGGTGCTGCGCGGGCCGGACACCGAGGGCGGCGTCCACGACGTGGAGCTGAACCTCGACGGGACCCGTGCCTACGCGGCGTCGGAGAACAACTACCGGATCTATGACGTGACCACGCCGTGGCGACCGAAGCTGGTGTCCCGCACCCCGAACGTCGGCTCGTACGCGCACGGCGTCTTCCCGAGTCCGGATGGCCAGCTGATGGTCACAAACAATGAGAGCCTGGTGCTCGGAGGCTTCTTCGTCGGGGGCACCGGGGTGTGCCCGGGTGAGGGCCTCGCGTCGTACGACATCAGCGCCGAGGAGACGCCGGTCGGCCCGCTCGGCTACTACGTGCCGCACGTGGTGGGTCCGACCGACGAACGGCCGTGCACCTCGCACTTCGGCAGGTTCGCTCCGGGCACTAGGGTCATGTCCATCGGCTGGTACATCGCCGGGACGCGGATCGTGGACTGGTCCGACCCGTCGAATCCGACCGAGGTCGCAGGGGCTGTACTGGAAGGCACCAACACGTGGGCCGCCAAGTTCCACAAGGGCCCCTACGTCTACGCGGGCGATATCGGCCGCGGCTTCGACGTGTTCCGCTGGACAGGCGACGGCCCCGCACCGTGGGTGGCCGACTGAGTAGGGAGTGACATCAGCAGCCCCCCGTCGGACCACCGGCGAGGGCGGCTCGCGCCCCTCGAACACTGCGCGCACGTCGTCGATCGCGAGCTCCCCTGCGCTCGCGGGTGCGGGTCCCTGCGCTGCCCACGTGAGAAAGAGCACCACGTTTCGTAGCTCCACGAGTGCGGGCGTCACGGACAGGACGGTCGTGGTCCCGCTCGGCTACGACCGAGAGCAACTCGGGACGCCCGAAGTCGCCGCTTCCGCCGAGGACGTGGTTCGCCTGGTTACTTTCACGAGGTCGCGTCAGGCCGCGCCGGCGCGCGCGGGCCTGGCTGTCCGGGCAGCGATCTCCGCGGCGATCGGGAGCAACGCGAGCAGCGCCGCAGCCGGTTGCACGTAAAACTGCACCACGCCGATCGGCACCAGCCTCGAGAGCCCGAAGAAGACGAGTGCGCCGGCGATCACCAGCGCTTCGGTGCGGCCGAGTGTGGCGGAGCGCACCACCGCGACCGCGAACAGCGTCGTACCGATCGCGAACAGCAGCGAACCCCCGATGAGGACCGGCACGAACCACGACTCCAGCGCGTCCTGGGTGGCCGCGAGGTCAGCGCCGGTCTCGTCTGCAGCCAAGAGCGAGAACTCCATCCCGGGCAGTACGGCGTAGAGCGTGCTGCCGATCACCACGAACCCGAGGCCGACCGCACTCAGCGAGCGGTCGCCGCAGTCACGTAGGTGGCCGCGGACCGCGACGAAGGAGAGCACGATCATTGCCGACGCGATCGTCAGCGCGAGGTGGGACAGTCCCCACATCGTGGTGTCAGCGGCGGCGGCGTCGGCTACCGCGTTGCTGTCCGGCAGGCGACCGGGCAGCGGCGGGTGCCACAGCAGGGCACCCAGGAGCACGAGCGGACCGATCGCGACGATGGCTGCGCTCCCCCTCGCTGTGGCCTCGTGTGTCGTCTCGCCGGTGTCGGTGTACATGACTTCTCCCTTCGTCGGTCGATCTCATGCCGCGGCGGGTGCCGGGGCTGGAGTGCGGGCGGCGATGCGGCGCGCGAGGTACTCCGCGTCGCGGCTGACGCCGTTGACCTCCCCCGAGGCGAAGCAGTACTGGAACGCCAGGCCGCAGAAGTAGAGACCGGGGATCGCGTCGACGACGCCGCGGTACTCAACCGGCCAGCCGTCCTCGACTGGAAGCGGCAGGTCGATCCAGTCGTAGCTCTGCCGGAAGCCGGTTGCCCAGACGATGCTCGCCACGTCGAAGCTCCGTCCGTCCGTGAGGCACGGCCGACCGTCGTCGACATCGGTGATGTGCTCGGTGATCCATTCCACGTCGCGGTCGGCGAGGTGGTGCCGCTTGACCCGCAGTTGGGGAGCTCCGTGGTGCCGGATCTTCGCCATGACCTTGCGCCCCATCGGGGTGCGTCGCGTCAGTACGTGGTTGAAGACGAACTCGATGACCGGGAAGGCCCGCTCCAAGCGATGGGTTCCCCACTCGAGCGGGACGTTGCCACGTTCCGGTCCGACCAGCGTGGTGGGACGGGTCGCGGCAATCTCGTAGGCGATGTCCAGACCGCTGTGCGATGCACCGACGACCAGCACGGGGCCGTTGGGAAGCTCGTCGGGGCGCCGGTAGTCGCTGGAGTGGAGCTGCCGGATGCCTGGGTCGATCTCGCTGGCGAGTGCCGGGACCTGCGGCGAGCGACCGAAGGTGCCGGTCGCGACGACGACGTAGTCGCAGGTGACCTCGTCATCCCCTAGCGTCGCGGTGAATCCGCCGTCCTCGCGGCCGGTGAGTCGCTCGACGCGGGTCTGCATCCGGACCGGGAGGTCGTTCGCAACGGCGTACAGCTCGAGGTACTCGGCGAACTCGTCCTTGGTCGGGAAGTGCCACTGGTCACCGGGGAACGGTACGCCGTCCAGGCTGTTCGCCCGCGCTGGCGTGAAAAGCGCCAGGCTGTCGTAGTGGCAGCGCCAGTTGTCGCCGATGCGGGCCATGCCGTCGACGATCAGGAAGTCGCGGCCGAGCCGCTTGAGTTGGTAGCCGGTCGCCAGACCGGCCTGGCCGGCGCCGATGATCAGGGTCTCGACGTGTTGTGTGTCCATGCCGTCGACGCTAGGTACGGCGTACCGCACCCCACATCGGGCAGCAGACCCATCTGCCCCCGCAGGCGATGGGTGGATTCACCCATCGGCCCGCAGGTCACACGACCATGGTGACCAGCTTCGCCGAGCCCACGATGACGTAGTGCACCCCGCGGCCGTCGATCGTCGATCCGTAGGTCAGGCTTGACCGGCTGGCCAGGTCCTGCCCGACGTCCGCGCGATCCACCTCTCTCGCGGTACTCGGCGCGGCCACGCTCCTCACCGCACTCTCTTCTGGATACGGCGCGGTCGCGGCCACCCGGTTGCTCGCGGCCGCCGGGCACGGACTCTTCTGGTCGGTGCTGATGGTCTCCGCCGCCTCGATCGCGCCCGAAGTCCGCAGCGGCCGAGCCATCTCGATCGTGCTGGCAGGCCCGATCTTGGCGAACGTCGTCGGCCTCCCCCTCGGCACCGCCCTCGCCACACCGCTGGGCTGGCGACCCGTGGTCGCGGTCGTGGTGATCGCCGGGGCCCTGCTCGGCGCCGTCACCACCATCGAGTTCGGGCCCCACCCTGCAGGCCCGACGCGACGACGCCGTGATGCCCAAGCACGAGATCACGCCTGCCGCCTGGCCACCATCGTCGGTTGAGACGGCGTGGTGGTGGGAGTGTTTGCGGCCTCCTCTGGCGAGCCGGTTGATGTTCTGCACCGAGCGTGCTTCCGGGTCTTCCCGATCCCTACGTGACGGTACTGAACAGCCTTGGTAGATCCGCACGCTCACTGGCACCGCCCTGCGGGGGTCTTGTAGCCGCCAATGCCCGTCAGCCGACTGCTGACTGATCTGTTCCCACTGGGCGATCGGCTTGCGGTGATCGTTTCGGTCGCCCGAGGTGGCTTCGCGCGGAAGTGATCCTTGCACCGGGCAGACCTGCCCCAGTCCGCAAAAAGTCCGCAAGAAGTTCAGCGGAGACCGGTGGAAGCCAACGACGCCCAACGGAGCCGGGGACGCGTTTGTGCAGGTCGACCCCATTTGCCGGGATCGGCCAACGATGACCCCCAACACCCAACCTGCGGCGGAGTCGTTCCGCTTCAACGTGTGAGTCTGCGCGTTTGCGCAGGGTCAGAAGGGGGCGCGAGCCCTCCCGCCCGTTGACGAGAACGGGCGCCCATGGGCAGAACTCGCCACGGGCCGCGGTCAATGTTGCTGCCCGAGCGGTCGACCTGATCCCGGATCGGTTTGCCCCCCCGCCGGCCGGCATCAAGGGCGGCACAGCGTCGCTTCACGATGACCTCCGGCCACCCGTGACCCGGCGACGCCGAGGGGCTCGCTACTCCACGCCTGCGTCACGGTCCGGGGGGACGATCGGCTGCACCCCCGGGGTCGTCGGCTTGGCCTGCACCTCGACCCACTGCGGTACATTGCGGAGCACCGTTCCGTCGGACAGCGTGACGTCGCCCATGTTGCCGTACCTCACGGTGATGTCGCCGTATCCGAGGGCGATCCGGTGGCGGCCGAAGGAGATCGCGCGCGCAGCGCGCTCGGCGACGACGCCGAGGGACAGCGAAGGGTTCTCGGCCCTGATGCGCGCGAACTCCTGCTGGAAGTTGAGCAGGTTGCGCCAGGCCAGCAGTCCGTTCATGTTGGCCGGTCCGCGCCCGAACCTGCGGCGGAACGACTCGATCGCGGCGCGCAGGGACGCCTCGGTCCAGGTGAAGCCACGGGCGGTGAGGCGGACCGGGGATCCGTCGGGCAGCCTGGCGTTCGTTGGGTCGATGGTGAGGTGAGGCCCTCCTCTGGGCGTCCCCTCGGGTGTCGCCTCGACCTCGGCGTAGCCGTAGCTGGCGCGGGTCTGCGCGTCGGTCAGCTCGCAGGTCCAGCCGCTGGTGGCATCGCCGGTCATCTCGCCGGCCTGGACCCGGCCTGGGTTGTCCACGACAACCTCCGGCACCGTGCCGGGGGGCGGCCGGTAGTCGGAGGTGCGTCGGCTCTCGCCGGGGGTCTCTGCCGTGCCGCGGCCCGGGATCCGAGACCCGATCGCCTTGATCACGCCGTGGAAGATGCCGAGGATCAAGATGTTGGCGACCAGGTGGTCGTCCCACTCGCGTCCGGTCGCGAGGTTGGCCACCACGCTGCCGACTCCCGCGCCGCCCATCACCAGCAGAGTCCCGGCCGCCAGCGACAGGCCATAGAAGGTCGCTGCGGCTCCGGCAGCGCCGACGAAGGTGCCGAGGATCGCGGCGTGACCGACACCGTCGTACCAGCGTCGGTTGGGGTTGGGGTCCAGGAGGTTGCCCGTCACCTGGGCGGCCGCGAACCCGGCTGCCCCGGCGGCCGCGCCGACGATGAGCGCCGCGGCCAACGCGGGTACCGTGAACGGGGCCGCGGCGATGAGCGCCGCCGCCGCGAGTCCCACCACCAGGGCGGCACCGATCCCGACCGCCAGGCTCGCGACGAACCGCCAGTCGGCCATCCCCCTAATGGCCTCCCAGGTGTCGGCGAGCTGGTTGGAGACCCACGACGTGGCGCGACCCCACCAGCTGTCCTGAGCCTCGGCCGCAGAGCGCATCTGCGCGGGCAGCTCCCCGAAGGTCGCGTCCGCGTGCTGGGTCCCCTCGGCCGCCCCGCCCCGAATGCTGCGCTCCGCCTCGCTGACCCCGCCGTCCACAGAGTCGCGCACCTGGCCGAGCCGGGCGTCGACGTCGCCCGACACCTGCTCGACGGCCCCCGTGGCCCGCGACTCCCCCTCGGCCACGGTGCCGTCGATCTGGGTCCCCGCCGTGTCGACCACCTGGCCGAGTCCGGTCTGCGCGGTGGTGGCGAGCTGGCCCATGTTTCCCTGGGTCTCGGTGAGCCAGGCGTTGCCGCCCTGCTGGGCACCGGCCGAGGCCCCCTGTAGCGACTGCACCATCTCCTGGCCCTGCTCGTCCGCGGCCCGGTCGAGTTCGGGGGCCATCTGGTCGAGCACCCCCACTGGCCCATCCTCGCGAGCGGTCGGCGGCGGACCGCCGCTCGCCCCGCCGTCGCCAGTCCCGCTCCCTGCCTCCCGCTGCACCGGGGCCGGTCCCGCCGCGGCCGCCTGGGAGGCGATCGTGTGCAGCTCGCCGATGGCGTCGCGGCCCGCTTGGTCGAGCAGCTGTCCAGCCTGCCCGGCGAGCCTGGCGTGCGCGACCAGACCGGCACCGAGCGCGGCGTCGAGGCTCGCCTCGCCCTCGGCCCGCATCGCCTCGGCCCGGCCCCGAGCGGCGCGGTCCAGGTTGTCGACCTCGGCGACCACGCCTCTCTCGGCGGCACCCACCTGTTCCCGGCCCTGCCGGATTACGGAGTCGACGCCCTGTCGAACCGAGCCGAGCATGTTGCGGATGCCGTCCGTGGCACCCCGGCCGACCTCGCCGACCCCGGTGACGGTCGGTTCGGCCTCGGTGCCCACCTGTTCCCGGGCCTCGCCGGCCTGCTCGCGCACCTGGGCAGCGAGGTCGTCGCCGTCGGTCCGCAGCTGCCGGGCGAACCTTTCCGCGGTCTCCATCACCGCCTCGGCCTGACGGGCACCGAGGTCGGCGTCCTCCTCGTCCCGGCGGTATCGCTCGGCCTCGCTCCGGCCGAGGTCCTGCGCCTGAGCTGCCAGCTCGTGGGCGTGCTCGCGGGCGGTCTGCGCCTCGGTCTCGGCGGTGGCGTCGATCCGGCCCTCGGCATCGGTGAAGATGGCCCGCGCGTCAGCGGTGCCCCGAGCGATGGTCTCGTCCACCTGGGCCGTCTGGGCGTCGGTGGTGGCGGCGACCCGCTCGTGAGCCTCCTGACCACGCTGACCGACTGCCGCACGCGACGCGGCGGCCTCGGCAACGACCCGAGCGCGGGTGTTGCGGATGACACCACCGACGGCGGCCCGACTGGACTGAACCGCATTGTGCACCGCCGAACGCTGGCCGGCCGCCTCGGACTTCAGGTCGCCCGAGACTCGTGCAGCGTTTGCGGCCGCTCGCTGGCGGAGCTGGGCGATGTGCTCGTTGATGGTCGCGCCGAGCGCGACGACTCCGGGCTGGGAGTCCTGAAGACCTTGCAGCTGTCTCAGCGCGTGGCCGCTCTCCGGCCCGGGACCCGCTGCCTCGTCGAGTGGGATGTTGAGGCCAGCCGTCGGCGCACGGCGCGACTCTGCCTCCCCAGCGATCGCGCTCGGCTCCTGCTCCGGCGCGATCGCATCGGCGGGCGCTGCGGGTCTCGGCGGCGGCGGGCTCGACGGAGTTGCCTGCCTGGCCGTGGCGACCTCGGCGCTCAGCTGATCAACGGACTCCGCGGTCTGCGCGGTCGCCTCTCGCACCTGACCGACGCGGGCGGACGCGTGGCCGGCGGTGTCCCGGCGACCTTCCCCGCTCGCGGGGGGAACGTAGCCTTCCGGGACCCCGAGTCTGCGTTCTGCCATCCGCCCGAAGTCCCGGCTGGCCTCCTCGACCCGCGGGTCGACGGCGGTGCCGGCGTCGTTCTGGGACGCGACGAGCCTGCTCGCGGCGGCATTGCCCGCGAGGCGCTGGAGGGCGTGCATGGCGCCGGGCACGAGGACAGCCGCCGGGTGTCTCTGGGCCGGAGGGGCGGCCGCCTGCTGCCCCGGCTTCGTGACCGGCGCAGGCCGACGCCGATCGGCGTCGGCGTCCGATCGCGCGACGCTCGCCATGGCCCATCACCGCCTTCGGCAGTCGTGCCGGATCAGGCAGTATCCCCGCCAGCGCGCACGACGCGTCATGTCCCGCGATACCGTGATCGGGGCAAGGTGCGTTGCCCGATCGGGAGCCGAGCCCAGGACCGCCGAACTCATCCTGCGGACCACCCGGCTCCACAATGTTCACGCGCTGGGCGTCACCGACCTCCCGACCTACCTCGTCGGCCTCGTCGTGATCGCTGCTCCCCGGTCCCAAGCCGCTCTACGTCCTGTTCGTGGCAGCGTCCCCGGCGGCGGTCCACTGCAGGGGCCCAGCCATACCCGTTAGCGTCACAGGTACGCCGGTCTCCTCCCGCGCCTCGCGCACCGCGCCTGCGAGAACTCTCGTGCTCGGAGGGCTCCCCAGTCGTAGGTGCCGTAGACCAGATAACGAGCCCCGTCACGCATCGCGGGGCACAAACGCTGGGAAGTGCACGGCGGTGCATCTGGACGACTGTATGCTAAGGACCGTCGGGCATGGTTGCCCAGGAACTTCGACAAGACAGGCCGGGAGATGCCATGAAGAAGCCGGAACCTGGTTCGGCGCCAGCAGGAGGAAGCGTCCGTGAGGCTGCTCCCGCTCGCCGAGCCACGCGGCCACCACTCGAGCGTCCGACGCCGCTGCGCGAGCGCGTGTACGAAGCGATCGCCGAGATGATCGTCACCCGGGAGCTTGAGCCGGGGGAGCACCTCGTCGAGAGCGAGCTTGCGAGCGATCTCGGCGTCAGCCGGCAACCGGTCCGTGAGGCACTGCAGCGCCTGCAGACCGAGGGATGGGTCGACCTCCGCCCGGGCCACGGTGCCTTCGTCCACGTGCCGACCGACGAGGAGGCCGATCAGCTCCTGGCGGTCCGTGCCATCTTGGAATCGGAGTCCGCCCGCCTGGCGGCCAAGCATGCGACGCCTGAGCACCTGGAGAAGCTCCGCGCTCTGCAGCGGGTCGGGGAGAAGGCCGTTGCGGCCGACGACCAGGCGGCCATGGTGGCTGCCAACGCCGCACTGCACGCTCATGTGGTCTCTATGTCCGGCAACCTCGTGCTCGCCGATCTCATCGCCTCGGTGGCGCGGCGGGTCCGGTGGTACTACCTGCCGATCGCACGGTCGCGCGGCAAGGATGCGTGGGACGAGCACGCCGGCATCATCGACGCGATCGAGGAGAAGAACTCGCGGCGGGCCGCCAACCAGATGCGCCAGCACGCCGAGCGGACCCGCGAGATCTACCAAGAGTGGCGCACGGAAGGCGCCGAGGAGCGAGCCTGAGTCGTCTCCCCTCGTAGGGGACTCGGAAGCTGCTTGCCGCCGTCTCTGCGCGTCGGGCTGAGGTAGGCACCACTCCTGATCTCTATGCATCGGCACGGGCCATCTGCACGGGTCGAGAAGCGCGGCATGGCCAGCTTCCGATGGCTCGGGATTTCTCGACCATGGCGATGGCTGCTGCTGCCCGGATCGATGATGGGGTGGTTCGGCGATCGCGGACCGTGTGTGGCGCCGCTGGTTGGTCCTCTCCTCGGCCATGAAGCGCGCCACGCGCACCCCGTCGCCTTCACGCTCCATCCGGAGCTCGGCGTTCCCGGCCTCGGTGTCGAACGGCAACTCCTACGGTCAGGCCGCGTCGAGACCGAATATTCTCCGGTTGGAGCGGTCTTTTGTGAGCACGGTCACTGGAAATCTCGGGTCTTGTGAACAGAGTCACGTGCTCGTCGATTCGGTTGCGGTCGCCTCGGTGGGAGAATGTATGCAGTACACGAAGCGGGCAGAACCAACTGGTTCGGCCTCTTGAGAGCAAGGAGAAGAACCATGATTTTCACTCGTCGATTCGGTGCCCTGGCCGCCCGGCCGACCTTCGAGCGCGTTGTCTGCCAGGACGACCTCGACCGTGAGCTGCACGACCTCCTGGACGACGCGGACCTCGAGCCCACCGCCAACGAGCACGCCAACTGAGGCAGCCGCTCCAACTACGAGGAGGGCGGCGGCGCCCGAGCTCCGTCTGAGCTCCGCCAGCTGGTCCAACTCAACCTCGAGGTCTCCCGCGCAACCTGCGCGGACCTCGTCAGGCTCAAGACCGTGGATGAAGCTCAGCGTCCCGAGGATCACGGCCGGGGACACGAGCGCCGGGATCTCCGGATGATGCCAAGCAGTCTGAGACACGTCTCGGTACGCGGTCTGTACGAAAGTTTCCGGTGACCGCGATCTGGGCGGATGTGGGCAGGTAATGCCCCCCGACCGGATCGGGCCCGGGCCGGTTCGCCGTGGACGTCGAGGCCAGATGACGGCCTTCGTCCAGCACCGTGGCCCAGGTCCGGGCCACCGACCTGTCGCAGAACCGCTCGCCCGTCAGTACCCCACTGCACGTGGGTCTGCTCGGCGGTGGCGAGCGCGTTCGGCGGCGCCGCGGTGCGGCGCGTACCCGCGGGGCCGCTCGGTGCAGTAGAGGCTGCCCTGGTCGCCCCAGCGCCACGCTCGCCCGCTTCACGCTGACGTGCTCGGCGAGGTCGTCGAGGGCCGGGTCGGTCACCGCTGGGACCGCTGCTGCATCCCCGTGCTCTCGGAGGGCGTCTCCACGAGCGCGGGCGCCCTTTCCTGCCGGGCCCAACGCCGACTTCGTCTCGGCCAGCTCGGCCCTCCGCCACCTCGCGATACGGGAGGAGCGCCGGCCCTCCCGTCGGAGCATCTCTTTCCGCGCGCCCCGGCCCGCGGCGTCGTACGTGGTCAGGATCTCGGTCCGTCTCGCCTCAGGCTGACGCACAGGGGGATCAGAGGCGGCCGAAGAGTCGGACACCTCGCGAGGGAACCCGACCAACCGGGGCGAGCCGCAATCCATGGGGAACCTGCCTTGCTTGAATCCTGAATACAGCATACAGTCTCCGAGCCGGGTCCGGCGAGACCCGATGCAATCAGCGGGGCACACTCGAGGAGGACTCGCACGTGGACTTGATGGAGTACCAGGCCAAGGAGCTGTTCGCGCGGCACGGAGTGCCGGTGACCTTGGGCACGGTGGTGACGGACGCCGCGGAGGCATCCGCTGCGGCGCGGGCGCACGGGGACCGCGTCGTCGTGAAGGCGCAGGTCAAGACCGGCGGTCGGGGCAAGGCGGGTGGCGTGAAGCTAGCCACTGATCCCGACGACGCGGTCGACAAGGCGAGCGAGATCCTCGGCATGAACATCAAGGGTCACATCGTCCACCGGGTCCTGGTCGCGCCAGCCGCAGAGATCGCGGAGGAGTACTACGTCTCCTTCCTGGTCGACCGCGCCAACCGGAACTACCTGTGCATCGCCTCGGTCGAAGGCGGCGTGGAGATCGAGGTGACGGCGAAGGAGAACCCCGACGCTGTGGCGAAGGTGTCGATCGACCCACTGGTCGGCCTCGATGAGGCCAAGGTCGAGGAGATCGTGACCGCAACCGGGTTCGCCCCCGAGATAGCTGATCAGGCCAAGGACGTCGTCCGGCAGCTGTGGCGTGTCTTCGTCGCCGAGGACGCCACCCTGGTCGAGGTGAACCCACTGGTGCGGTTGAGCGACGGCACGCTGGAGGCATTGGACGGCAAGGCCTCTGTCGACGAGAGCGCTGGCTTCCGTCACCCGGACCACTCCGGGTTCGAGGTGGTCGAGAACGAGGACCTCCTCGAGCTGGCCGCCAGGGAGAAGGGCCTCAACTACGTCAAGCTGGACGGGTCCGTGGGGATCATCGGCAACGGTGCAGGCCTGGTGATGTCGACCCTGGACGTCGTCGCGTACGCCGGCCGGCGGCACGGCGACGTGACGCCCGCGAACTTCCTGGACATCGGCGGCGGCGCGAGCGCCGAGGTGATGGCCAACGGGCTGCAGATCGTCCTCGGCGACGAACAGGTCAAGAGCGTGTTCGTGAACGTGTTCGGCGGGATCACCGCGTGCGACGCGGTCGCGAACGGCATCGTGGGTGCCCTGGACGCTCTCGGTGAGCAGGCGAACAAGCCCCTGGTCGTCCGGCTCGACGGGAACAACGTGAGCGAGGGGCGACGGATCCTCACGGAGCGCAACCATCCGTTGGTGACCTTGGTGGACACGATGGACGGTGCGGCCGACCGGGCCGCGGAGCTTGCACACAACCAGAGCGTGGCCTGAGAGGCGGAGCAGACCGATGGCAATCTTCCTGACCGAGAACAGCCGGGTCATCGTCCAGGGCATGACCGGCTCCGAGGGTATGAAGCACACCGCGCGGATGCTCGCCGCGGGCACCACCGTCGTCGGCGGCGTGAACCCCCGCAAAGCCGGCGAGACCGTGAGCGTCGGCTCCAGGGACATCCCGGTCTTCGGGACCGTCGCCGATGCGGTCGCCGCGACCGGGGCCGACGTCTCGGTCCTGTTCGTGCCGCCGGCGCACACCAAGGCCGCGGCGATCGAGGCCGCAGACGCCGCGATCCCGTTGGCTGTCGTGATCACCGAGGGCGTCCCGGTGCACGACACCGCCGAGTTCCGGGCGTACGCCGAGGCCCGCGGAACCCGGATCATCGGCCCGAACTGTCCAGGGCTGATCTCGCCCGGCAGATCGAACGCCGGGATCATTCCCGCCGACATCACCAAGGCCGGTCGGATCGGACTTGTCTCCAAGTCCGGCACGCTGACGTACCAGCTGATGCACGAGCTGCGGGATATCGGTTTCTCCACCTGCGTCGGAATCGGCGGAGACCCGATCGTCGGCACGACCCACATCGACTGCCTCGAGGCGTTCGAGAACGATCCCGACACCGACGCCATCGTGATGATCGGTGAGATCGGCGGCGACGC
Organism: Nocardioides sp.; assembly: GCF_004803405.1. GTDB lineage: Bacteria > Actinomycetota > Actinomycetes > Propionibacteriales > Nocardioidaceae > Nocardioides > Nocardioides vastitatis. Next base: position 1,223 of record NZ_SSXI01000254.1, on the reverse strand, counting down.
GGAGGAGCGCGCGGCGGCGTACATCAGGGAGCACGTCTCCAAGCCGGTGGTGGGCTACGTCGCCGGCTTCACCGCGCCGGAGGGCAAGACCATGGGCCACGCGGGCGCCATCGTGTCGGGCTCCTCAGGCACGGCCGCCGCGAAGAAGGCGGCTCTCGAGTCTGTCGGCGTGCAGATCGGCCAGACGCCGTCCGAGACCGCCCAGCTCATGCGGAGAGTGCTCGAGTCCGCCCTCGAGTCGCAGCCGGTCTGAACGTCCACGACCGCCGTCCTCAGGCTGTGGCGTGCTCGACGTCGTCGACATCGCGCCAAGATCCGTCGGGACGGATCAGTTCGGCCAGGTCGACGTCGTGTCCGGGCGTTCGCCTGGCATCGTCGTGCGAAACGCGCTCGGCGACGCGTCCCATTCGATCAGCTCACATCCGTGCGGGTGGCGGCGGTTTCCGGATCGGCATTCGACCGGTGTGCTCGCACGCCGTCCTGCTCCAGAGCGAGGAGAACCTCGGCCGAGGTCCAGTGCGCGCTCACCCGCTCGATCGCTGCCCGCACCCGTGCGAGATCTGCTGCCGGTTGCTCCGTCGCTGCGATCCCTCCGATGCCCAGAGCCCTCTCCAGTCCGGGGCGAGCCCGAACCGCAGCGTCGACCTCGAGCCAGCCGTCGGTGGTCCTCACCGAGACGAAGCCGCCGGAGGTCGCTGCGGTCGGGTGCTCAGACCGCGCCTCACGGCGCACGAGCTCCGCCGCGGCGTACGCCACGGGTGCGAGATCCCCCGGCCCCGCGGCGGCGAGATCGAGCAGGCGCGATTGCATCCGCGGGTCCCAGAACTTGCGCACGTGGTTCGCGACCTCGCCGGCAGCCTTCTCGGCGGGCAGGTGACCGAACTGCGCCGCGATGTCGTTGATCAGGCTGGTCTCGGGAGGAGTTGTGCCCGGCACGTCAATCCACCGGCTCCCCGGCCACCCACCGGTATGTGACGGGTTCCACCTCGACCCCGGTGGCGGTGCGGGTGCCGGTCACCTGAAGGGCGGTCACCCTGTACTCCGGGCACTCGGTGTGGGCGTCCGCGACCGCTGGCGGACGATCCCCTCGGTGGCTGTCAGACTCATGGGCGTTCGTGCCTCCTGCTCCGGGTGGTCTCGATGTCCTGGGCGGTGCGGTCGCACTGCTCACTTGGTCACAGAGATGCCTTTGGGGTTGAGGTGTGCGATGTTGCCGCTCTCGG
>NZ_SSXI01000208.1 GCF_004803405.1 Nocardioides sp. | reverse complement strand
AGGGAGGCGGCGCCCTGGCCGACGTGCGGTCGCTGGACCTGTCTGGCCTGCACCCCGCGGTGGCGGAGGCGTCCATCGTGGTCGCCTGCGACGTGGACAACCCGCTCACCGGATCCACCGGCGCGGCCCGTGTCTACGGCCCCCAGAAGGGCGCGGACACCGCTGACGTCGTACTCCTCGACGAGGCGCTGGGGCGGTGGGCCGACGTGGTCGCCCGTACGACGGATGCGGACCGACGTGACGTGCCGGGAGGCGGCGCCGCCGGTGGCGTCGGGTTCGCGGCCGTGGCGGTCCTCGACGCCGAGCTGCGACCGGGCATCGAGCTGATGCTCGACCTCCTGCGGTTCGACGAGGTGGTCGCCGGCGGCGACCTGGTGGTGACGGGTGAAGGCTCGCTCGACGCGCAGAGCCTGCACGGCAAGGCGCCCGTCGGCGTCGCGGCGCGCGCCCGCCAGCGCGGAATCCCGGTCGTCGCGGTGTGCGGCCGCCGCCTGCTCACCGACGAGCAGTTGCAGGGTGCCGGGATCGGCGGCGCCTATGCGCTGCTCGACCTCGAGCCCGACGTCGAGGTGTGCCTGCGCTCACCCGGGCCGCTGCTCGCCCGCCTCGGCGAGCAGATCGCCTACGACCGGCTGGTGTGACGGGCCGGGGCTCCCTCGGTGCCGGCCGGCGCGTCAGCCGGTCCTGAGAGCCGGCAACCGGAGCTATCGCCTCAGGCGGTCCGGCCATGTGGACGGAGCGACGCCTTCGGCGACGTAGATGCCCGGCCACCCCTCGACGACCGCAACCGCCACGGACACCGGAACTCCTCTCATCTGGACGGGAGTGGCGGTGTCGACGACCTTGCCGTCGCAGTCGAGGATCTCGCCGGCTGCAAGCGGCTTGACCGGCGCCGGGTGCGAGGTCACCGCGTCCTCGTGGAACGCGTACGTGGTGTCACCGATGCGGAGCTTCGCGGTGCAGTCGCCCGGCTCGTCCGATGACGGCGTGGTGGTCGTCGAGCCACACCCAGCCAGGACCAGCAGGCAGGCCACACTTCTGAGAGAGACCCGTGCCGGGCTCACTCGCGTCAGCCTGAGGACAGCGGGCTGTGGGGGCCGGGCAGCCGCGTGCGGTCGTCGAGCTCCTCCAGGACGGTGAGCGCGTGGTGGAGCAGGTCCAGCTCGTGACGCGGCGCGAGGGCCTGCTTCGCGGACTCGATCCTTCGCCGCAGATGTGCGGCGCGGGTCTCGAGGACGGCCTCGAAGACCGTGCCTCGGGGCGGCCGTGATCGATAGGGGGGGTTCACGAAGCTCATGTCTCCCTGTCTCCTGACCGGTGTCCGCCGGACAGGCTCCACTGGCGCGCCTCCACCCGAGAGCCGCTGCCGGCCCGGGGCTCGTGGCCCGGGCATGACGCTGTCGTTGCTCGACAGAGCCGCGGTGCCCCCCACCCCACGCAGCCCCTGGCCCCACCCTCAGGATCTGCCGAGCACCTCGACTGTCGTCTATTAGACGACGGAGAGCGCATTTAGTGAAGCGTTCGCCAGCATTCTTGACCCCGCACTCGCCTCCCAGACCCCGGCAGCGTCGCCCGTCAGGGGGACGGGGCCGCGACAGCCCGGCACCCGACCTATCCTGTGGCGGACCGAACGCGGACACGAACGGATCTCGGATGACCGGCACGGACCCCCGCCCCGGCGACTGGCTGGGTCGCTACCAGCTCGTCGAGGTCCTCGGCCGAGGCGGCATGGGCACCGTCTACCGCGCGCACGACCCGCAGCTGGAGCGCGACGTCGCCCTCAAGGTCATCAATCCGGCACTCGCCGACGACGGCGGGTTCCGGGAGCGGTTCCGCCGCGAGGCCATGGTGCTGTCGCGGATGGACAGCGACCACGTGGTCTCTGTCTACGACCACGGCGAGCAGGACGGCGCACCCTTCCTCGTCACCCAGCTGGTCCGCGGCGGAGACCTGCTCAGCCTGCTCCGCACCCGGGGGGCGCTGGAGCCGTCGTACGCCCTGGACCTCGTGGCGCAGGTGCTCCGAGGCCTCGCCGACGCGCACGCCGCCGGCGTCGTCCATCGTGACGTGAAGCCGTCCAACGTGCTGCTCAAGGAGGACCTCCGCACGGCGTACCTGTGCGACTTCGGCATCGCCAGCTCGCCCGGGCAGCAGCTGACGCAGACCGGTGTCCTCGTCGGCTCGTCCGCGTACATGGCGCCCGAGCGGCACGCCGGTGAGACGGCTGCGAGCTCCGGCGTGGCCGCCGACGTCTACGCAGTCGGCTGCCTGCTCTGGCACGTGCTGACCGACAGCCAGCCCTATGTCGGCACCGAGGCGGAGGTCGCGATGGGGCACCTGCGGGGCCCGATCCCGCAGCTTCCGGGGCGTGAGGACTTCGTCACGCGGTTCAACGCACTGATGCGACGCTCGATGGCGAAGGACCCGCGGCATCGCTACCCCTCCGCCCGAGCGATGCTGGCGGACCTCACCTCACTGAGGGCGGTCGTGCCGGGCGGGCTGGTGCTCCCGGAGGTGACATCCGTGCGGCAGCCGGTGGTCGGGCCATCGGACCGGCTGTCCGGCCGCCGTCGTGCCCTGGCGGTCACCGTGGTGGCGGTGCTCGTCGCCGGAGGGGCGTACGTCGGGTCGCTGGTCGGCGGCGTCGAGATGGCTCCGTCCGTTCTCGCCACCGACCCCGGCACGTCGCCGGTCGACGCCCCTGACCCCACCGGCGCGACCCGGGAGCAGCCCGGCGCACAGCCCTCGGACACCTCCGCGGACGCTCCCAGCGCCGCGGACGAGGAGGGCCGACGCGACCAGGGCGTCGTCGAGGAGCCGCCGGGCGCTGTCGAGGAGGGACCGGAGGTCGAGCCCCGGGTTGAGACCTCCGCAGACGGCCGTCGGCCGCGACCGGCTCCGAGCAGGTCGGACACGCGGGCACCGAGCCCGACCGCCGCGCCGTCCTCGGCGAGCCCCTCCCCGTCGCCGACGGCCCAGTACCGCTGCTGGAACGGCCGCGAGGTGGTGCGCAGGTCCTCGTGCACGTCACCGGTCAACTGGCGCGGAGCGACCTGGGTCTTCCCGAGCGCGGCGTCGACCCGCGGCTGCACGAAGGTCCCGACCCGGGCCCGGGCTCAGGTCGAGGCCTGGCGCTGCACCTCGAAGGCCCGCGACGGTACGACGAAGGTGCTCGCCTTCCACAGGTGGACCTCGGCCCGAGCCGCAGCCGAGTTCTACTGGTCGCGGCTGGACCCCAGCCGTCACCGCGCCCGCGGACCGTGGACCATCGGCGGCAAGGCCTACGGCCGCTTCCTTCTCGGACGGACGAAGGCCGGGCACGCGGAGACGGTCCGGGTCTACGGTGCTGCCGGCACCAGTCCCTGGGTGGTGATCGCGCGGGCGAGCACGCCCGAACGTCGCTCGACCATGATGCGCAACGTGACCTTCCGGGACCCGAGCTACTTCCGCGCCGTGCCCCTCGACTGAGCCGGCGCGGCCGTCACGCATGCCGACCGCCGGCGCCCCCTCATACGGGGCGCCGGCGCTCGACGCCGGGAGGAACCCCGGTCAGCGGACCCGGCCGTAGAAGACCGAGCCGGTCCAGATCCGGTCCTTACGGACCGGGGTGCCGGGACGCGAGGCGTGCCAGAGCCGGTGATCCCCCGCGTAGATGCCGACGTGGTAGACGTCGCCTCCGTTGTGGAAGAACACCAGGTCGCCCCGCCGGGGGTGCCGGACGTGACGCACCGCCCCGGCCTGGGCGTCGGAGGTGCGGGGGAGCCGCTTGCCGACCCTGCGGAAGACCCACTGGGTCAGGCCCGAGCAGTCGAAGGCGTTCGGCCCGGCGGCGCCGTACGCGTAGGGCCGGCCGGCGCGCGAGCGGGCCGCGGCGACGATGCGCTCGCGTCGCTCCTTGCGCAGCTTCCGCCTCCGCTCCTGCCGAGTGACCTCCTCCTCGGCGGCCTCGCCCACGACGCTCCCGGCGACCGGCTGTGCGGTGGGGCTGGCCGAGGCGTCGGGGGTGGCGACGTCGGTCGGGCCGAGGAGGAAGGCCGAGGCGAGGAGGGGCACAGCGATCAGGCGCGCAGAAGCACGCCACAGGGTGGTGGGCATCGGGTCGACTCCATCAGCGACGCCTGCGAGAGGTGACCTGTCGGGCTTGGGCTGCTGGTGCCCAGGACTCGTCCTTCGCCCCGAGCCGAGCCAGGACGGACCTGGTCGGCGTACTGCTCGGTTCTCCCGTGCCCGCGACTACCTCATCGTTTGTGCGATGTCGCGCCGCGTCGTCGCGGGCCTCGGCGCGACGCGGGCGGCCTGCCCGGACGGGCAGGTCTGTCCACATCGCGCCGTCGGACGCAGATGTCTCGTCGGAGATGTGACCGTCAGATTCCACCTGCTTGCCAGGGCAAGCGCAGTGGTCGCAGTCACGTTGCGGACGTGTCGATCCTCACCCGCGCCGGCCGACTGCGCTCAGTCGCGCTGCTCGCCGGAGGCACCGCGCAGCTGTGGGTCGGCCAGCAGGTACTGCACCATCCGGCCCTCACGGGACCGGTGCGGACGCACCGGCTCAGGCACCATCCGTCCCTCGGCGGTGTCCCAGAACCTGTCCACCCACAGCGCGACGCCGCGGGCCACCTTGCCCGCGATGCCACCGTGCGGCAGGTACGGGTGCGGCCGGGTCGGCACGTGCTGCTCGGCCTCGTAGAGGCGGTCGGCCAGCTCGGCGCGGTCCGGCTCGTCGGTCACCTCGGCCAGGTCGCCGACCAGCCCCTCCTCGAGCTCGCGCTGCCGACCGAGCTCCTGCTCGACGTCGGCCCAGATCGAGTCCCAGGGTCGTCGTACGGCGAACGAGGAGCCGTAGAGCTTCGCCTTCGCCTGGGCGAGCGCCTGCTCGAGCCGCTTGCTCTGCCGCGCGAGCTCCCGGGTCCGGTCACTGCCGTCGGCCAGCAGTCGTCGCGCCGCCGGGACCAGCACCGCGTTCACGGCCGCGACGTGTCGACTCGCGCTGGCCAGGAACGGGTCGATGGCTCGGAACCGGTCGCGTGGCAGGTCGCGCGTCGGTCGGCTCTCCTGTGCATCGGACAGCCGGGCGGCCAGGACGTCATGGGTCTCGCGGATGTTGTCGGCAAGGATGTCGACACTCGAGTCGGTCATGGATCGCCGTCCCTTCAGGCCCCCCCAGTTGCCAGTGTGCGCCGGCCGCGCGCGGCTCACAAGGGACGGCGCATCGGGCCGGGTGCCCAGGCCGAGTGGTGCCTAGGCCTGGGCGGCGACCTTCGCCGGCAACGTCGGGTACTCGACGCCGGAGATGTGCTGCACCGTGCGCACCACCTGGCAGGAGTAGCCGAACTCGTTGTCGTACCAGACGTAGAGGATCGCGCTGTCCCCGTCGACGATCGCCGCGTTGGCGTCGATGATCGACGCGGCCCGCGAGCCGATGAAGTCGCTGGAGACCGCGTCGCTCGCGGCGGTGTAGTCGATCTGGCGGCTCAGCGGCCCGGTCAGCGAGACGTTCCGCAGGTGCTCGAGCACCTCGTCGCGGTCCGTCTCGCGCTTGAGCTGCAGGCTCAGGATCGCGATCGACACGTCCGGCGTGGGGACCCGGATCGAGTTGCCGGTGATCTTCGCCTCGAGGTCGGGCAGTGCCTTCGCGACAGCGGACGCGGCGCCGGTCTCGGTGAGCACCAGGTTGAGCGGCGCGGAGCGGCCGCGGCGGTCCGCCTTGTGGTAGTTGTCCAGCAGGTTCTGGTCGTTGGTGAACGAGTGGACGGTCTCCACGTGGCCGCGGATGATCCCGAACTCGTCCTCGATGGCCTTCAACGGCGGCACGATCGCGTTGGTGGTGCACGACGCGCAGGAGATGATCTTCTCCTCCGGGTCGACCGTCGTGTGGTTGACGCCGTGCACGATGTTCGGGACGTCGCCCTTGCCAGGTGCGGTCAGCAGGACCTTGGCGATGCCGGGGCGGAGGTGCTTGGAGAGCCCCTCGCGGTCCCGCCACCTGCCCGTGTTGTCGATCAGGATCGCGTCGGTGATGCCGTACGCGGTGTAGTCGATCGAGGTCGGGTCGTCGCTGTAGATGACCCGGATGACGTTGCCGTTGGCGACGATGAGGCTGTTCTCCTCGTCGACGGTGATCGTGCCGTTGAACTGGCCGTGCACCGAGTCGCGGCGCAGCAGCGAGGCGCGCTTGGCGAGGTCGCCGTCGCCACCCCGGCGGACCACGACGGCGCGCAGTCGCAGGCCGTTGCCGGAGCCGGACTTCTCGATGAGGAGGCGGGCGACGAGGCGGCCGATCCGGCCGAAGCCGTAGAGGACGACGTCCTGCGGGCCGCGCGGAGCGGTCTTCGCCTCGCCCGTCGCGTCGGAGAGCGCCTGCGCGGTGAACTCGGCGACCGAGAGACCCGCGCCGCTCTCCTTGTAGGCGGCCAGCAGCAGCGCCAGGTCGATCTTGGCCGCGCCCAGGTCGAGCTCGGCGATCGCCAGGAGGAACGGGAAGGTCTCGGCGACCGAGAGCTCCTCGCCCTCGATCATCCGGGCGAAGCGGTGGGTCTTCAGGATGCTGACCACCGACTTGTTCACCAGCGAGCGGCTGTGCAGAAGGATCGTGACGTCCTTCTCGCGGTGCAGCTTGCCGACGATCGGGATCATCGCCTCGGCGAGCTCTTCGTGATGCTTCCAGCGGGTGAACTTGTCTTCGGTGACCGTCACGTCTTCCCCTATACCTGTCGACAAACCGCTCGATCGTAGGGGAGCAGCCCAGCCGGATCGCTAATCGTGCCCGCTGCCCGGACGGGTGCCGTTCATCACAGCGGCGGAGCGGTCAGAGCACCTTCGTGCCGTACATCGAGCCCAACGGGTCTGCCAGCAGCTCGAGCCGCTCGCCGTCCGGGCCGGCGAAGTACAGCGAGACCTCGGACTCCAGCAGGTACTCCACGCCCGCGTCGTCCAGCCTCGCCCGCAGGTGGCCCCACTTCTCGCTGGTGACGGAGATGGCGATGTGGTGCAGGCCGCCGAGAACCTCGGCGTACGGGCCGAGGTCGAGACCCGGCAGGGTGAAGAAGGCGAGCAGGTTGCCTGAGCCCACGTCGAAGAAGAAGTGGTCCGAGCCGGGATAGTCGCGGTTCTCGAAGATCTTGGTCAGCGGGAACTCCAGCAGTCCCTGGTAGAAGTCGATCGTCCTGCGGACGTCGGAGGAGACGAGTGCGGTGTGGTGGATGCCGCGCGCACTGCTCTCAGGGCGCTCGTCCTCCTCGCGGAGGTACTGCCTCCTGATCCGCTCCCGGTCCCGGGCGATGGACTCGAGGTCGATGCTCATCAGCCCCCCTTGGGTGTCGGTTCCTCAGGGAATCATCCTGCAGGCACAGTTGTTGCCATGTCAACCAATGGCTGAGGATCAGAGGCCGGGGGTGCCGATGGCCGTGGTTAGGATGAAGGGGATGAGTAAGACGCGCTGGCTCAACGACGAGGAACAGCGGGCCTGGAGGGCCTGGGTCGACCTCAACGCGAAGCTGTCGGCGCGACTCAACCGCGGGCTCCAGGGGACCGGACTCTCCCTGTCCGACTACGAGATCCTGGTCGCACTGACCGACGACGACGTGACGGACCACAGCCTCCGGATGTACGAGCTCGGCGAGCGGCTGCAGTGGGAGAAGAGCCGGGTCTCCAAGCAGGTCACCCGGATGGCCGCTCGCGGGCTCGTGGAGCGCCGGGACTGCGCCGACGACCGCCGCGGTGCGTTCGTCGAGCTCACCGAGGAGGGCATGGCGGCGATCAAGGCCGCGGCGCCCTCGCACGTGGAGCTGGTCCGCACACTGTTCTTCGAGGGCCTCAGCCCCGACGAGGTCGCCGGCCTCGCGCGGTTCAGCAACGCGGTCCTGGCCCGCCTGGCGGACGAGTCCGGCCAGGGCTGACGGCTCAGCGGACTCAGCAGGCTCAGCAACGAGCCATGTCCTCCACGGCCAGCGACGCGTACGCCATCGCAGCGCCGAGCGGGGCGCCCGGGCCGGGGTAGGCCGAGCCGAAGACCGACGCCGTCGAGTTGCTCGTCGCGTACAGGCCGGGGATCGCCACTCCCACGGTGTCGAGGACGCGGCCGTCGGCGTCGGTGACGAGGCCGCCCTTCGTGCCGAGGTCGGAGAGCACGAACCTCGCCGCGTAGAACGGCGGCTGGTCGACCGGCACCAACGCCTTGTTGGGATCGCCCGCTCCGGCGAAGAAGGTGTCGTACTCGTCCTCGCCACGGCCGAAGTCCTCGTCCGTGCCGGACGCCGCGAAGCGGTTGAACCGTTCGACGGTCGCGGTCAGCCGAGCGGGGTCGAGGCCCGTCGCCGCCGCCAGCCCGTCGACGGTGGGTGCCGTGACCCAGGTGCCCGCGGCGAGGTGGTCGGCAGGGTCGCCCTCCGGCATCGCGATCGCCGGCAGCCGCCCGCTCTCGCGGGAGTCGAAGACGAACCACGACGGGACCCGCTCCGGCGCCTCTGCCATGGTCCGGCCGAACCGGTCGTAGGGCAGGCACTCGTTGGCGTAGCGACGTCCGGTCTGGTCGACCATGAGGCCGCCGCGGAAGCCCAGCGTGAACGAGCCGCTCCCGTCCGGCTGCAGCAGGCCCGGGCAGAACCAGCCGCCACCGGACCAGTCGGTGGCGGCGCCGATCGCCGCCGCGGCGTCGATGATCTCACCGGTGTTGGTGCCACGCGGTGCCATCGTCCAGGCAGCGTCTCCTGGTGTGCCGCGCTGCGACCGCCGCTCGGGACTCCCTTCGAACCCGCCGGCGGCGACGAGGATCCCGCGCCGCGCCCGGACCTCCACCTGTCCGTGAGGTCCCTCGGCAAGCACCGTGTCCGCACGCCCGTCCTGCGCCCGGCGCAGGCCGGTGACGTGGTGCCCGGTCGCGATCGTGCCGCCGTCGCGGACCACCATCGCCGCGAGCCGGCCGATCAGCGCCTGGCCGCCGGAGAGCGTGGCGCGGCCCCCCCGGCCCGCACGATCCCGTTCGACGGGTGGCCGGACGACGGCCGCCACGGCTGGGTCCAGCTCGTCCCGGCGGATGCTCCTCGGCTGGATGGAGCGTCCCATCGGCACCCGGCCCGGTGCGTCGTAGTACTCCGAGAACGGGATCCACTCCAGCTCCATGAGCGGGTCCGCCTCGAGCTCCGCGACGAGCCGTGGCGCCTGCCTCAGGAGCGCCTCGACGCGGGCGTTCTCCGGCCGGTCCAGCACGGCGTTCAGGTAGGTCCGGGCGCCCTCGGTCGAGTCCGGCAGCCCGGAACGCTGCTGGACGTCGCTGCCGGGCAGCCAGCAGGCGCCGCCGGAGTACGCCGAGGTCCCTCCGACCAGATCGGTGCGCTCGAGCACCAGGGTGGCGAGCCCGGCCTTCGCCGCCAGCGCCGCCCCGGTCAGGGCCCCGCCGCCGGAGCCGACCACGACGACGTCGTACTCCTGCTGGAGGGGCACTGCCCCCACGACTCCGCTCACGGAGAGAACGATAACGCGTTCTAGTTCTCGTCGGCATGCGCGCGGTGGTGCCCAACGGCCATCTCCGCGGGCTAGCCTGTGCCCGCCATGACGACCCCGACCGTGACCTCGACCGCGACGACGCCGCCGAGGCGGGGCCCGAGCCGGGCCGGATGGCAGGTCTGGGCCGTCCTCGGCACACTGCTCGCGGCCGTCCCCGCGCAGGCACTGCTCGGCACCCGCCTCGACAGCCCGGTGTTCCAGACCTGGTCGACGGTGTTCCTGGCGATCGTCGTCCAGTCGATCCCCTTCCTCGTGCTGGGCGTCCTGCTCTCGGGACTCATCTCGGCGCTGCTGTCGGAGCGGCTGGTGGCCCGGATGCTGCCCAAGAACGCGGCCCTCGCCGTCCCGATCGCGGGTATCGCCGGGATCGGGCTGCCGACCTGCGAGTGCGCGGCCGTGCCGGTTGCCGGCGGGCTCGCACGGCGCGGAGTGCCGCCCGCCGTGGCCCTGACGTTCCTGCTCGCCGCGCCCGCCGTGAATCCGGCAGTCATCGTCTCCACGGCTGTCGCCTTCCAGGGGCGCGCCGACATGGTGGTCGCCCGATTCGTCGCGTCCATGCTGGTCGCGGTGCTGATCGGGTGGATCTACGTCGGGCTCGCCCAGCGGGTTCCCGCACTCCAGATGCCGCGGCTGCGGGCGATCGTCCACGGCCACGACGGTGAGACGAAGATCGGCCGCTTCGTCGGTGCCGCCTGGCACGACCTGCTCCCGGCAGCAGGGTTCCTCGTCATCGGCGCCCTCATCGCGGCGTCGATCAACGTCCTGGTGCCGTTGCGGATCGTGGAGGCGGTCGGCGGGCAGGTCGTGGTCTCGATCCTCGTGCTCGCCGCCTTCGCCTTCGTCGTCGCCCTCTGCTCGGAGGCGGACGCCTTCATCGCGGTCAGCCTCACCGCGTTCTCCGACACCGCCAAGCTGGTCTTCCTCGTCGTGGGGCCGGCGATGGACGTCAAGCTCGCCGCCATGGAGGCCGGTCAGTTCGGCCGGAGGTTCGCCACCCAGTTCGTGCCCCTCGTCCTGGTCGTCGCGACCACGGTCGCCAGTCTGGTCGGGTGGGTGCTGCTGTGAAGCGCCCGGCACAGGCCCTCGTCCTCACCGCCCTCGGCGGCGTAGCCCTTCGGGTCGGTGTCACCGACGAGTACGCCCGGTACGTCAACGAGTGGATGCGCTGGCCGCTGGTCGCCAGCGGGCTGCTCCTCGTCGCCCTCGCCTTCACGGTGGTCTTCGAGAAGCAGGACGACGACCACGCCACGACCCCGGCCGCCTGGGCCCTGCTGATTCCGGTGGTGATCGCGTTCGTGGTGCAGCCACCCGCCCTCGGCTCGTACGTCGCGGAGCGAGGGGTCAACAACGTGGAGTCGGTGTCCTACGACAAGGCCGCCATCGCCCCACTCCCCGACGGCGAGACCTCCGACATGCTGGTCTACGAGTTCGTGGCGCTCGCCGCGACGTACGGCGACCTGCTCGTCGACCACGACGTCCGGATGACGGGGTTCGTGACGCGGCAGGGTGACGACTGGTTCGTGACCCGGCTGACGATGCGCTGCTGCGCGGCGGACGCCTCCGCCTTCCGGGTCCGGGTCGAGGGAGCGGAGTCGCCGCCGGTCGATCAGTGGGTGCAGGTCACCGGCCGCTGGATCGAGGGGACGGGCGACTCGCCCGACGCTGTCGAGCCCCCGGCCGTCACCGCGACGGACGTCACTCCGGTCGACGAGCCGAGGCGGCCCTACGAATGAGCAGTGCTCGCCGCATCGCGGCGGGGACGTCGGCTCGGGTGGGTCTCGCGGTGCTCCTCGGCGGGGTGCTCGCCGTGGTCCTCTTCCTGCGCCCCGGAGACGACCCGGCGCCCCCGCCGACGTCGCCGCGCAGCGCGGCGCCGAGCGGCGTGATGCCTTCGGCGACGCCGTCCATCCCGCCGAGCCCGAAGGAGTTCTGCGATGCCTACCGGACGATGGCAGGGGCGCAGAGCCAGTACGTCGTGACGCCGGATGCACGGGCGGCGGAGCTGCTGCGCGAGCGAGCCGACCAGCTGCTCGCTGTCGGAACGCCCGCGTCGATGCCCCTGACGGCGCGCGGGGGGTTCTTCGTCGAGCTCTCGGGCGTCTACGCCTCGATCGGTCTGGCGCTGGCTCCCGAGGCGATCCCGGGGGCGGCGGAGCTCGCCGAGGTCCAGGGCGCGTCTGCCGCGTTCGGTTCCTTTCTCGCCGGCTCGTGTCCGCCGTTCTGAGCCGGAGGCGACGTCCTGACCCGAAGCTCCGTGCCGGGTGACTGGTATCTGAATTGACTCTGAGAATCGTTCTCACTACGGTCGGCGTGACATCGTCCGTCGAAAGGTCCGCCTGTCATGCATCGTCCGACCCCCCCTCGCCTCGCCGCCGCCCTGAGCGTCGGGCTGCTCGCCCTGAGCGGCTGTGGCACCAGCTCCGGATCCGAGGAGGAGTCGGACACCCTGCGGATCGCAGGTCCGTTCGAGGTGCACAGCCTCGACCCGGCAGCCGACGGCGAGGTCTTCACGCGTCTCCAGGTCGTCGAGACCCTGGTGACCAGCGACATCCAGGGTGAGCTGGCCCCGGGCCTGGCGACGACGTGGTCGTCCTCGAGCGACTACAAGGAGTGGGAGTTCGAGCTCGTCGAGGACGTCACCTTCCACGACGGCACCGCCCTGACCCCCGAGGTCGTCGTGGCGGCGCTCGAGAAGGCAGCCGCGGCGACGGCCAGCCCGCTCGCCGAGGTGCCGATCGAGCACCTCACCGCCGAGGACTCCTCCGTGGTCGTCGAGCTCGACAAGCCCTACCTGACGCTGCCCGCCGTGCTGACGCACTACAGCACCGTGATCCTCGCGCCCGGCGCCTATGAGGGCGACCGGGTCACCTCCGTCATCGGCACCGGGCCCTACCAGGTGGACCGGATCGAGCTGCCCGCGTCCATCGAGACCGTCCGGTTCGACGACTGGCGCGGCGAGGCGCCGGCGATCGAACGGGTTACCTTCCAAGCCGTCGGCCGAGCCGAGTCCCGAGCGCTGATGGCCGTCAGCGATCAGGCCGACATCGTCTTCGGACTGGAGCCCGCCGGTCGTCAGCGGGTCGACTCGAGCGACGGAGTGGCGATGGAGTCGGGCCTCCAGCCGCGCACCATCCTGCTCAAGGTCAATGCCGGTCACCCCACCCTGAAGGACCTGCGGGTGCGTCGCGCGCTCAGCCTGGCGCTCGACCGCGAGGCGATGGCCGAGGCCGTGCTGCGGGAGAAGGAGCTGGCCGCCACCCAGCTGCTGCCGCCGTCCCTGGAGACCTGGGCCGCCGACGTGGAGCCGCTGACCCAGGACGTCGAGGCGGCCCGGGCACTGCTTGCCGAGGCGGGCTGGGAGCCGGGTGCCGATGGCACTCTGCACAAGGACGGCAGGCCTCTGGAGCTGAAGCTGCTGACCTATCCCGACCGCCCCGAGCTGCCGGCCCTCGCGACAGCCATCCAGGCCGCGATGGGCGAGATCGGGATGAAGGTCGACGTCGAGGTCAGCAACTCCAGCGAGATCCCGGCCGGCCAGGCGGACGGCAGCCTCGAGCTCGCGCTGATCGCCAAGCACTTCGCGCTCGTCTCCGATCCTCTGGTCGACGTCGCGGCCGTCTTCGCGCCCGAGGGCTCCGACTGGGGAGTCATGAACTGGAGCTCGCCGGCGGTGCAGGAGGCCATCGACAGCCTGGAGGCCGGCGCCTCGGGGGCCGACGCCGAACAGCACCGCGCGACCGTCGTCCGCACGGTGCAGGAGGAGCTGCCGCTGATCCCCGTCGCCTGGTACCGGATGAACGCCGCGGTGAACGACCGCGTCGAGGGCTTCGTGATGGACCCCCTGGAGGCGAACTGGCGGCTCACCGACTTGACGTGGGCATCGTGAGCCGTCGCAACGCCGCACTCGCGAAGGTCCTGGCGCGCCGGTCCGCACAGGCCGGCGGCGTGGCCATGGTCGTGTCACTCCTGTGCTTCCTGATCGTGCTCCGCCTCCCCGGCGACGCCGCCTACCGGATCGCAGCGGGGCGCTACGGGTACGACCTCGTGGACCAGGAGACAGCCGACTCGGTCCGGGCCGAGCTCGGGCTCGACCGGCCGGCGTGGCAACAGCTGGGTGGCTGGTTGCTCGACGTGGTGCAGCTCGACTTCGGACGGTCCCTGGTCACCTCGCGACCGGTGGTCGAGGAGGTCGGCTACTACCTGCTCGGGACGCTGCAGCTGGCCGGCGTGGCACTGCTGCTGGCGGTGGCCATCGGCGGCAGCGCCGGCGTGCTCGCGGCGCGCCGGCCGGGCGGCATTGTCGACCGGCTCACCAGCACCTGGGTGGCCAGTGTCCGCGCCGTGCCCCCGTTCCTGCTCGGCCTGTTGCTCGTGGTGGTGTTCTCCGCGCAGCTCGGCCTGCTCCCGGCCGTCGGGCACGGCGACGCGGCCAGCATCGTGCTGCCGGCCCTGACTCTGGGCATCGGGCTCTCGGGCCTGGTCGCCCGGGTCACCCGGGACTCCGTCGTGGAGGTCCGGCAGTCCGACTACGTGCGCTTCGCCCACACCAAGGGACTCGCCGAGCGTTGGATCCTCCTGCGCCATGTCGTCCGCAACGCCGCAGTCGTGCTGGTGCCCTACCTCGGTGTGCAGGCGGTGATCCTGATCGAAGGCGTGGTCGTGGTGGAGAGCCTGTTCTCGTGGCAGGGACTGGGGCACGCGATGGTGCACGCGGTCTTCTGGCGCGACGTGCCGGTGCTGCAGGCGACGGCCCTGGTGCTCGCTCTCCTGATCGTCGCCGTCAACACCGCGGTGGATCTCGCGGTCCTCTGGCTCGACCCGCGGCCGCGCCGGCACGAGGTGGCCGCATGACCACGCCCCTCCTCGAGGCTTCGGCCCCCCTCGGCTCCCGGCGGCGCGGTCGAACCACCCGCCGCGTCGCCGGCGTCGCCCTGGCCGGCCTGGTGGCCTTCGCCGTCGTCGGTCCGCTGGTGCTGCCCGACCCGGCTGCGCAGGACCTCGGCCGGTTCCTCGAAGCCCCCACGCTCGCGGAGCCCTTGGGCCGGGACGACTACGGCCGCAGCGTGCTGGCCCGGGTCGCCCACGCGACCCGGCTCTCGCTGGTGCTGGCGGCACTGTGTGTCGCCACGGCGCTGATCCTCGGCACCGTGGCCGGGATCGCCTCCGCCTGGTTCGGCGGCTGGGTCGACGCGATCCTCCGCTCCGTGTCCGAGGCCTTCGTCGCCATCCCGGCCCTGCTGGTGGTGCTGCTGGTGTCCGCCCTCGCCTCGGGCGGCAGCCTGTGGGCGCTCTACCTGGGACTCGCCCTGGCCCAGTGGGTGGAGTACTTCCGCGTCGTACGGGCCCGCGCGGGCCTGGTGCTGGGATCCCCGGCCGTCGAAGCGGCCGGCCTGCTCGAGCTCGGCCCCGTCCACGTCGTACGACGCCACCTGTGGCCGGACCTGCGCCCGCTGCTGACCACGATCGCCTCGCTCGGGATGGTCACCTCGATCCTGGCGATGTCGACGCTCGGCTTCGTCAAGGTCGGCCTGGAGCCACCACGGGCCGAGCTCGGACTGATGATCACCGAGTCCTTCCCCTTCTACGATGTCGCGCCCTGGATGTCGCTCGCACCGATCGCGGTGCTGTTCCTCCTGACCGTCTGCTTCCTGGGTCTGCGCAGCTCCGAGGACAACGCATGACCGACCTGACCATGACCGACCTGACACTGTCCGGCCACGACCTGAGGGTCCCGAGGGCCGTCGTCCGGCACGGCGAGACCCCACTCGTCGACGTCGCCGACCTGCAGGTCGCCCCGGGCCGGCCGTTGACCATCGTCGGGGAGAGCGGGTCCGGCAAGTCCGTGCTCGCCCACGCCCTGATGGGGACCCTGCCGCCGGAGCTCGTGCCCGAGGGGACGATGTCGATCGGGCCCGCGCGCTTCGACCTCGCCGATCGCCGCGGCCGTCGCCACCTGTGGGGGCACCATGTGGCGCTGCTCCCGCAGGAGCCGGCCCTGGCGCTCGATCCCACGATGCGGGTCCGACACCAGGTGGCCGAGGGGGCGCCCGGGTGGCGTCCCCGCAGCACCGCGGCGCTGCGCCTCGCTGAGGAGAGGCTGCGCGACCTGGGCCTCGCGAACGCGGGGAGCGCCTACCCGCACACGCTCTCCGGCGGCATGGCCCAGCGAGTGGCCTACGCCGCGGCCACCATCGGTGGCGCCCGGATCCTGATCGTCGACGAGCCCTCGAAGGGGCTCGACCCGGGGTCGCTGGACCGACTCGCCGACCTGCTCACCCGTCACTCCGCCGAGGGCGGCCTGCTCGTGACCATCACCCACGACCTTCGCCTCGCGCGACGCCTGGGGGGCGACGTACTCGTGATGCGCGAGGCGTCGGTCGTCGAGGCGGGACCGGTGGAGCAGGTGCTGTCCGCCTCGGCCGATCCCTACACCCGGCGTCTGGTCGGCGCCGAGCCGTCCCGCTGGAGATTCCCCTGGATGACGGTCGGCGCCGCCCGACCGGCGGAGGGAGAGCCGGTCGTGGCGGCCGAGGCCATCGCGAAGTCGTACGGCGAGACCCCGCTGTTCGACGACCTCTCGGTCGAGATCCGGCGCGGCGAGCGCTGGGCCGTCACCGGCCCGAGCGGTGTCGGCAAGACGACGCTGGGCAACGCGCTGCTCCGTCTGACCGCGCTGGACCGCGGAGCGGTCCGGCACAGCGAAGTCGCTCGTGGGGGACGCCTGCAGAAGCTGTACCAGGACCCCGCGCTGTCCTTCCCCCGACGCGTGCCGCTGGCAGCGGCCATGCGTGACGTGGTGCGGCGCCACGGCGCCGAGGAGGGGCGTGTCCGCTCCCTGCTCTCCGAGGTCGGGCTGCCGCTCGATGTCCTGGACCGGCGGCCGAGCCAGGTCTCGGGCGGCGAGCTCCAGCGGATCGCGATCGTCCGCGCCATGCTGACGCGACCGGTGCTGATCTTCGCGGACGAGGCCACCTCCCGGCTGGACCTCGCCAGCCAGGAGACCACCATGGACATCCTGATGACCGAGGTCGCCGACTCCGGCTGCGCTCTGCTGCTGGTCACCCACGACGTGGACCTCGCCGCCGCCACGACGGACCATCGGCTCCACCTCGGGCCGGCCGACGGGGCGGCGCTCGACCAAGCCGGAGCGTCGGTCCCGGTCTGAGTGCTGCCGGACGCGACGGCGGCCGAGCTCCCGATGGGAAGCTCGGCCGCCGCTGTCGTCGGTCCGGGCAGTCAGCCCTGGCGGGCCTTCAGACGCGGGTTCTGCTTGTTGATCACGTGGATCCGCCCGCGTCGACGGACGACCTGCGAGCCGGGCTGGCTCTTCAGCGATCGGATGGAGTTGCGCACCTTCATCGTGTCCTCCTTCCCGTGGTCGGGTCGACGATCCCGGCGAGCACGGCGCCGACCAGGCGTCGTGGGACGCGATGACGGACGCCGTCGATCGTGACCGGCACCAGATCGGGTGCGGTCGCCTTCCACTGGGACCGCCGGTGCCGGGTCCTGCTCCTGGAGGTACGGCGCTTCGGGACCGCCATCACGCCACCTTCCGGATCGGCCCGAGCCACGGCTCGAACCCGTCCTCCGCCCCATCCCAGCCGTGACGCGGGGCCTCGTCGTCCGCGACCAGGAGGTCGGCGAACGACGTGCGCAGCCCGGCGGGAGCGACACCGACACCGGTGACGACGATCCGGGTGAACGGCCGTCGGGATCCCCAGCCGGCGTGGTCGCCGATGCTGAGCTGCCCGCCTGCGCCGTCCCACTCCAGGGCGCGCTCGGGCCGGGTCGGCAGCCAGAAGCAACCTCGGGAGCGGTGGTGGCCGCCGCCGATCAGCTCCAGCGACTCCAGCAGCCGTTCGGGGTGGAACGGCTGCAGGGACTGCAGGTCGAGCCTCCAGATTCCCTCGGTCCGGACGTCGGCGAGGGCGTCGGTCCGGGTCGGGGACGTCCAGGCCCGGCTGTGGGCGTCCTGGTGGAGACCGCCGAGCAGCGCTGCTGCGTCGAGGACGTGGCCGCCCTCGGCGATCGCGGTGCCCGGTCGGGCCAGCGCGCGGACCAGGCCGACGGCCACAGGGTCGGCCGCATCGTCGAAGACCAGCGCGTCGGCGTACTCGACCATGGCGCAGAGCACCTCGCCCACGCCGCGCCGGTCGTCGTGGGAGCAGTGGTGGCCGCGATCGGCCAGCAGGTCGTCGCCGAGCAGGTCGCGGACCGGGTGGCGGGACCCGAGGGCGGTGACCACGGCGGAGACCCGCAGGAAGCGCGCCAGGCGGGTGTCCCAGGTGAGCGCGGAGCACACCTGTGCGGGCTCGGCGCTCACCGGAAGGTGGGCCACGATGCTCTGCCACCGCCCGTCGCGCGCCAGGCGCTCGAGCGTCGGCACGATGTCCTCACGGATCGCGCAGCTCACGCACGCGTGCTCGAGCAGTGTCTCGTGCCGCTCGATGATGCCGGTGACGTCGCTGACGGTGCGGGTGAGCACCTGGCGGTCGACGTCGATGTGGTGGCGGACGGCGACTGCTCCGGGCAGGTCGAACTGGAGGCCGACCATGGCGGAGGCCATCGCGTCCGGCGCGACGCCCGAGAGCAGGACGACGGGGATCCTCATCGGCCGGCCTCCCCGGCCCCGGACCGACGGCCGTAGCGCCGCTCGAACGCCTCGACGCGGCCCTCGCTGTCGACCACGCGGCCGCGGCCGGTCCAGAACGGGTGGCTGTGCACGGTCACGTCGACGTCGACGACCGGGTAGGTGACGCCGTCCACGTCGACCGTGCGGCTGGCCTCGATCCGGCCGGCGAGCGTCGACCGGGTGACCACCAGGTCGCCGGTGGCGCTGTCCCGAAAGGCCACCGGTCCGTACCCGGGATGGATCCCCTGCTTCATGATGTGGTCCCTCCATGCTTAGAATGAGAATCGTTCTCACATCATGCCAGAGAGGTTCCCCGATGTCACAGGTGTGTCAGGTCACCGGAGCGCGACCAGCGTTCGGCAACGCCGTCTCCCATTCCCACCGCCGGACCAGACGCCGCTTCGACGTCAACGTCCAGCGCAAGCGCTACTGGGTGCCCTCCCTCGGTCGGCACCTGACGCTGCGGGTCAGCGCCCGCGGCATCAAGACGATCGACCAGAACGGGATCGACGCGGTGGTCAGCGGGATGCTCGCCCGCGGGGAGCGTGTCTGATGGCGAAGCGGGGCTCGGACGTCCGGCCGATCGTCAAGCTGCGCTCGACCGCCGGCACCGGCTTCACCTACGTCACCCGCAAGAACCGGCGCAACGACCCCGACCGGCTGGTGCTGCGCAAGTACGACCCACGCGTGCGTCGGCACGTCGACTTTCGCGAGGAGCGCTGATGGCGAAGCGGAGCAAGGTCGCGGCCGACCGCCGGCGGCGCGCGGTCGTCGCGCGGTACGCCGAGCGCCGGGCGGCCCTGGAGGAGGC
>NZ_SSXI01000315.1 GCF_004803405.1 Nocardioides sp. | reverse complement strand
ACTCGCACCTGCCGGCCGAGCCGACCGTCACCGCGGCAGCCGACGGCGCGCTGGCCGGCACCAAGACCCTCGTCCGGGCCGGCATGGCGGCGGACGCGCTCCTGGTCACGGCCACCGGCCCGACCGGGGTCGGCGTCCACCTGGTCGACGCGACCGCGCCCGGAGTCTCCCGCGTCGCGCAGCGGACCAGCGACGGCGACCGCACAGCGCGGATCAGCTTCTCCGGTGCCCCTGCGACGCTGGTCGGCAACGCGACGGCCGCCACTCGCCTCGGTCAGCTGCTCACCGCCTGCGCGGCCGCCGAGCAGCTCGGTGTGACGGAGGGTGCGCTCACGCTGACCGCGGAGTACGCCAAGACCCGAGAGCAGTTCGGCCGCCCGATCGGCACCTTCCAGGCCGTCTCCCAGCGGCTGGCGGACGGGTTCATCGACGTGCTCGGCCAGCGGCTCACGCTGTGGCAGGCGATCTGGCGCCTCTCCGAAGGGCTGCCCGCGGCGACGGAGGTGGCGACCGCGAAGCTGTGGGCGGCCGACGCGGGCCACCGGATCGCGCATACGACCGTTCACGTGCACGGCGGCGTCGGCATCGACCTCGACGGCGAGGCGCACCGCTACTTCACCAGCGGCAAGCGGTTCGAGTTCCTCTTCGGAGGCGCCACCGAGCAGGCGCTCGCGATCGGCCGTTCGTTCGCGTCGTGACGCGCATCAGCCGTCGTAGGGCAGCTCGGTCGCCCAGCTCGCCTCGTCCTGGTCGATAGCGGCGCGTAGCGCTGCCGCGACCCGGTCCGGCGTGAACGGGCCGTCACTGGTGAGCGTGCCACGGACGGTCACCGACACCGCCCTGATCCCCTGGTTTTTGAGCACCGCGTCCAGGCTGTGCACCAGGTTGCGCACGCCGGCCTTCTGCACGCCGAGGGAGGCGGCGCCGAACCATGGCTTGTCGGCCGCCATGCTGCCGGTCACCGAGATCCGCGCGCCGGGGCCGAGGAACGGTCTGGCCGCCTGCACCAGCGTGAGCAGGGCACCGACCCCGAGCCGGACGTCGGCCAGCAGCTCGTCCGGCGTCAACGCGAGCGGGTCCTTCTCGCGAAAGACGCTCGGGTTGAAGTGCACCACGTCGAGCGACCCGTAGTGCTCGCCCATCTGGGTCACCGCGGCGCGGGTCGCGGCGTCGTCGGTGAGGTCGACGACCACCGACTCGGCGGACCCGCCGGCCTCGGCGACGCGGTCGGTCAGCGCTGCGAGCACCGACTGCTCGACGCCGAGCAACCCGAGTCGAGAGCCCTCTTCGGCGTAGATCCGGGCGAGCGAGCCGCTCACGCCCGGCCCGGCGCCGGCGATGATCACGTTGCGCGTCATGCGGACAATCTAGGGCGCGGGTCTAGTCTCGGGTGGGTGGACCGCTCCTCCTACGTCGATGCCGCCCGCACCGCGCTCGACCTTGCTTCCACCCCCGAGGTCCGCGCCGCCTGGGACGCCGAGAGCGCATGTGCGGGGATGTCCGTCGGCGGGCTCACCCACCACCTGCTGCAGCAGATCGTGAACAGCGTCCGGCTGCTCGAGGCGGAGCCGGTCGAGGAGCAGCCGATCGCGCTGCTGGACCACTACGCCCGGGCGGCATGGGTGAGGGCCGGGCTTGACGACGAGGCCAACGTCACGATCCGCGAGGAGTCCGACGCAGAGGCAGCCCACGGCACCGACCACGTGCTCGCCGTCGCGAAGGACGCGCTCGAGCGGCTGCCAGCACTGCTCTCCGCGCCGCGTGCTCCCGACCTGGTGCGGATCCCGTGGCAGGGCTGGTCGCTGGCGACCGACGACTTCCTGGCGACCCGGGCGATGGAGCTCGTCGTCCACGGCGACGACCTGGCGGCCTCGGTGGGCCTCCAGACACCGGAGTTCCCCGAGGACGTCGTGGCCGCTGTACTCGCGCTGCTCTCCGGCGTCGCGGTCCGACGGCACGGGCAGGTCGCCGTCGTCCGGGCACTCAGCCGGCCGCAGCGCGCGCCGGACTCCGTCTCCGCCTTCTGATCCGCTACTTCTTGAAGGAGCGGAACCCCACGAAGTCGTAGTGGTCCCACCTGCTGGCATCCATGTGCAGGGAGATCGACAGGATGCCGACGCCCTCGGTCGCGTTCATCGCGCTGATGAACAGGTCGTGGCCGATGTTGAGCCCGGTGTGTCCCGACTCGCCCTTCTCCTTGTTGTGGAACGAGACCAGGTCGCCGGTGCGGGCGAAGGTTCCCGGGCTCAGCTCCGCGGGGTCCTTCGTCTCCTTCGTCTTCTGCCAGCCGGCCTTGGGGTCCTCGACATACTTCTCGAACACGCCGCCGGAGAGCACGTACTTCGCCACGACCTTCCCGGCGGCGTCGAACTCGTCGATCTCGGCGACGGTCTTGCCGTCGGCCGCGAGGTGGATCAGCTCCGAGTAGGGGAAGTGCTTGAGGTCCTTGCCGGGCTCGAGCCTCGGCTTGCCGCCGGACACGGTCGCAGCCAGGTCGTTCGCCTTGTACGACCACGTCTTGTCGCTGCCGTAGAACGGGTACTTGGCCTTCCCGATCGCGCCGCCGGTCTTGGCCAGGTACGCGTCCGCGACGAGCTTGTTGCACTTCCAGGACCCGGCGCCGAACCGACCTGTGCTGCCCGGCACTCCCGGGTTCTCCGCGCCCTCGCTCCCCGGTCGGCTGGTCATCCACATCTTGTTCTGGGCGGAGGGCGCCCCGGCGACCTTGTCCATGTTCAGCTTCTCCGCGGCGAACACGACCGCCTGCAGCCGGTCCGGCAGCGCCGCGAAGGTCTTGTGGCTCGCGATCTCCCCGGCGAGGTCGTTGACCGCCGCGAACAGCCGGACGTGGAACCCCGAGTCGTCGCCGTGCGGCCCCGCGGACCCGTGCAGGGTCGCGTAGCCGAGCATCTTGCCCAGCGCGGCGGCGGCACGCTTGTGGCCCGCCTTGTCGAGCGCGACCACGCGAGCAGCCCCGACGGCGCCGAGGACCGCCGCGCGGAGGCCCTCGGTGAACCGCTGCACCGTGGCCTGGTTGCCGGCCAGGCGCTGGAGGGTCGAGACGTGCCGGACGTCGGACGGCCATGCGGCGGGCGAGCGGTTCGGCACTGGGGCGCGGCTCGGACGTGCCCGCACCGGGTCGGGGCGCGTCCCTGCCGCCACGCCGGCTCGGCGCGGCTCACCGTGCAGGGAGTCACGCATCCCGTCCATCGTCCGCCCGTAGGTTCCGAGGCAGAAGGCGAGCGAGGGTGCCCGATCAGGCGGGCGCGCTGCCCGAAGGGGCTAGTGGCTGCCGGTCAGCAGCGTCTCGACGCCGTTGGTCAGCCGCACGGCATAGAACCCGCCGGTGCCGTCGGAGTACCACACGCTCGCGTTGTCGACGTCCCATGCCGGCTGCGACAACGCGTTCGCCCCACCGGAGTCCGGCTTGTTGAAGTAGCCGACCTCGCGTGGACTCTCCACGTCGCTGATGTCGAAGATCCGCAGGCCGGAGCCGAGCATCGAGCAGCCGGCGATCCTCGGGTTCTTCGGGGTCGGCACCGAGCAGTAGTGGGCGGCGTAGCCACCGATCGGGCTCCGCGCCCCGGGGTCGGCGAGGACGTCCTCTGTCCGGTTGGCCTGCTGGTGCACCTCGAGCCGGATGTCGGAGACGACGAACGGCTTGCGCGGATCGTCGACGTTGATGATCCGGGCCGCTCCCACGGGGCTGACACTGGCGTCGAAGCCGTTGATGTCACCGAAGAGGTCCATGAACTCGTCGACCTCGAGCACGTAGCGGTGCCCGTGCTGCGTGAACGGCTGCGCGACCTGCGGGATCGACGAGCCCTCCCAGCGCAGGTCGGAGAGAAGGTGCACGCGGGCGCCGGGCTTGCGCGCGTGGACCTCGGAGACGTCGAGGATGTGGAGGCCGGCTCCGTCGAGGAGACTGGTCCCCCGGGGTCGGCCCATGTTGGCGACGTACATCGTCCTGCCGTCCTGGCTGAACCGCAGTCCGTGGTAGACCACCCCGGTCTTGGTGAAGACCGGCCGCGGCAGCCGGGGGTTGCTCACGTCGATCGCGGTGAGCGTGAACCCACCGGCGCCCGAGGACCAGAAGGTCTTCCCGTCGGGAGAGAACCCACTCTCGTGCCCGAGGAGCGCCGACGGTGTGCTGGACAGCAGCCGCGGGCGGCGGCAGTCGCTGCGCACGTCGTACACGTCGAGGACTCCGGGTGCGGTCATGGCGTTGCCCATGACCGCCGCGAGCAGCCCACGCTTCTCGTTGACGAGCAGCGACTCGTGTGGGCTGAGCATGGCCGGCGTGACCAGGTTGGCGGTCTTGCGCGGGTGGGCCGGGTCGCTCATGTCCAGCACGACCACGCCCAGCCCGGTGCCGTTCAGCAGGTTGCCGGCGACGTCGGTCCCGATCATCCGGGTGGAGTCGTAGAACGCGCAGGTGTTGCCCCGGGCGTCGGTGTAGCGAAGCACCTTGAACCCGCCCGTGCTGCCGTGACGGGAGACGAGCCTCGTGTTGCAGGTGTAGCCCTGCGCGGCACGACCCGAGGCGTGGTCGGAGGCCGGCACCCGGCCCTGGAGGTCGGACTCCGGCATCGATCCCGGCCCGCACTTCGCGGCTGGCACGGCGGGCCCGACCTCGGCGCCGGGGTCGCCGGACGCGGCGAGCGCGCCGCCGACGACCATCGAGGATGCGATCAGCGCCAGCGCCAGGCGCCGCACGGTCGAGCCGGTCGAGCGTGTCGGAGCCGTCATGCGGGTCATCCGATCAGAGACCCGCCACCCCGTCCAGCCGCTTGACCGTCGCCTCGAACTCGGCGACCAGGTCGGCCACGACCTCGGAGACCGGCCGGACCTCGTTCATCCGCCCCACGATCTGCCCGACCGGCATGGAGACCACCTCGGGGTCCCCCGCGGCGTTGATCCGGTTGTGCGCCTCGGCGACGAGCAGGTTCTGCAGCGGCATCGGCAGCGGCGACGGGGCGTCCTCCTCGTTCCACGCCTCGGTCCACTTCGACTTGAGCAGACGGGCCGGCTTGCCGGTGTAGATCCGGGTCCGGACGGTGTCGGACGACGTGGCCTTGGTGAAGGCAGGCACCCACCCCGCGTGCGAGTTGAGCTGCTGGTACTCCTCGGTGCCCAGCCAGATCGACCCGGTCCACACGCCCTGCGAGCCGAGCGCGAGCGAGGCCGCGATCTGGCGCCCCGACCCGATCCCGCCGGCGCCGAGCACGGGCACCTCCGGACCGACCGCGTCGACGATGTCCGGGGTGAGCACCATGCTGGCGACCTCGCCGGTGTGGCCACCGGCCTCGTAGCCCTGGGCCACGATGATGTCGACGCCGTTGGCGACGTGCGACAGCGCATGCTTGGCCGCTCCGGCGAGGGCGGCGACCTTGACCCCGGCCGCGTGGGCCTGCTCGATGACGTCGACGGGCGGCGAGCCGAGTGCGTTGGCGATCAGCACCGGCCGGTGCTTGAGGGCGACGTCGACGTGGGAGCGGGCGACCGAGTGCAGCCATCCGAGCACACCGTCCCGGCCGTCCTCCGGCAGCGGCGGGATGCCGAGCTGCTGGAGGGTCCGCTCGACGAACGTCAGGTGCTCCTCGGGGATCATCGCCTTGAGGTCGATGCTGGTGCCCTCGGTGGGGATCTTCATCGGCATCACCACGTCGACGCCGTACGGCTTGCCGTCGGTGTTCTCGTCCAGCCAGTCGAGCGTGCGGTCGAGGTCGTCGGCGTCGTTGAAGCGCACGCAGCCGAGGACGCCCAGGCCACCCGCGCGTGACACCGCTGCCGCGACGTGCTCGGAAGGGGTGAAGGCGAAGATCGGGTACTCGATGCCGAAGGCTTCACACAGTGGGGTACGCATCAGGCGCTGGCTCCTACGTCGGTGCGGGCGGCCAAGGCCATCTCCTTGGCCTTGGGGTACTGGGCCTTGCCCGTGGCGTTCCTCGGGATCTCCTCGACGATGGTCAGCGCACGGGGCAGCTTGTACCCGGACAGGTGGGATCGGAGGAAGCTCCGCAGCTCCTCCAGCTCGACGGTCTCGCCCTCGCGGGGCTCGACGACGGCGGCCACGGTCTGGCCGTACTTGTCGTCGGGCAGGCCCACCACCAGCACGTCGTACACGGCGGGATGCGCCTTGATCGCCTGCTCGACCTCCTCGGGGTAGACCTTCTCGCCGCCGGTGTTGATGCAGTTGGAGCCACGGCCGAGCAGCGTGATCCGGTTGCCCTCCTCGATCCGGGCGTAGTCACCGGGAACCGAGTAGCGCACGCCATCGATCTCGAAGAAGGTCTTCGCGGACTTCTCGGGGTCCTTGTAGTAGCCGACCGGGACGTACCCGGCCTTGGCGGTGCGACCCACCTTGCCGACGTCCTTCAGGGGATCCAGGACCCTGCCGTCGTCGTCGATCACGACGGTGTTGTGGCCGATCGAGACGACCGGCCCGTCGGTGGACAGCGCACTCGCGTCCTGTAGCCCGGTGCCCTGGAAGCCGGTCTCGGACGAGCCGATGGAGTCGGTGAAGACGGCGTTCGGGAACCTCGCCATCCACCGCTCCTTGACCGACTTGGAGAAGATCGCGGCGCTGCTGGCGATGGCGAAGAGGCTCTGGCCGTCGAAGTCGCCAGCCTCGTAGGCCTCGATCAGCGGGCGGGCCATCGCGTCGCCGGTCATGAAGAGCATCTGCACCTTGTTGGCGTCCACGATCTGCCACGTCCGGACCGGGTCGAACTTCGGCTCCAGGATGGTGAGCTGACCGGCGAAGAGGTGCATCAGCAGGCTGGCCTGTGCTCCGCCGTGCATGAGCGGGCTGAGCGGCAGGGTCACCAGGCCGTCCTGCGCCGCCTGCTTGGACTGGTCGTACTCCTCGCGGAGCTCGCCGGTCATGAAGTCGACGCCGCCGCCGAGCACTCGCCAGAAGTCCTCGTGGCGCCACATCACGCCCTTGGGGAAGCCGGTGGTGCCGCCGGTGTAGATGATGTGCAGGTCGTCCGGGGTGCGCTCACCGAAGTCGCGCTCGCCGCTCTGGTCGGTGATCGCGTCCGCGAGCAGCACGCCGCCGAACGTCTCGAGCAGAGCCAGGTCGTCCTCTGCCTCCTCGTCGAGCGGGTTCGGGACCGCCACGACGGTCCGCATCCGCTCGAACCGCGGCGCCACCTCCGCGACCAGCGGCGCGTACACCCGGTCGTGGACGAGGCCGACCAGGTCCGCGTTGTCGAAGAGGTACTCGAGCTCGCCGGCGACGTACCGGTAGTTCACGTTGATCGCGACCGCGCGCACCTTGAGGATCGCGATCAGCGCGATCACGTGCTCGATGCTGTTCTTGGAGTAGAGCCCCACGTGGTCGCCCGCACCGATCCCCCGGGACTGCAGGAAGTGCGCCAGGCGGTTGGCCTCACGCTCCAGCTCCCCGTAGGTGATGGTGCGGTCGCCCACCTGCACAGCGGGCTTCTCCGGTACGGCGTCGACGGCATGTTCGAAGAGATCGGCGATGTTCAGAGCCACAACCCGAGACTAGAACACGTTTCACTTTTTCGCTAGCGTGGTTCACATGACCAGCGCAGATGTTGAGACGTCACAGGCGGACGCCGTCACTCCCGACTGCCTCGTGGAGCAGGACGGGCACAAGCTGATCGTCACCATGAACCGGCCGGAGCGCCGCAACGCGCTGTCGAGCGAGATGCTGCGGATCATGGAACAGGCCTGGGACCGGGTGAACGCGGACCCTGAGATCCGGGTCTGCATCCTCACCGGAGCAGGCGGCTACTTCTGCGCCGGCATGGACCTCAAGACCGCCGACGAGAAGCCACCCTCGGAGAGCTTCGAGTCCGGTGAGTACGACCCGACCGTGATCAAGGGCCTGCTCAAGGGCTTCCGGCTGACCAAGCCGCTGATCGCCGCGGTCGAGGGACCGGCCATCGCCGGAGGCACCGAGATCCTGCAGGGCACCGACATCCGGGTGGCGGGCGAGTCGGCGAAGTTCGGCGTCGCGGAGGCGCGGTGGAGCCTCTACCCGATGGGCGGTTCCGCGGTGCGTCTTCCCCGGCAGATCCCCTACACCGTCGCCGCCGAGCTGCTGCTGACCGGCCGCACCCTGCTCGCACCCGAGGCCAAGGAGCTCGGCCTGATCGGGCATGTGGTGCCGGACGGCGAGGCGCTGGCCAAGGCGCACGAGATCGCGGACCTGATCGCAGCCAACGGCCCGCTCGCCGTGCAGGCGATCCTCAAGACGATGCGGGACTCCGAAGGTAGGCACGAGGACGACTGCTGGGCCGACGACGCGAGGATCGGCGCCGCGGTGTTCTCCTCCGAGGACGCCAAGGAGGGCCCGCGGGCGTTCCTGGAGAAGCGGAAGCCCGAGTTCAAGGGCCGGTAGCCCAGGGCCGGTCGGGCCCGACCCGGCATCAACGAGCCGGAGTAAAGGACAAGGCGGTGCTTGGTTCATAGACTCCCCGTTGTGGGGCTCCTCGAGCGGGAGAGCTTCCTCGACGCTTTCGAGGAGTACGCCGAGGCCGCGGCGCGCGGCTCCGGGCGGCTGGTCCTCCTGTCGGGCGACGCCGGCATCGGCAAGTCCGCACTCGTGGAGGCGTTCCGGGAGCGCCGACCCGAGCTTCGCTGGCTCTGGGGCGCCTGTGACGCCAGCTTCACCCCACGTCCCCTGGGCCCGCTGTTCGAGGTCGCGTCCCAGGCGGGTGGCGAGTTCCGGGACCTGGCGCGCGCCGCCGCCGACCGCACCGAGCTCTTCGCACGGAGCGTCGCCGCACTCGACCGGCCCGGCGAGACCACCGTGCTGGTCGTCGAGGACCTGCACGGGGCGGACGACGCGACGCTCGACTGGGTGTCCTACCTGGGCCGCCGGCTCGGGCGGATCCACGCGCTGGTGATCCTCACCTACCGAACCTCGGAGCCGCTGGCCGATGCCACGTTGGCGACCACGCTGGGTCGGCTCGCGACCCACGGCAGCACCCGGCGGATGCTGCTCCCCCCGCTGTCCGCGCGGGCCGTGGCACAGCTGGTCGCCGGCCGCGGCCTCGACCCCGTGCACGTGCTGCGGGTCAGCGGCGGGAACCCCTTCTACGTCACCGAGATCGCCGCCGACCCGACGGCTCCGGTGCCGCCCTCCGTCGCCGACGTCGTCCGGGCCCGGGTGCTGCGCCACTCCCCCGCCGCGCGCCGCATG
>NZ_SSXI01000118.1 GCF_004803405.1 Nocardioides sp. | reverse complement strand
CGTCGCTGCTCCGGGCACGGCTCAGGACCGGCAGCGCAGCACGGACCGGCAGCGCGACCGCGCGCCCGCCGGCGGCGCCGTCGGTGAACTCGATCGTCCCGTCCCGCGGCGGCTCCCCGGCCCGGAACGTCGCGGGGCCGGTCACCGGAACGAAGCTCACCGAAGCGACAGTAATCGGCGCCTCCGACAGCTGCTCGGTGCCGGTCATACAGGCGTCGACACCCACTGCACCAACTGCCAGACCAGACCGTTTCCGTCGGCGAACTGGCAGTAGCGCTCGCCCCACGGCTCGGTCTCGGGCGGCGTGACGACCTTGGCTCCCGCGGCGGAGATCCGGGCGAACTGGTCATCGAGGTCGTCGACGACCAGGACCAGGAGCAGCCCCTGTCCCGCGGACCCCGCGATCTCCGGCGGGCGGAAGGTCTCCAGCCCGGTGCGCAGGAAGATGACGTCGGCTCCGGCGGTCGGGTGCTCCAGCGACACGAAGCCGTCGGCCGACATCGCCTCGGTGAAGCCGAAGTGGTCGACGGCGAAGCGGACCGACGCCTCGACGTCGGGGACGTTGAGGGAGATGGCGGTGGACGTGACTCGCATCAGCGGGCTCCTCTTCTCGTGATAACTATGTACGTCGTACAACGTACGGCGTTATAGGATGATTCCCGGACTGGGAGGGAAGTTGCCGCGCTCGCTGATCGACCTGCTCTGGCGGGACCACCCCGAGGCGCCGACCGGGGGGACTCGTGGTCCTCGCGCTCGGGTCTCGACCGGCGACGTCGTGGACGCCGCGATCAGGCTGGCCGACGCCCACGGGCTGCCGGCGGTCACGATCAGGCGCCTCGCCGAGGCGCTCGAGGTGTCGACCATGTCGATCTACACCCACGTCAACAGCCGCGACGACCTGCTCGTCCTGATGGCGGATGCGACGCACGGACGCATGGAGCGCTCCCGTTTCGGGAGGCTCGGCTGGCGGGGCAGGGTGCAGCGCGTGGCCGAGTCCAACCTGGCGCTGCTCCAGGCCCACCCCTGGCTGCACGAGATCGACGACGACCGGACCGCCCTCGGCCCCGGCACCATCGCGAAGTACGACCACGAGCTCGCGGCCCTGGCGCCACTCGACCTCGCGCCGGTCACCTGCGATGCCGCGCTGACCTTCCTCCTCGACTTCGTGCGCGCCAGCGCGCGGGCGCTACGGCCGAACCCGCGGTCGGGTGAGCTGGCCCAGCACTGGCCGGAGTGGAGCCTCCGGCTGGAGACCTATCTCGGAGAGGACTTCCCGCTGGCGCGCACCGTGGGCGCCGCGGCCGGGGCAGCGATGGGAGCCGCGCACAGCCCGTCGATGGCCTGGGACTTCGGGCTCGCCAGGGTGCTCGACGCGTTGGCCGCCCTGGCCCCGCCCCGAGCCTGAGCGGCGCCGCTGCGCTCACCCGCCGTAGGAGAGCTCCTCAGCCTCCCGGGCCGTCCTCCGGCTGCGCGACCGGGCCAGGAGCACCCCGCCCAGGAGGAGCAGGCCACCAGCGACCGCCAGCGAGCCGGACCAGTACGTCGGGTGCCTCTCGGCGAGCAGCAGGAGCGCGAGGGGCGTCACCAGCACCGGCATCGCGATCGCGAGGATCGAGAACCCGGAGTGGTTGGAGACGGTGGCTGCCAGCGCCCAGAGGGCGGTCAGGATCGCGGCGAACACGACGATCCACCAGACGTCGGCGTCCTGGTAGAGAGGCGACGACTCGAAGCGGCCCCCGCGGTCGTCGCCGAACATCGGCATGCGGCCGAAGAAGTTGGCGCCGAACTGCGACACCAGCAGCACCGCCAGCAGCACGACGTACGACGCCACGCCGGCCGCACCGACCGCGACGCCGCTGACCGCGCGGCTCGGGAGCAGCCAGCCGAGCACGGTCACCGTGATCACGAAGACCGCGATCGCCGCGGCCACCACGATGATCCTGTCGTCCTCATCCACACGGTCGGCGATCAGGTCGTCGAAGGCGAGAAGATAGAGCAGGCCGAGCCCGACGACGGCGGTGACGACGAAGGCCGCACGGCGGGCGGCGAGGTAGCCCAGCGCGGACAGCACGACGATCGTGGTCCCGATGAGGTAGCCGACCCATCGCTCGTCGGTGTCGAGTCCGACCTCGATCATCTGCGCCGTGGCGAGGATGCCGACGGTGCCGGGCCAGGTGATCGCCTCCTCGCGGGCGCGGCCACCGGTCGTGCGGCGCGTCGCGGCAGCGAACAGGGCGACGACGAGGAGCACCGCGGTCGCGCCCAGGCCGATGAGGTAGTTGGACCAGTCCAGGTCGCCGTCCTCGCGGCTCTTGATCGCCGCGATGACGACCGCCGCGCCCAGCAGTCCGGTGCCGAGCGCCACGACCGCTGCGGTGAGGCCGCTCTTCGACGCCCGGACGGGGAAGTCGGCATCGATCGGACCGGAGGGCGGGCCCGGCGGCTCGCCGCCGGGTCCGGCGTACGTCGACGGTGCGACCGGGACGACGGTGGTGTCCGGGCTCCCCGGTACGCCGGGCGGCGGTGGCACGTCGGGGTTGTCGACGGCCGGGGCCGGACGCGGGTCGCTGGGGCGCATCACGGTCTCACCCGGCGGCGGAGGCGGAGCGGTCGAACCCGGCGTGCCGGTCGAGGGAGCGTCGTCGGTCATGGTTCGGACTCTAGGCCGGACCAGGGCCCGATCGCGGGACCTGCGGCGGTCAGCCGGAGACGGCCAGGGTCAGCGGGAGGACTGCCTCCGCGCCTGCGTCATGCAGCGCGGCGGCACCGAGGGTGAGCGACCAGCCGGTGACGACCCGGTCGTCGACGAGGAGCACCCGGCGGTCGCGGACCGCGTCGGGCTGGTCGAGCTGCAGGGCGCACCGCCGGGTCACGGCGGACACCCGCTGCGCGGAGTTGGTGGCTCCCCGGTCCGGGCCGACGGAGAGGTCGACGACCGCCCAGCGTCCGACGACCGGGACCTGGAGGAAGCGGGACAGCCCGTCGGCCAGGTCAGCCGTGAGCTTCGGCTTCCGCTCGGACTCGCAGACCACGATCGCCTCGATCTTCGGCTGCCAGTCCTGCAGCATCGCGACCATCGCGCGGGCCAGCGGCACGGGGACCGGCCCGTCCTCGGCGTCGACCGCGAACAGCCCGCGCAGCGCCGCGCCGTGGCCGAGGTCGGTGAGTCGGGCGATGGCGCGCCCCTCCCCGGCCGGCGGCTTGATCCGGCCCGTGAGGTCGATGCCGATCGCCGACAGCCCGGTGGGCCAGAGCTTGCGCGGCTCGATCGGCACTCCGGGCCGGGCCAGCCGGTCGGCGGCGGCCTCGACCGCCTGCTCGGACACCTCGACCGGCAGTGCCAGCCCGCCGCAGTTGTCACAGCGTCCGCAGCTCCAGGAGGGATCGGCCAGCACCTCCGGGTCGTCGAGCTGGCGGCGCAGGAACCGCATCCGGCACTCGGCGGAGCCGAGGTACTCGAGCATCGCCCGCTGCTCGGTCTCCCGCGCCTCGGCGACCCGGCGGTAGCGGTCCTGGTCGTACTCCCAGGAGTCGCCCCCGTGCGGATCGAGCTCCCAGCCACCCTTGACCCGGCGCACCGCGCCGTCGACGTCGAGCACCTTGAGCATGGTCTCGAGGCGGTTGCGTGAGAGGTCGACCCGCGGCTCGAGCGCGGCCGTGCTCATCGTCCGGCCCTCCTCGGCGAGCACGGCGAGGGTCTGGCGTACGACGTCCTCGCGTGGGAAGGCGAGCGAGGCGAAGTACGCCCAGATGTCGCGGTCCTCGGTGGCCGGGAGCAGCACGACCGAGGCGCCCTCCGGCGGCAGGTCGGTGCCGCGGCCGGCGCGGCCGACCTGCTGGTAGTAGGCGACCGGGCTGTTGGGCGCACCCAGGTTGACCACGAACCCGAGCGAGGCGTCGAAGCCCATGCCGAGGGCGCTGGTTGCGATCAGCGCCTTGACCTCGCCGTCGACGAGCGCCTGCTCGAGCGCGAGCCGCTCGGTCTGCTCGGTCTGGCCGGAGTACGCCGCCACCTGGTGGCCCCGCGACCGCAGGTAGTCGGCGACCTCCTGGGTCTGCGCCACGGTCAGGCAGTACACGATGCCGCTACCGGGCTGCTCGGAGAGATGGTCGGCCAGCCACGCGAGCCGCTGCTCGGCCGTCGTGAGCCGGACGACACCGAGCCGGAGCGACTCCCGGTCCAGCGACCCCCGGAGCACCAGCGCGTCGCCGCCCAGCTGCTCGGCGACATCGTCGGTGACCCGCTGGTTGGCGGTCGCGGTGGTCGCCAGCACCGGGATCCCGGTGGGCAGCTCGTCCAGGAGGGTGCGGATCCGGCGGTAGTCGGGCCGGAAGTCGTGGCCCCAGTCGGAGATGCAGTGGGCCTCGTCGACCACGAGGAGGCCACAGGTCGCGGCCAGCCGCGGCAGCACCTCGTCGCGGAAGCCGGGGTTGTTGAGCCGCTCGGGGCTGACCAGCAGCACGTCGACGTCGCCGGCTCGGATCGCCGACTGGACCTCGTCCCACTGCTCCACGTTGGTGGAGTTCACCGTGACCGCGCGGATACCGGCCCGCTCGGCGGCCGTGATCTGGTTGCGCATCAGCGCCAGCAGCGGCGAGATGATCACCGTCGGGCCGGCACCCTGCTCCCGAAGCAGCAGCGTGGCCACGAAGTAGACGGCCGACTTGCCCCAGCCGGTGCGCTGCACGACGAGCGCGCGCCGCCGCTCCACGACCAGCGCTGCGATCGCGGCCCACTGGTCGTCGTACAGCGTCGTGTCGGGCCGCCCGACCAGGGCGCGCAGATGCTCCTCGGCCCGGGCGCGGACGGCGGTATCGGTCGACGCGGTCATGGGCTCGTGTCTACCAGCGGTCACCGACCAGAAGAACTTTCCGAGTTATCGGGACAGCCTGTCACGCGGTCGGCTACTGTCTGAGTCTGCAGCCGCTGGGGACCCGAGACCCCGGCGGCTGCAGCTTTTTTCCCGCACGGCTCCCCCGGAACCATGACCACAGAGCCGACCCTCGATCCGAGCGACCCCCGCCGGCCCACGGTGCGGCACCTGCTCGCACCGGTCCGCGCAGCTGCTCGGATCGCCGGTCCGCGAGAATGAGCCGGTGACCCCACCACCCACGATCCGGGCCGCCACTGCACAGGACCTGCCCCGCGTCGCCGAGATCTACGCGCCGTACGTCACCGACACCGTCAGCACCTTCGAGACCGAGGTGCCGGAGCTCGCCACCTGGCACGAGAGGTACGACGCCGTGCTGGCCGCACAGCTGCCGTTCCTCGTCGCAGAGCTGGACGGCCGGGTGTGCGGCTACGCGTACGCGACCCCGTGGAAGGTGCGGGCCGCCTACCGCCACACCGCAGAGACCTCCATCTACCTGGACCCGGCCGCGCAGGGCAGGGGCGTGGGCGGGGCCCTGCTCGACGCCCTCGTCGCCGGCTGCGCCGAGGCCGGCCGCCGCGAGCTGATCGCCGTGATCGCCGACAGCGGCAGCCCCGCGTCGCCCGCGCTGCACACGACCCGTGGGTTCGTGACCGCCGGGCGCCTGCGTAACGTCGGCCTCAAGCACGACCGGTGGATCGACACGATCCTGATGCAGCTGAGCATGGACCCGGGCTGACCGGGTAGTGACCAGGGACGGTCACAACGCCCCGGGAGGCCCCGCTTGGAGCCGCGACAGGCACCCACCACCAGCTACCGGCTGCAGCTGACGTCGGACTTCACCCTGCACGACGCCGCCGCGGTCGTTCCGTACCTGCACGCCCTCGGCGCGGACTGGATCTACCTGTCCCCCGTGCTCGAGGCCACGCCCGGCAGCGGCCACGGCTACGACGTGGTCGCGCACGACCGGATCGACCCGGCCCGTGGCGGTCCCGAGGGCCTGGTGGCCCTGTCCGCGGCCGCGCGACGACACGGCATGGGCGTGCTCGCGGACATCGTCCCCAACCACATGGGCGTGAGCGTTCCGCACGCCAACCCGTGGTGGTGGTCGGTCCTGGCAGAGGGCTCGGGTTCGCCGTACGCCGCGGCATTCGACATCGACTGGGAGGCCGCGGGCGGACGGCTCCGGATCCCCGTCGTCGGGGACGACGACCTGCTGCCGGACGGACGGATCGCCCACCTGTCCGTCGCCGACGGCGAGCTGCGCTACCACGACCACCGGTTCCCGCTGCGTGAGGACGGCGGCGCTCGGAGCGCCGACGGTGGTGCTGTGGACCCCGACCGCACGCACGCCCGGCAGCACTACGAGCTGGTCGGCTGGCGGCGCGCCGACCACGAGCTGAACTACCGTCGATTCTTCGCCGTCAGCGACCTCGCCGGACTGCGCGTCGAGGACCCGGACTGGTTCGACGCAACGCACGTCGAGGTGTCCCGCTGGCTCACCGACAATCTTGTCGACGGCCTCCGGGTCGACCATCCCGACGGGCTGGTCGACCCCGAGGGGTATCTCCGGCGCCTCGCCGAGCTGACCGGAGGCGGCTACGTGCTGGTCGAGAAGATCCTCCACCATGACGAGCCGCTGCCGGCGTGGCCGTGCAGCGGCACCACCGGGTACGACGCCCTCGGGCAGGTCGAGCGGGTGCTAGTCGACCCGGCAGGCCGGGAGCCGCTGGAGGCGGCCGCCGGATCCGCCGACGGCTGGCACGACCTCGTCCACGACCGCAAGCGGGCGATCGCGGACGGCATCCTCGGCTCGGAGGTCCGGCGGGTGGTCCGCGACCTGGGTTCCACGATCCCGGCGGGCGGTGCCGCCGTGGGAGAGGAGGACCCGGTCCTGGTGGACGCCGTGGCCGAGGTCGCGGCGTGCTTCCCGGTCTACCGCTCCTACCTGCCCCACGGTCTTGAGGTGCTGCAGGGCGCCCTGACCGAGGCGCGGCGCCGCCGCCCCGACCTCGAGGACGCCCTGGCTCGCATCGAGCCGGTCCTCTCCGACGCCAAGCACCCAGCGGCGATGCGGTTCCAGCAGACCACCGGTGCGGTGATGGCGAAGGGCGTCGAGGACACCGCCTTCTTCCGCTACAACCGGCTCACCTCGCTCAACGAGGTGGGCGGCGACCCCGACGTCTTCTCGTTCTCGGTCGGCGACTTCCACCAGGCGATGGCCGAGCGCCATGCACAGTGGCCGTACGGCATGACGACGTTGAGCACGCACGACACCAAGCGCGGCGAGGACACCAGGGCGCGGATCACAGCGCTCGCCGAGGTCCCTGAGCTGTGGGCCACGTCCCTCGAGGAGCTGCTCAGGCGTCACCCCGGCCCCGGCCGCGGCTTCGGGGCCCTCCTCTGGCAAGCCGTCGTCGGTGCCTGGCGAGACGACGACCGCGACCTGCGCTCCCGCCTCCACGCCTACGCCGAGAAGGCGATGCGGGAGGCGGCGGAACACACGACGTGGGCCGATCCCGACGACGCCTACGAGCGCGGGGTTCACGCAGCCGTGGACGCCGCCTTCGACGACCCTGCTGTCGCGGGGATCGTGCGCCGCCTGCTGACCGCTGTCGTCGACGCCGGGTGGAGCAACGGGCTCTCGGCCAAGCTGGTCCAGCTGACCATGCCCGGCGTCCCCGACGTCTACCAGGGCAGCGAGCTGTGGGAGCAGAGCCTGGTCGATCCCGACAACCGCCGGCCTGTCGACCTCACGCGGCGCGCCCGCCTCCTCGAGCAGGTCCAGCGCGAGCGCTCCGGGATCCCGCGGCCGATCGGTGTCGACGACCCCGGCCACGCCAAGCTGCTCGTCACCGCGACGGCACTTCGGCTCCGGCGCGAGCGCCCCGACCTCTTCACGACCTACGACGCCGTCGACGCCGAGGGCGAGGCGGCCGCCCACGTCCTGGCCTTCGACCGCGGCGGTGCCGTCTCGGTGGCGACCCGGCTGCCGCTCGGGCTGGAGCGCCGCGGCGGCT
>NZ_SSXI01000143.1:898-17768 GCF_004803405.1 Nocardioides sp. | reverse complement strand
GACCGCCGTCCCCGCGCAGCTCCACCGTGGTGCCGCGGGCGACCGCGACCCGGGCGCCCAGGAGCAGAGCGGCCTCGCTGTGGGTGTCGCCGGTCCAGTTCACGACGACATGGGCGTCGTCGTCGAGGGGCGGCGTGCCGGCAGCCACCACCGCGACCGGTGACTCGTTGGCGGCCACGACCGCGCCGAGGGCCGGGTCGTCGGACCACGCGATCAGGCCCTGCGGAGCCAGCGCGGCGACCAGCTCGACGAGGTCCTGCTCGACGTCGGCACTCGGGTGCGCGATGACTCGGACCGGGATGCCGAGCTCCTCGCCGCGGTGGACGAGCACCTGCTGGCGCTCCATCGCCTCGGCCATCTCGGCCAGCTCGAGGGACAGCCCGCTGCCGACCTCGAGGGGTCGACCCTGGGGCTGCAGGTCCGCGACCACGATCTCCGCCGGGCGGGCTCCCGCGAGCTGCGCCACGGCCAGCTCGACGAGGACCGAGCTGCTCTGTCTGGGCCGGGCCAGCACCAGGATCCGGTCGACCGCCTCGTCGCCCAGCGCCGCGCGTTCCGCCTCGGCGATGTCGCGTGCCACGCGGCGGGCGGGATAGGCGAACCCGAGCAACGGACCGGTCATCACGGTCGTGACCAGGGCCATCACGACCATCATCGTGAACAGCTCCTGGCTGAGCAGACCGAGCTCGAGGCCGACGTTGAGGATCACCAGCTCGGTCAGTCCTCGGGTGTTCATCAAGATCCCCAGCGCGTTGGCCTGCCAGTGTGGAACGCCTGCGGAGCGCGCACCGACGTAGGCGCCGACGTACTTGCCGACGATGGCGACGGCGAGGATGGCGACGAGCTGGACGAGGTTCTCCAGACTCAGGCCGCGCAGGTCGACCTTCAGGCCGGAGACCAGGAAGAAGACCGGCAGGAGGAGCAGGACGGAGATCTGCTCGAGCCGGACCAAAATCTCGTGGCGCAGCTTCGCAGCGTCCTCGTGCGGGAGGATCGCGCCGAACAGGAAGGCGCCGAAGATGTAGTGGACACCGAGGTACTCGGTGGCGGTCGCGAACAGGAGCAGGCCGACCAGGACGATCGAGAGGATCGTCGGGGTCAGCTCGCCGGCCTTGCGGTACATCGAGGTGAGGGTGGTGAGCAGCGGCCGGACCACGAAGATCGCGACCAGCGCGAACGGCACTGCCAGGTAGATCACCCAGCTCGGGCCGTGGCCATGGTCAGCGCCGCCGGCGATGCCGATCACGACCGCGAGCAGCGTCCACGCCAGCACGTCGTCCGTAGCGGCGCAGGCGAGCGCCAACCCTCCGGTCTCGGTGCGGTGCATCCGTCGATCGGTGAGGATCCGCGCGAGCACGGGGAACGCGGTGATGCTCATCGCGGCACCCATGAAGAGCGCGAAGGGCAGGAAGTCGGCCCCGGCCGGGCGCAGGTCGTCGAGGAGCTTGGCCAACCCGACGCCCATCGTGAACGGCAGCACGATCGACATGACGGACACCGACGCGGCGACGCGTCCACGCCCCTTCACGAGCGAGACGTCGAGCTCGAGGCCCACGACGAACATGAAGAGCACCAGGCCGATGCTGGCCAGCAGCGACAGGAAGGGCCTGGTGTCGAGGGGGAACAGGGTGTTGCTGAACTCGACGCCGAGCAGGCTCGGGCCGAGGAGCACGCCGGCGAAGATCTCACCGACGACGGGTGGGATGCCGACCTTCCCCGCCGCGATGCCGGCGAGCCGGGCGACGACGATGATCAGGGCGAGCTGGGCCAGGATCACGGTGATGTCGTACACAGGCGCCTCTCCTCGAAGGGTGCAGAAGCAGCCTAGGGGCCGGAGGTACCCGCTGACCGGGATTCGCCCGACGCAGCAACGCCCGCAACGCCCGACCCGACGGACCTATGCCAGGGAGTCGACCCAGGCGTCGTGAAGATCGGAGTAGCGTCCGTGCCCGCCGGCGACCAGGTCCGCGGGCGCACCGTCCTCGACGATCCGGCCGTGCTCCATCACGATCACCCGGTCGGCGATCTCCACGGTCGAGAGCCGGTGGGCGATGATCACCGCGGTGCGGCCCGCGAGCACCGTGCGGAGCGCCTGCTGGACCAGCCGCTCGGACGGCACGTCGAGGGACGAGGTGGCCTCGTCGAGGATCAGCACCGCCGGGTCGGCGAGGAACGCGCGGGCGAACGCCACCAGCTGGCGCTGGCCGGCGCTGAGCCGGCCGCCTTGGTTGGCGACGTGGGTCTGGTAGCCCTGCGGCATCGCCGCGATGAAGTCGTGGGCCCCGAGCGCGCGGGTCGCCGTCTCGATCTCCTGCTGCGTGGCCTCGGGCCGGCCGAACCGGATGTTGTCGGCGATCGAGCCGGAGAAGAGATAGTTCTCCTGGGTCACCATGACCACGGCGCGGCGCAGGTCGGTCGAGGTCAGGTCGCGCAGGTCGACGCCGTCGAGCAGCACCCGCCCGGCGGCGGGGTCGTAGAACCGGGTCGCCAGCTTCGCGACGGTGGTCTTGCCCGCCCCCGTGGTGCCGACGACGGCGAGCGTCTGCCCGGCAGGTACGACGAGGTCGAGCCCGCGCAACACCGGTCGGTCGGGCACGTAGGAGAAGTCGAGGGCCTCGAAGGTCACCTCACCGCGCGCGGCCGGCATCGGCACCGGGCGCAGGGGCTCGGGCACGTCGGGTTCCTCGCGGAGCACGCCGGCCAGCTTCTCGAGCGCGGCGGAGGCCGACTGGAAGGTGTTGTAGAACTGACTGATCTCCTGCATCGGCTCGAAGAACTGCCGAAGGTAGAGCAGGAAGGCCGCCAGCACCCCGACGGTCACCTCGCCGTGGAACGCCAGGTAGCCGCCGTACAGGAGGACGACGGCGATCGTCACGTTCCCGATCAGCCGGATGCCGGGCATGAACCACGCGAGCAGCCGGAAGGCGACGAGGTTCGCGCTCCGGTACTGGTCGTTGACGTCGTCGAAGATCTCCTGGTTGCGCGCCTCGCGGCGGAACGCCTGGACCGCTCGGATGCCACCCATCGACTCGACGAAGTGGACGATCACCAGGGCGACCTTCTCCCGGGTCCGCTCATAGCTCTTCGCCGACGCCTTGCGGAACCAGGTGGAGATCCAGAAGAGGAACGGGCCGCAGGCGAGCGCGACCAGGCCGAGCTCGACGTCGAGGAACAGCAGCAGCCCGGCGGTGCCGACCAGGGTGAGCGCCGCGGTGACCAGTCCGTCGAACCCGGTCTCCAGCATCTCGTAGATCGCGTCGACGTCGGAGGTCTGACGCGAGATCACCCGGCCCGAGGTGTAGTCGTCGTGGAAGGCCGGGCTCAGCGCCTGGAAGTGGCGGAACACGCGGCGGCGGATCTCGAACAGCAGGTCCTGACCGATCCTGCCCGACCGCACCAGGAACAGGTTGCGCAGGGCAGCCTGGGTGAGCGTCGCCGCGAGCACGAGTCCGACGATCGCCACCAGGGGCTGCAGGTCGCCGGACTCGCGGATCGGGGGGATGCCGGTGTCGATGCCCTCCTTGACGAGGTACGGGATGGAGAGGCGTGCGGCGTTCTCGACGAGCACGATCGCGACCAGGACCCAGAGGGCGACCCGGTAGGGGCGGAGCAGGTCGCGCAGCAGCGCGCCCGCGCCGCCGGTGAACCTCCCGCTCGCCGCGCGCTCCTCGGCCTCGATGCCGTCGATCTCGGCGATGCCGCGCCAGGACGCGCCCCGGTCGGAGGCCTGGTCGGAGGTCTGGTCGGAGGTCCGGTCGGTCGTGGTCACGACGCCACCTCCTCCTCGACATCGGCGTCGGCGGCGAGCAGCTCTCGGTAGGCGGGGACCGTCGCCATGAGCTCGCTGTGCTCGCCCACGTGGGTGATCGTGCCGTCCTGGAGCAGGGCTACCCGGTCGGCGAGGAGCACCGTCGAGGCGCGGTGGGCGACGATCAGACCGGTGGTGCCGGACAGCACCCGACGCAGCGCCTCCTCCACGAGCATCTCGGTGTGCACGTCGAGGGCCGAGAGCGTGTCGTCGAGCACCAGCACCGCCGGCCTGGCGAGAACCGCCCGTGCCAGCGCGAGACGCTGCCGCTGGCCCCCGGAGAGCGCCATCCCCTGCTCGCCGATGCGCGTGTCCAGGCCCCACGGCAGGTCGCGGACGAACCCGGCCTGGGCGATGTCGATGGCCTCGTCGATGTCGGCGTCGCTGGCGTCGGCTCGTCCGAGCGTGAGGTTCTCGCGGGCACTCATCGAGAACAGCGTCGGGTCCTCGAACGCGGTCGCCACCAGCGTGCGGAGATGATCGAGGTCCAGGTCGCGGATGTCGACGCCGTCGAGCGTGACCCGGCCACCGCTGACGTCGTACAGCCTTGGCACGAGGGCGGTGAGCGCTGTCTTGCCGGAGCCGGTGGCGCCGACCACCGCCACCGTCTCGCCGGGCCTGAGGTCGAGGTCGACTCCGCGCAGGACCGGCTCGCCGGGGGCGTCGGGGAAGGCGAAGTCCACCCGCTCGAAGACCAGATGCCCACGCGCCTCCTCGATCCTCCGGGTGCCGGCGGTGATGTCGGACCGGGTGTCGAAGATCTCGAGGATCCGGGCAGCGGCCGTCATCGCCTCCTGGCTCATCGCCAGGATGTAGCCCAACGCGGCGACCGGCCACACCAGGGACAGCATGAGGGTGATGAACGCCACCAGCTCTCCGGGCGTCAGCTCCCCCCGTCCGACGCCGATCGCGCCGAGCAGCAGCACGACGACCACGGCAAGGTTGGGGATCACGTCGAGGAAGGTCCAGAACCGCGCCGCGAGGCGGACCTTCTCCATGCTGGTGTCGTGGAGCGCCCGCGCCGCCCGCTCGTACTGGTCGCTGATGTAGTCGCTGCGACCGAAGGACTTCACGACGCGGATGCCGACCGCACCCTCCTCGGCTCGGGTGGCGAGGTCACCCTGCTCGTCCTGGACGCGGCGCGAGATCAGGACGTACCGGCTCTCGAAGCGACGCGACAGCCAGACGATCGGCGCGGCGGCGACGGCGACCACCAGCCCCAGCGGCCAGTACATCTCGAGCAGCACCACGGTGACCGCGACCACCTGGACGATGTTGATGAGGAGGAACAGCAGGCCGAAGCCGGCGAACCGGCGGATCGCCGAGAGGTCGGTGGTCGCGCGCGACAGCAGCTGGCCGGACTGCCAGCGGCTGTGGAAGGCCATCGGCAGGGCCTGGAGATGGGCGTAGAGGTCGTGGCGCATCGCGGTCTCCATCGAGAGCACGGCGCTGGACTGCACCCAGCGCCGTAGCCACATGAGGAGCGCCTCGGTCACGCCAAGTGCCAGCGCCAGCAGCCCCAGGGGGAGCACCGGGTCGAGCTCGCCCTGGGTGATCGGGCCGTCGATCAGCGCACGGGTGACCAGCGGGATCGCGACGGCCACGCCGACCCCGAGGAGCGCGGTGGCGAGCATGATGGCCATGGCCCACGCGTGGGGGCGCAGGTACCCCCGCAGGCGCCACAGCGAGTGGACGCCTGCCGGGGGCGGACTGTCCGGGTCGGGCTGCTGCGGGTCTCGCGTCGCCGGAGCCGGGCTCGTGGAGTTCGTCGACATCGGTGTTTCGACCCTAGGTCTCGACACCGACAGTCGGCGAGTCCTTTATGAAAGCCGACGGCGCGCGCGCCAGGGCTCAGGCGAGCAGGCCGCGCACCACGCGCAGGCCCACGGAGACCTTCGCGATGTCGGCCGGCTCCTCCGCACACACCGCCGTGAGCGCCGCGACGGCGTTCTCCACCACGCCCCCGGTCAGCTGCTCCCACGCCGCGACGCGCCGGGCGGAGGCCTCCTGCCGGTCCTCCACCGCGCCGTCGACGACCGCCGCCGTCTCGCGAAGGACCTGGCCGGTCAGTTGCGCGTGCACCGCGTGCAGGTCGTCGCGCAGCGCAGCGCGCGCCATCGTCTGCCACTGGTCGGCCCGTGGCAGGTCGACGATCCGCTGCTGCAGCACCGACAGCCCCAACCGCTCCCCCAGCACGAAGTGCACCCGCGCGACGTCGGAGGGGGGCAGCCCGTCGCGGGTCGCGATCTCCACGACGTTCAACAGCGCGTACGCCACGTCGTACGCCGCCACGCGGGCCGCCAAATCCTCAGGAACCTGCTGGGACTCCAGCGAGCGGCGTCGGGCCTCGTAGGCGGCGAGCTCGGCACCGGTGAGGAGCTGCGGCAGCTCGAGCATCGTGGCCTGCACCGGGTTGGCGAACAGGTCGACGGTGGCCTGGCTGTCCAGCGGTGGCCGGCGGTTGGTGAGCAGCCAGCGGGAGGCCCGCTCGACCAGCGTGCGCATCTCGACCCGCATCCGGGTCTGCACGCCGGCGTCGAGCACGTTGTCGTAGTCCTCGAGCTCCCTGCGCAGCGCGAACGACCCGAAGATCTCCCGCGCCACGAAGTTGGCCCTGGTCAGCTCGGCCGCGCTCGCGCCGGTCTCACCCGTCAGCCGCGGCCAGTAGGTCATGCCCGCACCGTTCACGAGGTCGTTGACGACCTGGGTGACGATGATCTCGCGGCGCAGCGGGTGCTGCCCGATCTGCTCACGGAACCCGTCCTGGATCGGTCGGGGGAAGTACGACTCGAGATCGAGCGTGAGGTAGGGGTCCTCGGTGAGGTCCGAGGCCAGCAGCTCCTCCGCGAGCACGATCTTGGTGTAGGCCATGAGGACGGCCAGCTCCGGCTGCGTCAGGGCACCACCGGCCTCCAGCCGCCGTCGTACCTCCTTGGTGCCCGGGAGCGCCTCCAGCTCACGGTCGAGCAGGCCCTTCTTCTGCAGGTCGCGCATCCACTGCTCGTGGACGTGGAGCAGCGACGGCGCGTTCCTGGCGGCGTTGGCCAGGGCGAGGTTCTGGTCGTAGTTGTCGCGCAGCACCAGCTCGGCGACCTCGTCGGTCATCGACGCCAGCAGCGCGTTGCGCTGCTTGCGGGTGAGGTCGCCGTCCGCGACCACCCGGTCCAGCAGGATCTTGAGGTTCACCTCGTGGTCCGAGGTGTCGACGCCGGCGGAGTTGTCGATGAAGTCGGTGTTGATCCGCCCGCCGTTCATCGCGTACTCGATCCGGCCGCGTTGGGTGAGCCCGAGGTTCCCTCCCTCGCCGACGCAGCGCGCGCGCAGCTGGGCGCCGTCGACCCGGATGGCGTCGTTGGACTTGTCCCCGGCGTCACCGTGGGTCTCGGTCGATGCCTTCACGTAGGTGCCGATGCCGCCGTTCCACAACAGGTCGACGGGCGCCAGCAGGATCGCGCGCATCAGCTCCGCCGGCGTCAGCCGCTCGACGTGCCCGGCGATGCCCAGCGAGGCGCGGATGTGCTTGTTGACCGGGATCGACTTGGCGCTGCGCGGGAAGACCCCGCCACCCTCGGAGATCAGCGACCTGTCGTAGTCCTGCCAGCTCGACCGGGGCAGCTCGAAGAGCCGGCGCCGCTCGGCGAACGAC
Organism: Nocardioides sp.; assembly: GCF_004803405.1. Classification (GTDB taxonomy): domain Bacteria; phylum Actinomycetota; class Actinomycetes; order Propionibacteriales; family Nocardioidaceae; genus Nocardioides; species Nocardioides vastitatis. The sequence continues at coordinate 10,314 of NZ_SSXI01000143.1, read as the reverse complement.
GTCGCCGCGTCCGGTTCCGGGTCGATGAAGATGTCGCGGTGGTCGAACGCCGCGACCAGCCGGATGTGCTCCGAGCAGAGCATGCCGTTGCCAAAGACGTCGCCGGACATGTCGCCGATGCCGACCACGGCGATGTCCTGGGTCTGGCAGTCGATGCCCATCTCGCGGAAGTGGCGGCGGACCGAGACCCACGCGCCCTTCGCCGTGATGCCCATCGCCTTGTGGTCGTACCCCACCGAGCCACCGCTGGCGAACGCGTCGCCCAGCCAGAACCCGTAGTCCTGCGCGACACCGTTGGCGATGTCGGAGAACGTCGCGGTGCCCTTGTCCGCCGCGACCACCAGGTAGGCGTCGTCGGCGTCATGGCGCACCACCCGGGCGGGCGGCACCGTCTCCCCCGCCGCCAGGTTGTCGGTGACGTCGAGCAGGCCGCGGATGAAGGTCTTGTAGCAGGCGATGCCCTCGGCCATCCACGCCTCGCGGTCGCTCGCGTCCGGCAGCTGTTTGGCGTAGAACCCGCCCTTCGCGCCGACCGGCACGATCACCGTGTTCTTCACCATCTGCGCCTTGACCAGGCCGAGGACCTCGGTGCGGAAGTCGTCTCGGCGGTCTGACCAGCGCAGGCCGCCGCGTGCGACGGCGCCGAACCTCAGGTGGACGCCCTCGACCCGGGGGGAGTGGACGAAGATCTCGAACTTCGGTCGCGGCTGGGGCAGGTCCGGGATGGCGGACGGCTCGAGCTTGAGGGACAGGTACGGCTTCGGCACGCCCCGCTTGTCGCCGTGCTGGAAGTAGTTGGTGCGCAGGGTGGCCTGGATGTGCGTCAGGTAGGAGCGCAGGATCCGGTCGTGGTCGAGGCTGACCACGTCGTCGAGCGCCCTGCGGATCTTGCTCACCAAGTCGGCCTGGCGCTGCTCGCGGCCGGCCTCGGCGTCCGGGTCGAACCGGACCTGGAAGAGCTCGACGAGCAGTCGTGCGAGGTCGACGTTGTCCACGAGCGCCTGCTCGATCGAGTCGACCGCGAACGGACTGTTGCCCTGCTTCATGTACTTCGCGTAGGCGCGCAGCAGCATCGCCTGCCGCCAGGTCAGTCGGGCGCGCAGCACCAGCCGGTTGAACCCGTCGGTCTCGGTGAAGCCGTCCCACATGGCGCGGAGCGCGCTGGAGAACAGCTCGCGGGCGTGCTCGGGCAGCGCACTGCCGTAGCGGAGGCCGAAGTCGTAGATGTGGGTCCTTCGCTCGAGCCCGGTCAGGGAGTAGGGCCGCTCGTCGACGACCTCCACCCCCATCGAGGAGAGCATCGGAAGCACACCCGAGAGGGACAGCGGGTCCCCCACCCGGAACAGCTTCAGTCGCGCCTCGCCGTCGGCGGCGTCGAGGTCGGAGTACAGCGACTGGTCGATCCCGCTGTCGCCCTGGATGCCCTCGATCCTGCCCAGGTCGACCGCAGCTGTCCGCGGGCTGAAGTCCTCCTTGTACGCCTCGGGGAACGCGTCGAGGTAGCGGCGGCCGAGCAGCGCGCCGACCTCCTCGCCGTACTCAGCGATCACAGCCTGGAGGAAGTCCTCCTGCCATGACCGCGATGCCTCCATCAGCCGCCGCTCCAGGTCGGCGGTGTCGATGTCGTCGGGGATCAGCTCCCCCTTGGGGAGGCGGACGACGAAGTGCACCCGCGCTGTCGTCGACTCGTTGATGCTGACGTTGAACTCGACCGACTCCGGTCCGATCCGGCCCTTCCCGATCTGCTCGGTGAGGATCCGCACGAACTTGTGGCGGACGCCGGTGTTGTAGCGGTCACGCGGCAGGTAGACGAGCACGGAGAGGTAGCGGCCGTAGGTGTCGCGCCGGACGAAGAGGCGCAGAGCACGTCGTTCGCGGGCCTGCATGGCGGCCTCGGCGACCGGGGCGAGCTCGTCGACCGGCGTGTGGAAGAGCTCGTCGCGCGGATAGGTCTCGAGGGTGTCGAGCAGCGCGCTGCCGTCGTGGCTGTGCGGGTCGTGACCGCTGCGCCGCATCACCTCGGCGACCTTCTCGCGCAGGAGCGGGATCCGCAGCAGCGACTCCGTGTACGCGGCGCTCGACAGCAGCCCCAGGAACCGGCGCTCGCCGACGACCTCGCCGTCGGGGCCGAAGGTCTTCAAGCCGACGTAGTCGAGATAGGCCGGCCGGTGCACCGTCGATCGGGAGTTCGCCTTCGCCAGCACCAGCAGGGTCTTCTCCCGGGCCTTCGCCTTGACGGCCTCCGGCAGCCGGCTGAACGCGATCGAGGACGCCTCCTGATGGGGGTGCTCTCGCAGGATGCCGAGCCCCGTGCCGGGGACGGCCCGCAGCACCTCCTCCTCGGCCGCGGCGCCGTCCACCCGCGCCTTGTCCAGGACGTACTCGCGGTAGCCCAGGAACGTGAAGTGCTCCTCGGCGAGCCAGGACAGCAGGGCCGCGGCCTGCCGCACCTCCCCTTCGTCGAGCGGTGGCGGATCCTCCCGCAGACCGCTGACGATCTCCCCGACCCGCTCGCTCATCTGCGGCCAGTCCTCGACGGCGGCGCGGACGTCACCGAGGACCCGGTGGATCTCGGCCGCGACGCGGTCGGGGTCGTCGTCGCCCTCGCCGCTGAGGCGACCGATCTCGATGTGCATCCACGACTCGCGGATCACGCCCTCAGGCGGGTCGACGGAACCGGCCGACACGGGCTCGGCCGATGCCAGGCGACCATCCTCCCCTCGGCGTACGTCGAAGGTGGGGTGCACCACGACGTGAACGTCGTGGACCTGGCGGGCCAGCTCCATGGTCAGGGAGTCGACGAGGAACGGCATGTCGTCGACCACGACCTCGACGACGGTGTGCCCCGCGGCGGACCACCCGTGCTCGGCGACCGTCGGCGTGAACACCCGCACCTTCGCCGTACCCGGGGTGCGGTCGAGAGCCAGGTGGTGGTGCGACGCGAAACCGCCGTACACGTCGACGTCGCTACGGGCCGCGAGCTCCTCGGTGGCCACGTGCCGGTAGTAGGCCGGCAGCAGCGCGGGCAGCGCGCTCCGCGGCGGTCCACCGCTGCCCTTGGGCGGACCGGCCGCGGCGGCCGCCTGCTCGAAGATGCGGTCCCGGTCTGCCCCCGGCACGGAGGGCTGCAGCGTCGACGTTGACACGCTTTGACAGTAGGCCCCGGCTGGTGCGGCCACAACACACCACCGCGGCCACGCCGCGGTCGTCACCGATTCGTGATGCGCCATGATGTCCAGATGTTCTTCCGCCGCGAACTTGCCTACGAGGCGACACCCGACGAGGTGTTCGCGATGCTCGCCGACCCGGCGTTCCGCGAGAAGGTCGCAGCCGCCCAGGATGTCGTGTCCGCGGAGGTGACGCACACGCCGCAGGGCGACGGCTTCACGATGGTGGTCGACCAGGTGCAGCACACCCGGGGGCTCCCCACGATCGCGAGGAAGTTCGCCGGCGACACGACGCAGGCGGTCGTGCGCGAGGAGTGGAGCGGCCCCGACCGCGGCACGATCGAGATCACGGCGCCGGGCAAGCCGACGAGGGCGTTCGGCACCCTGGCGCTGGTGCCCGACGGCGAGGGGACCCGACACGTCGTCGAGCTCGAGGTGACCGTCAAGGTTCCCCTGGTCGGCGGCAAGCTGGAGAAGCTGATGACCGACAACATCGACGACGGCCTGTCCACGGAGCTCTCCGTCGGCCAGGCCTGGCTGAAGGGAGACCGCTGAAGATGGCGACGCGCTTGGTCCACGAGATGGTGTACGACGCCCCTGCTGAGGCGGTGGCGGCGATGCTGTCGGACCCGAAGTTCCGGGAGGAGGTCTGCACCGCCATCAAGGCCACCACCTTCACGGTGACCGTCGAGGGGGGTGTCGCCGCGAAGCAGGTGAGGATCGAGATGGATCAGCCGACCGACCGCGTCCCGTCGTTCGCACGGAAGTTCGTCGGCGAGACGGCGAGCGTCGTGCAGACCGAGAACTGGTCGAGTCCGACGGAGGCCGACATCGTCGTCGCGATCCCCGGCAAGCCCGGCGAGATGCGCGGCACCGCCCGCCTGGTGGAGAAGGACGGCGTGACCACCGAGACCGTGGACATGGAGGTCAAGGTCAAGATCCCGCTGGTGGCCGGCAAGATCGAGGAGCTCCTCGCCAAACTGCTCAAGAGCGCGCTCAAGGCCGAGCACCGCACCGGGCAGGAGTACCTGGCCCGCTAGCCCTCGGGCAGGTCCGGGCCGACCGGCTCCTGCTCGTCACGCTCGGCCCGACGACGCAGGGCGATCACGATCCCGAGCACCACGAACGGCCCGAAGGCCAGGGCTACGGTGGCCGCCTGCTCCACGGGGTGGAGCGCGCCCAGGTGGAGTGGGATCACCGGTCCATGGTCCCACCTCCCCCGGTCAGCCCATGTGCGGGTACCGATGGTCGGTCGGCGGGACCAGCGTCTCCTTCATCGACCGCGGCGAGGTCCAGCGCAGCAGGTTGAGCGCCGAGCCGGCCTTGTCGTTGGTGCCCGACCCACGCGCGCCGCCGAACGGCTGTTGGCCGACCACCGCTCCGGTCGGCTTGTCGTTGACGTAGAAGTTGCCCGCCGCGAAGCGCAGCTCCTCGCTCGCCCACTCGATCGCCGCGCGATCGGTGGCGAGCACCGAGCCGGTGAGCGCGTACGGCGCCGCCGACTCCGCCTGCCGCACGACCGACTCGAAAGCGCCCGGGTCGCGGTCGTCGTACACGTGGACGACGAGGATCGGCCCGAAGTACTCGGTCGAGAACATCTCGTCGGTGGGGTCCTCGGCGACGACGACCGTGGGGCGCACGAACCAGCCGACGCTGTCGTCGGTGGTGCCGCCGGCGACGACCTGCAGCCCCTCGGTCGCGTGGGCCCGCTCGATCGCGGCGGTGTGCTTGGCGAAGGCCCGACGGTCGATCACCGCTCCGGTGAAGTTGGTGAAGTCGGTCGGGTCACCCACGCCGAGAGCGTCGGTCTCCGAGGCGAGGTCATCGCCCATGCGCGCCCAGAGCGAGCGCGGGACGTAGGCGCGCGAGGCGGCCGAGCACTTCTGGCCGGAGTACTCGAACGCGCCTCGGATCATCGCGGTCCGCAGCACGGCCGGGTCCGCCGAGGGGTGGGCGATGATGAAGTCCTTGCCTCCCGTCTCCCCCACCAGTCGCGGGTAGGTCCGGTAACCGGTCAGGTTGGCGCCGACTGCCTGCCACAGCTTCTGGAACGTGGCGGTCGAGCCGGTGAAATGGATCCCGGCGAGGTCGGGATGGGCGAGCGCGACCTCGGACACGGCGAGACCGTCACCGGGCAGCATGTTGATCACGCCCGGGGGCAGGCCGGCCTCCAGCAGCAGCTCCATCGTCACGGTGGCGGCGAACTGCTGGGTGGGGCTCGGCTTCCAGATCACCGTGTTGCCCATCAGCGCGGGCGCGGTCGGCAGGTTGCCCGCGATGGCGGTGAAGTTGAACGGCGTGACGGCGTAGACGAAGCCCTCGAGCGGGCGATGGTCGGTGCGGTTCCAGATCCCGCGGCTGTTGGCGATCGGCTGCTCGGTGAGGATCTGCTTCGCGAAGTGAACGTTGAACCGCCAGAAGTCGATCAGCTCGCAGGCTGCGTCGATCTCCGCCTGGACTGAGGTCTTCGACTGGCCGAGCATCGTCGCCGCGTTGAGCCGCTGCCGCCACGGGCCGGCGAGCAGCTCCGCGGCCCGGAGCAGGATGGCGCACCGCTCGTCGAACGCCATCGCACGCCACTCCGGCGCGGCCGCGCGCGCCGCGTCGATCGCACGCTTCGCGTCGTCGGTCGTGCTGTTGCGGAGCACACCGAGCACCCGCTGGTGCGCGTGCGGCTGTACGACGGCGATCTCCTCGCCGCCGCCGGGCGTCCACTCGCCGCCGATGTGGGCGTCGAGCTGCTTGGAAGGCGCAGAGCCGAGGGTGATGAGCTCTGTGGTGAGGGCTTCGCGCTCCGGGGTGCCAGGCGCATAGGTGAGGTTCGGCTCGTTCGTCGGAGCCGGCGGGAACGTGATGGCGTCCATGCTTTGCGACGATACTGCGTCGTCTCCGCCCGGTCGCGCGAGCGCGGTCGGGCCCAGGTCAGCGCTTGGGCGTCGGGCCGCGGCGGCCGCGCGGCGCACGCTGCCGGGTGGCCGAGGAGAGGTCGAGCAGCTCGTCGATCGCCTCACGCAGGCACACGCCCAGGAGGTCGGCGTCGGGGATCCAGTCGCGGTCCGCGGTGATGCCGTAGTAGACGCCGCCGTCGTAGGAGGTGACGCCGATGGCGAGCGGGTGACCGGGCAGCAGCGGCGGCACCGGGTAGCTCGCGAGCATACGGGCGCCGGCCGCGTAGAGCGGAGCCTGCGGGCCGGGGACGTTGGTGACCGAGATCTGGTAGCCGCGGCGCAGCTCCGCGGCGGCGAGTCGGGAGCCGATCGCGTGGAAGGTCGTCGGCGCGAAACCCGCGATCCCGGCGATCCGGTTGGCGGCGACGCTGCGGCCGGTGTCCTTGTGGGCCTGGAAGGAGTACGACACCTGGTGCAGCCGTACGACGGCACTGGGCTCCCCCACCGGCAGGTCGACGAAGTGCGGGGCGATCTGACTGCCGAGGGAGGTGGCCTCGAGCTCCTCGTCGATCACCGACACCGGCACCAGGGCACGGACCTGACGCAGGCCGCCGAGCGACTCCGCGCGCGTCATCAGCCAGGCACGCAACGCGCCGGTGATGGTGGCCAGGATGACGTCGTTGATCGTGCCGCCATGAGCGTCACGGATCCGGCGGTAGTCGACGAGCTGGGTCTGGACCGCGACGATCCGACGCTGCTGCGAGAGCGGCCCGGCGAGCACCCCGCCGGACTTCGGGCGGCGCCCGGTGGCCGCCGACATGAAGGACCGCGCCCGCTGGCTGCGGCGGTCGGCGGTGCGCGCCAGCGCCCGCGATCCGGTCCGCACCGTGTCGAGCAGCGAAGCGGGGTCGGTCAGGTTCTCACGTACGGCATGCGTGAGCAGCTGGGCCGGGTTGGGCGAGCGGCGCGGGGACCAGTCGTCGGGATCGAGCTCGCGCGGCTCCGGCTTCGGGTCCAGCAGCAGCTGGCCGAGGTCGAGGGTGTGCACCCCGTCGACCAGCGCCTGGTGGGTCTTGTAGAGGAGCGCTACCTTGCCACCCTCGAGGCCCTCGACGAAGTACATCTCCCACAGCGGCCGGGTGCGGTCGAGAGGGCGCGAGACGATCCGTGAGACGAGCTCGAGCAGCTGCGCGGACGTCCCCGGGCGAGGCAGGGCGGAGCGGCGCACGTGGAAGCCCACATCGAACTTCTCGTCGTCGACCCAGACCGGGTTGGCGAGGTGGCCGGGCACGCTCTGCAACCGCTGGCGGTAGCGCGGCACGAACGCGATCCGGTCGCAGATCAGCTCGACCAGGCGCGCGTGGTCGAGCTGGTCGTCACCCGGATCGAAGATCTCGATCGTGGCGTTGTGCTGCGGCGCCTCCGGCGTCTCCTCGGCAAGGAACGCCAGGTCGCGCAGTCGCACCCGGTCCACCACGTCGATCTCCAGCCTCTGATCGGGAGCCCCCGAGCTGCTGACGCCCGGGCCCCATCCGGACGTCTCGGGATCACATGAGATTCTGACAGAGAACCCCGCCACGACCGGACCCCCGTCCACGAGGCGCTCCGCCCCCCAGGAGGAAACACATGCAGCGGATGCGGATCGTCGGCGCCCTGGTCGCCGGCGCCACCGTGCTGGCCGGCGCCACGGCGTGCGGTGAGGACCCGAAGGCGAGCACCGACGAGCCTGTGGTCGTCGAGATCACCTTCGCGGACGGCACGGTCGAGCCGAACGGTGAGCGCGTCGACGTCGCCGCCGGCCAGCCGATCGACCTCGTCGTGACCGCCGACGAGCCCGGCTCTCTGCACATCCACTCCGAGTCCGAGCAGGAGTTCGCCTTCGAGGCGGGGACCGAGACCTTCCCGATCCGAATCGACCGGCCCGGCGTGGTCGAGGTCGAGTCGCATGAGCTCGACCAGGTCATCGTCCAGCTCGAGGTCCGATGACCCACCCGACGCGACTCCTCGTCTCCTCCGCTGCGCTCCTGCGCCGAACGATCGCGCGGGGATCCCGGTGACCGAAGCGCCCGAGGCGCACGGCATCGGCGGCTCCGCCGACCTGCCGATCCCTCTCGAGCTGGCGATCTCCGGCGCGGTCGCCGCACTGGTCGTCTCCTTCACGGTCCTCGTCGTCGCGTGGCGGCTGCCCCGCTACACCGAGCCGGGTGGCCGAGCGGCGCCGGCGTGGCTCGACGCGGCTGTGCGGTCGTCGTACTTCCGGGGCGGCCTGCGTGCGCTCGGCCTGCTGCTGACGGCGTACACCGTCGCCTGCGCCGTGTTCGGCCAGAACTCCCTGACGAACCCGTTCTTCGGGATCGTCTACGTCTGGTGGTGGGTCGGGCTGGTGTTCGCCTCCGCCCTGCTGGGGCCGGTGTGGAAGGCGATCAGCCCGCTGCGGACCATCAACGCAGGCATCGCCAGGCTCGCGGGGAGCGACCCGGACGAGGGGATGCTCACCTACCCCGAGTGGCTCGGGTACTGGCCGGCGGCGCTGGGCCTCTACGCGTTCGTGTGGCTGGAGCTGGCGTACCGCTACCCGACCGAGCTGGGATCCGTGCGGCTGTGGTGCGCGATCTACGTGGGCGTGATGCTCGTGGGCGGCGCCCTCTTCGGCAACCGGTTCTACGAACGGGCCGACCCCTTCGAGGTCTACTCCTCGCTCATCGCGAAGCTGTCGCCCTGGGCGGTCCGGGAGCGCCGCCTGGTGCTGCGCAGTCCGCTGGCGAACCTCTCCACCATCGAGCCGCGACCCGGCCTGGTCGCAGTCGTGGCGGTCCTGTTCGGCAGCACCGCGTTCGACTCGTTCGCCGAGTCCTCCTTCTGGGTCCAGACCTACCAGGACTCCCCGCTCAGCAAGGGGATGCTCGACAACGCGGCGCTGCTGACCTTCTGTCTGACGGCGGGCGTCCTGCTCGGCGTCGGGAGCGCGCTGACATCGAGCGGCGGTGAGGTCCGTCGTGAGCTGCCACGCCGGTACGCGCACTCCATCGTGCCGATCGTCCTGGCCTACATCGTGGCCCACTACCTCACGCTGTTCATCGACGTCGGCACCCAGACCCTTGCCCGCGCCAGCGACCCGTTCGGGAAGGGCTGGGACATCCTGGGCACCGCGTCGTTGGAGCCCTCGTACTGGTTCTCCTACCACCCCAGCGTGCTGGCGACGGTCAAGGTGGTGGCGGTGGTGATCGGCCACGTCGTCGCAGCCGTCGCCGCTCACGACCGGGCGATCTCGCTCCTCGCCAGGCGGGACCAGATCACCGGACAGCTGCCGCTGCTGCTGGTGATGATCGGATTCACCGCGGGCGGGCTGTACCTGCTTTTC
>NZ_SSXI01000143.1:0-720 GCF_004803405.1 Nocardioides sp. | reverse complement strand
CCTGCCGGAGCAACGCACCGCAGCGCCTCGGGCAGGTGGGACCCCTGAGGCCGAGGAGCGGCTGCGGCCTCAGGCCCGGCCTGCCGGTCGCCCGCCGGCCATCGCGTCGAGCAGTGCCCCGATGGCGCGGGTGAGGGCGGACTCGCCCGACTCCACGAGCAGCCGGCCCGCGACCAGCGCCCTGTCGACGGCGGCCTGGTCGTCGGGCAGGAAGTGCACGCCACGGCTCTCACCGAAGTCGGACAGCATCGCGACGACGTCCGCCTCGCGCCAACCGAGCGTCGGACGCATCCGGTTGACGACGACCCGCAGCGGAGGGGCGTCCAGGAGCTCGTGCGCGTCCGCGATCGCCCGCGCCAGCCGAGCGAGCCCGACCGGGTCCGCGGACCCGACGACGACGATCTCGTCGGCCACCTCGAGCGCCTCGCGCGTCATCCCGTTGCGCTCGGGCCGTCCCAGGTCGGCGGCGAGGTCGCCCTCGATGCTGAAGCCGGTGTCGATCACGACCTGGCCGTCGAGCCGCCCCCGCTCGGCGAGCCGGGTCAGCGTGCCCGGCCGCACCTCCAGCCAGCGGTCCGGGCGCGGCAGGCCGGTGATCACGCGGAGCTGGTCCGACAGCCGCCGCTGCAGCGTCACGAAGCGCTCGTCCAGGGTGCCTGCGACGGCGTGTCGGGCGGCGGCGAGCAGGCCGGAGACCTCGTCGAGGATGCCGAGCTGCTG
>NZ_SSXI01000238.1 GCF_004803405.1 Nocardioides sp. | reverse complement strand
CGGGGCTTGCCACCGGAGCGGCCGCCCCCGTTGCCAGCGTTGCCGCCGGACCGGGTGCCGCCGCTCTTGGGCCGCGAGCGGCCGCCACCGGAGGAGGTGGTGGTCACTTCGGTCTTGAGGCCACCGGGCCGGGACCGCTCGCCGGGAGCGAGGTCCTGCAGCACCGGGTGGCCGGCGCTGTCGACACGGGTGGTCGTCGGCGTGATGCCGGCGGCCCGGGTGAGCGCTCGGACATCGCCGCGCTGGTCGCTGGTCATCAACGTGACCACGGTGCCGGCCGCGCCCGCACGGGCCGTACGGCCGGAGCGGTGCAGGTAGGCCTTGTGCTCTGCCGGCGGGTCGGCGTGGATCACGAGCGCGACGTCGTCGACATGGATGCCGCGAGCGGCGATGTCGGTCGCGACGAGAGTGGTCGCCTTGCCGCTGTGGAACGCGTCCATGTTGCGGGTCCGCGCGCCCTGGCTCAGGTTGCCGTGCAGGTCGACGGCAGGGACGCCGTTGCTGTTGAGCTGACGCGCCAGCGCCTTGGCGCCGTGCTTGGTGCGGGTGAAGACGACGGTCCGGCCGGGGGCGCTGACCAGGTCGAGCAGCACCGGCAGGCGCAGGTCCCGGTCGACGTGCAGCACGTGGTGGTCCATCTTCGCCACCGGCGACTGGGCCGAGTCGGCCTCGTGCACGGCCGGCTTGTCGAGGAACCGCTTCACCAGCACGTTGATCGCGCCGTCGAGCGTCGCGGAGAACAGCATCCGCTGTCCGCCCTTGGGAGTCTGGTCGAGCAGGCGCCGTACGGCGGGCAGGAAGCCGAGATCCGCCATGTGGTCGGCCTCGTCGAGCACGGTGACCTGCACGTCCGCGAGGCTGCAGTGCCCCTGCTGGATGAGGTCCTCGAGCCGTCCGGGGCAGGCGATCAGGACGTCGACGCCCTTACGCAGCGCGGTGACCTGAGGGGCCTGGCCGACGCCGCCGAAGACGGTCGTCGTGCTGAGACCGGCCGCCTTGGCGAGCGGCGAGATGGAGGCCGCGATCTGGCTGGCGAGCTCGCGGGTGGGGGCCAGGACCAGGGCGCGCGGGCGCTTGGCTGCCGGCCGACGGTTCGACTGGGTGAGTCGGGCCACCAGCGGAAGCCCGAAGGCGTAGGTCTTGCCGGAGCCGGTGCGGCCGCGTCCGAGGACGTCACGGCCGGCCAGGGAGTCCGGCAGTGTCGCGGCCTGGATCGGGGTGGGAACGGTGATCTGGTTGGCCGTCAGGACGGCGACGAGATCGGTGGGCACGCCAAGATCGGCGAAGGTGGAAGTCAAGAGAGTTCTCTCGGTCGGCGTCTCGCCGTGCTGTCCCGACTGGTGAAGGGACGAGGTAAGCGGGCCTCTGATTCGAGGGCGCGGCACCAGGGGCGCTGCGCGACGGTCCGGGGCAAGACCGGCCGGACCAATGACTCGACCCTAGCCGAGCGGTGACCGCGCGGGCGAATCGCCGCGCGGGGCTGCGGTCGCGTGACGGTCGCTGCGCGACCTCCTCGACCTCCGGCATCGACCTGCGGGCTACTTGAACCGCAGGACGCCGTCGTCGATCGGGGACCTCTGGATGACCTTGCGGTCGACCATGTAGTTCTGGTCGAGCTTCCACGGCGGACGGTCGCCCTGCGCGGGCAGCAGGTGGGCGGACCGCTGGATGTACCCGGAGCTGAGGTCCATCAGTGGCAGCCTGCCGACGCTCGGGTCGGGCTCCGGCACCGCGATCCGGTAGCCATGCTCGTCCATGTGGTCGAGCAGCCGGCACACGTAGTCGATGACCAGGTCGGCCTTCAACGTCCAGGAGGCGTTGGTGTAGCCGATGGTGAAGGCGAAGTTCGGCATCCCGCTCAGCATCAGCGCCTTGTAGGCCATCAGGTCCTTGAGCTCGACCTGCTCGCCGTCGACCTCGATCTCGACGCCACCGAACGGAAGCAGCAGCTGGAAGCCGGTCGCCGACACCACGAGGTCCGCTTCGAGCTCCTCACCCGAGGTGAGCCGCACCCCGGTCGGCGTGAACGTCTCGATGGTGCCGGTGACGACGTCGGCGCGGCCGGCGGCGATCACGTTGAACAGGTCGCCGTCGGGCACGAAGCAGAGGCGCTGCTCCCAGGGGTTGTACGGCGGGTCGAAGTGGGTGTCGACGTCGAAGTCCTCGTGCAGCATCCGTTTCGCGTTCTTGCGGATGAAGGCCCTGGCCCGGTCCGGCCACCGTCGCGAGAGCTGGAACGACACGATCGCCTGGAGGATGTTGGACCAGCGCACGACGGGATACGACATCTTGTCGGGCAGCCGCCCGAGCAGCCGAGCGAGCGGGTCGCGGCCCGGCCGGGACAGGACGTACGTCGGCGTGCGCTGCAGCATCGTGACGTGCTCGGCAGCCCCATCGCCGGTGGCCATCGCCGGCACCAGCGTGACGGCGGTGGCGCCGCTGCCGACCACGATCACCCGCCTGCCGCGGTAGTCCAGGTCCTCGGGCCAGTGCTGCGGGTGGACGATCTGGCCACCAAACTCGTCCATGCCCGGCCACGCGGGCTGGAAGCCCTCGTCGTAGCGGTAGTAGCCGGCGCACGACCACAGGAAGCTCGCGGTCATGGTGAAGGTCTGGACCGCCGCGTCGTCGGCGGGGTCGCCGACCGCGACGCTCACCGTCCAGCGCGCGTCGGTCGAGTCCCACGTCGCGCGCAGCACCCGGTGCCGGTAGCGGATCAGGCCGGTGACGCCGTACTCCTCGGCGACCGTCTCGATGTAGCTCTTGATCAGGGCACCGTCGGCCAGCGCGACGTCGCTCCGCCACGGCCGCCACTTGTAGCCGAACGTGAACATGTCGCTGTCCGACCGGATCCCGGGGTAGCGGAACAGGTCCCAGGTGCCGCCCAGGTCGTCGCGCGCCTCGAGCACGGCGACGCTGCGTCCGGGATGCCGGTCGCGCAGCTGCGCGGCGGCGCCGACCCCGGAGAGCCCGGCTCCGATGACGAGCACATCGACGTGCTCGGGGGATCCCGAGGAGACCTGCTCGGTCACGCGGGGGACTCTCCCACCTGCACGGCCGCGCCGCGCTCGATGAGACCGTCGACGTCGGCGACCCCCCACGCCACCAGCGCCTCCCGCGTGTGGGCGCCGGCCGCGGGAGCGGGCGGCAGCGAGAGGGTGGCCCGGGTGCGGGAGAACCGCGGTGCGGGCTGCGGCTGGACGATGCCCTCGTGCTCGACAAAGACCTCGCGACCCTTGATGTGCGGATGGTCGGGCGCCTCGCTCATCCGCAGGATCGGCGAGACGCAGGCATCGGTGCCGTCGAAGACCGCGCACCACTCGTCGCGGGTCCGCTCGCGGAACCGGGCGGCGATGACCGCGCGCAGCTCGTCGGTCCGCTCCAGGTCGAACCGGTCCGGCGCGGTGTCTGCGATGCCCAGCAGCTCGACGAACTGCGCGTAGAACTGCGGCTCCAGTGCGCCGACGGCCATGTGCTCACCGTCGGCGGTCTCGTAGATGTCGTAGTACGGCGCGCCGCCGTCGAGCAGGTTCGCCGCGCGCTCCTCGCGGAAGTTGCCGCTGGCGAGGAAGGCCGTCGTCATCGCGTTGAGGTTGGCGGTGCCGTCGACGATCGCGGCGTCGACCACCTGGCCCCTACCGGACGCCTTCGCCTCGAGCAGGGCGGCGAGGATGCCGATGACCAGGTACGTCGACCCGCCGCCGAAGTCGCCCACCAGGTTGGCCGGGAACTGCGGCTTCTCCTTCACCTGGCCGAGCCCGAAGAGGGTGCCGGTGATGGCGATGTAGTTCATGTCGTGACCGGCCGCCTGCGACCACGGGCCGTCCTGGCCCCAGCCGGTCATCCGGCCGTAGACCAGCCGCGGGTTGCGCCGGTGGCACTGCTCGGGCCCGAAGCCGAGCCGCTCGGCCACGCCCGGGCGCATGCCCTCGACGAGCACGTCGGCGTTCTCCACGAGCTCCAGGACCGTAGCCACCGCCTCGGGGTTCTTCAGGTCGAGCGCGACGCTGGGGCGGCCGCGGTTGAGCAGGTCGTGGGACCCGCCGGCGAGCATCTGCCCGCCCGGCCGCTCCACGCGGAGCACGTCCGCGCCCAGGTCCGCCAGGATCATGCAGGCGTGCGGGCTCGGACCGATGCCCGCGATCTCTACGACCCTCAGTCCCTTCAGCGGACCGGTGCCGTGACCCAGCTCATAAGACATGGGCCGATCATGGCACGAGGGTGACAGCGTTGGTGTCAGTGTCCGGGCCCCCGGGACTAGCCGGGGTTGACGATCCGCTCGAGCTCGAAGTGCATCGGATCGGTCCAGGCCCAGTCCCCGCCCCAGGCGAAGCCCCAGTACTTGAAGATCGCGACGACCTCGCGGTTCATCTCGCCGACGGTGCCGCGCTGGTTGCCGGGCACGTTGAAGTCGAGGGCCAGGCCGAACGAGTGGTTCGACAGGTTCGTGGAGCCGGCGATGAACCGCGGGTAGTAGCAGCCGGCGTACTCGTCGGGGTGGATCTCGGAGGCCAGGCCCCGGCGCTGCACCTCGGCGAGCGCCGCCTTGAGCTGCGGCATCATGTGCCGGTTGCAGGTCACCGTGCCCAGGATGGGCACCTGCTCGGTGACGATGTACCTCTTCACCCAGGCCGGGTCCGGCGCGATCCGGCCGCCGCCGATCGGGGTGTAGCGGAAGACCCCGACCGCCTCGCGGAAGGCGCCGACCGGCACGGCGGTCTGGAAGGTGCCGATGTCCAGGCCCTCCTGCGCGACGATGTCGAGGGCGATGATCGACACCTTGCCCTTGCCGACGGCCTTCTCGATCCGGTCCCGCACCACCTGGGGTGACGACAGCCCGGTGTTGAGGATGATCGCGTTGTCCTTCTGCAGACCGAGCTCTGCGCCCCACTTCTCGTTGACCATCGCGTCGACGCTGTCGACCTCCGCGGTCGACCAGGCACCGACGTGGATCTGCTGCTTGCCGACCTGGAGGTAGTCGTCGTCGTCGATCGGAAGCCGCCGCTGCAGGTCCTGCATGACCGCGACCTCGCCCCCGGCGATCCGGTCCCACTGGTCCTGGAACGCCGCGCTCTTGGTGCCGGTGAAGTTGCGGTAGCCGGCCGGGTCGACGGCCGCGATGTTGAAGAGCTTGTTCTCGACCGAGAACTGCCCGTAGGACAGCATCTCGTAGGCGACCACGCCCTTCCGGCCGCGGACCGTCACGCCCGTGATCTGCTCCAGCAGCTCATCGGAGATCGTGTCGTCGCTGACGACGAGGAGGTCGTCGCCGTACAGGCTGCCTTCGAGCTTGCCCGGCGCCGCGACGGCGTGGTCGGGGTCGACGGCGTTCTCGGGGACGGCGCTGGACGAGGCGGACGCCGTGCTCGGCTCGCCGGCGCGCTCGGGC
>NZ_SSXI01000009.1 GCF_004803405.1 Nocardioides sp. | reverse complement strand
ACCTGCCGCTCGACCGGGTGGGAGCGCGCTGCCTGGTCGCGTCCGGCGGTGCGGCGCTGCTGCTGGCGGCCCGCAGCTACCGACACGTGATGGCGCGGCGCATGCTGCGGCTGGCCGGCGTGCTCTCGCTGGTGGCGGTCGCCTCCGTGCTGCTCCGCCTCGCGGAGGACAGCGCCGGCCTGGTCGGTCTGGTGGCGCTGGCCGCCATCGCGCTGGCCGCGATCCTCGTCCTGGTCGGTGTCCTCGTCGGCCGGGGGTGGCGCTCGGCGTGGTGGTCACGACGGGCCGAGATCGCCGAGGCGGTGTGTGGC
This sequence comes from Nocardioides sp., assembly GCF_004803405.1. Taxonomy (GTDB): domain Bacteria; phylum Actinomycetota; class Actinomycetes; order Propionibacteriales; family Nocardioidaceae; genus Nocardioides; species Nocardioides vastitatis. The sequence goes on along the minus strand of NZ_SSXI01000009.1, from coordinate 1,379 downwards.
GCCCTCGCCGTCGGGTCCGTCGTGGTGGCGGTCGGGTTCTTCCGTCATCTGTGGGAAGTGGTCCGCTGAGGTTTAGCCGCCCGAGCTCCTGGGGTAGCAACAACCCGTCGGCTCTTTGGCAGGTGCTCGGGGAGCCATTCGGAAGAGAGATCCGCCCGGCGGCTCCGGCCGCCCCACTGACCTAGGAGCAGACATGACAGGTTCGAACATCGAGTTCGGCCACGCAGAGGGCGCACTGAAGGCGATCGCCGAGCGCGTCGTCCAGGCGAAGGCGGAGTTCAAGCAGCACTCCGCCACCCTCGACGGCCAGATCCAGGCCCTGAAGGGCAAGTGGGAGGGCGACGGGGGTCGTGCCTTCCAGGTCCTCCACGCCGCGTGGACCGAGAAGCACGGCGTCATCACGGCGGCCCTGGACAAGTTCCACGCCTCGCTCACGGAGACCGAGAAGGACAACGTCGCCGTCGACCAGGCCGCCGGTGGCGAGATGAACAACCTGCTCAACAAGCTCGGTTCGCTCTGAGCGACCCCTCGACCCACAAGGAGATCACTGATGAGCCTCGACGGCCTTCGCGTCAACCACGGCGAGCTCAACGCCGCCGCAGAGAACATGTACCGCACCGTCCAGAAGCTGGACGAGTCCCTCAACAACCTCGAGAAGGACATCGCAGGCAAGGTCGCCACCTGGTCCGGTGCCCAGCAGGAGGCGTACCGGAGCTCCAAGGCCGCCTGGGACTGGGCGATGCAGGAGATGCGCGACCTGCTCGACAAGAGCTCGCAGACCGTCTACCAGTCCAACGACGAGTACCTGAGCGCTGACAAGCGGGGCGCAGCCCGGTTCGACTTCTGAGTCGCCGCACCCGTCGACGGAGGGACCGACACGTCAGTGTCGGTCCCTCCGGTCTTGTCCGTACGATGCGGGTCACCGGCTCTCGGGAAGGGTTGAGCAGATGACGCAAGCGGCACGGCCGGGCGGAGCCGTCGCCTCCGGCCTGGTCCGGGTGACAGTCACGTCCGGCACTCGGCGCGTCGATCTCGTGCTGCCCGGCGCGGTCCCCGTGGCCGAGCTGCTGCCCGAGCTCGCGCGGAGCGTGGGTCTGCTGGATCCGGCCACCGTCCACGGCGGGTACCGCGTCGTCACCGCCGACGGACGCAAGCTCGCCACCGACAGCGGGCTCACCCTCCAGGGCGTCGAGGACGGCGGACTCCTGACGGTCACCGCCGGCGTCGACGACCCGCCGCCCCGCGTGTACGACGACGTGGTCGAGGCGATGACCGACGTCGTCGAGAACGACCTCCAGCCGTGGCGGCCGGCCACCGGGCGACGGACCGCGCTCCTCGCCGCCGGCCTCTTCCTGGCCCTCGGCGCGGCGGCGCTCCTG
>NZ_SSXI01000078.1 GCF_004803405.1 Nocardioides sp. | reverse complement strand
GCTCGGCGGCGGGGAGCTGGGAGATCGCCGCGGCCGGACGACGGTGTGCTCGAGCATCGCCTCCGGCCGGGCAGGCGGCGGTGCCGGGGCGGCGGGAATCGGGTCGGTCAACGGGTCGACCGGCGCACCGTTGCGCGCCGCGTCGAGCTGGCGCCGCGCGAACTCCTCGAGCTCCTCAGGCGTGTACGCACGGTCCGTGGTCTCCGCGTCTCCGACCGGTGGGTCCACAGGTGGCTGACTCACGAGAACCTCCGAGATAGGCAGTCAGTTGAGCCTCAACCTACCCGGGGCGCGGCGGCGCGAGTCCACTAGACGAGCGTGGGCTTGTTGCGCTGGATCGCGCCGAGGATGCCGTTGACGAAGGACGGCGACTCGTCGGTGGACAGCTCGCGGACCAGCGCCATCGCCTCGGTCACCGCGACGGTGTCGGGCACGTCCTCGACCCAGAGCATCTCCCAGACGCCGATCCGCAGCACGTTGCGGTCCACGACGGGCATCCGGGCGAGGCTCCAGTCGGTGGAGAACTCCTCCAGCACCTCGTCGATCCGGGGCTGGTGGTCGGTCACGCCGCGCACGATGGTCGCGGTGTACGGGTTGCTCGGGGCCTCGCCCTCCGCGATGACGCGCTCGAGCGCCTCGACACCCGTCTCCCCGCGCATGTCGGCGGAGTAGAGGACGTCGAGGGCCCGCTTGCGCGCCTTGGTCCGAGCTCCCACGTGTGTGATCAGCCCTTCACGCGGCCGAGGTACGAGCCGCCGTCGCGGGTGTCGACCTTGATCTTCTCGCCCTGGTTGATGAACAGCGGGACCTGGATCTCGTGGCCGGTCTCGAGCGTGGCCGGCTTGGTGCGGCCGGTGGCGGAGTCGCCGACGACGCCGGGCTCGGTGTAGGTGACCTCGAGCTCGACCGAGGCCGGGAGCTCGATGAAGAGCACGCGTCCCTCGTTGGTGGCGACGATCGCCTCCTGGTTCTCGAGCATGTAGTTCTTGGCGTCGCCCACGATCTCGGGCGGGACCTCGGTCTGCTCGTACGAGCTGACGTCCATGAAGACGTAGCTGGTGCCGTCGTTGTAGAGGTACTGCATCGTGCGGCGGTCGACCGTGGCGGTCTCGACCTTGGTGCCGGCGTTGAAGGTCTTGTCGACGATCTTGCCCGACTCGACGTTCTTCAGCTTGGTCCGGACGAAGGCGGGGCCCTTGCCCGGCTTGACGTGCTGGAACTCCTGCACCGCCCAGAGCTGGCCGTCGATGTTGAGAACCATGCCGTTCTTGAGGTCGTTCGTCGTTGCCATGGGCCAGCCTTTTCGATGCAGGTGTCAAGAGTTCTGCCCGTCGTCCGACGCCGCGGGCAGCAGCGTCCGATCCTACCGAGCGGTCGGCGGCCCGACCTAACCGAGCGACCCGGCCGAACCGTCGGGAACTACCGTGAGCACCGTGGACCCAGTTCTGCTGGCCGGCCTGTGCGCCATCGTGACGGCGGGGGCCTGCCTGCACCGGGTGGCGGGGATCGGGCTGGGGATGGTGGTCGCCCCGGCGTTGACGCTCGCGATCGGGGCGGAGGCAGGGGTGACCTTCAGCAACTGCGCGGCGGTGGTCACGTCGGTCGTCGTGCTGCTGGTGCTGCGCGCCGATGTCGACTGGCCGCACTTCTGGCGACTGGCGCCCCTGATCGTGGTCGGCTCCGTCCTCGGCGCGGTCACGGTACGCGTGACGGCCGCCTCGTGGCTCGACGTGCTGGTCGGCGCGAGCGTCCTGGGCGCGCTGGCGGCGATGCCGCTGACGCGGACCCGGTTCACCGTGCACGGTCGGACCGCTGCGATGACGGTCGGCCTGACGGCCGGGTTCCTCAACACCACCTCCGGTGTCGCCGCCCCCGCGCTCACGGCCTACGCGCTGGCCATCCGGTGGGAGCAGAAATCCTTCGCCGCGACCCTCCAGCCGATCCTGCTGACCGCCAACCTGTCGTCGCTGGTGACCAAGGCCGCCGTGGGCGCGGTGCCCACCGACCTGGTGCCGTGGTGGACCTGGCCGCTCGTGGCGGGTGCCGTGTGCGGCGGCGTCGGGCTCGGCTCACTGCTCGCCCGGCGGGTGAGCAGCCGGGCCGCGGGGCGGCTCGCGGTGACGGTGGCGGCGGTGGGCGCCACCGTCGCCCTGCTGCGCGGGTTGCTCGCGGTGTGACCCTGGTCAGTCCTCCTCGGAGAACACCACCTCGCGCTTGCGCCTGATCGCCGGCAGCAGTGCGACCACGAGCGCGACCACGGCCAGCCCCAGCATGGTCGCGGAGATCGGCCGGGTCACGAACGTCATCGGGTCGCCGTGGGAGATCTGCAGGGCACGGCGCGCGTTCTCCTCCAGCAGCGGGCCCAGCACGAACCCCAGCAGCAGCGGCGCCGGCTCGCAGCCGCACCGGATCAGCACGAACCCGAGCAGGCCGAAGAACGCGATGGCCAGGATGTCGTAGGCGTTCTGGCTCAGCGAGTAGGTGCCGATGCAGGCGAACACGACGATCGCCGGGAACAGCACGTCGTAGGGCACGCTCAGCATCCGCACCCAGAGCCCGATCAGAGGCAGGTTGAGCACCACCAGCAGCAGGTTGCCGATCCACATCGAGGCGATCAGGCCCCAGACCAGGACCGGCTGCTGCTCCATCACACCCGGCCCGGGCTGGATGCCCTGGATGATGAACGCGCCGATCATCAGCGCCATCACCGGGTGGGCCGGGATGCCCAGGGTCAGCAACGGGATGAAGGACGTCTGGGCTGCGGCGTTGTTGGCCGACTCGGGCCCCGCGACCCCCGCGATCGCCCCGCGGCCGAACTCCCGGGGGTTCTTCGAGATCTTCTTCTCCACCGCGTACGACGCGTACGACGCCAGCACGTGGCCGCCGCCGGGCAGCACGCCGAGGGCCGAGCCGATCCCGGTCGCGCGCAGGACCGGAGCGACGATCCGCTTGAGGTCGGCGCGGCTCGGCATCAGGTTCGTGACCCGGCCGACCAACTGGCCGCGCTGCTCGGGGTCGTGGAGGTTCTTCAGGATCTCCGCGACGCCGAACATGCCGACGGCGACGGCGACGAACTCCAGCCCGCCGTAGAGCTCTCGGAACCCGAACGTGAACCGGGGCGTCCCGCTGGAAAGATCCTGGCCGACGGCGCCGAGCAGGATGCCCAGCACCACCATCGCCAGCGCCTTCACCGCGGAGCCGCGAGCCAGCGTGATCGACGCGATCAGGCCGAGCACCACCAGCGCGAAGTACTCCGCGGCGCCGAACTTGAGCGCCGCCCGCGCCAGCGGCGGCGCGGCGACGGCGAGCACGACCGTCGCCACCGAGCCCGCCACGAAGGACCCGATCGCCGCGACGGCGAGAGCGTGCCCGGCCCGGCCCTGGAGGGCCATCTGATGGCCGTCGATCGCGGTGACCGCTGCCGAGGACTCCCCCGGCAGGTTCAGCAGGATCGCCGTGGTGGAGCCGCCGTACTGCGCGCCGTAGTAGATCCCGGCGAGCATGATCAGCGCCGACACCGGCTCGTCGAAGTTGAAGGTGATCGGCAGCAGCATCGCGACGGTCGCGGTCGGCCCGATCCCGGGCAGCACCCCGACCGCAGTCCCGAGGGCGACGCCGATCAGGCAGAACAGCAGGTTCTGCCACTGCAGCGCGGTCTCGAATCCCAGGACGATGTTGTCGAAGAGCTCCACGGCTAGCCACCCAGCCAGTCGCCGAGCAGCGACAGCCTCAGCTGGAGCAGGACGACGAAGATCACGTAGCAGGCGAGTGTCAGACCGGCCGCGATCGTCAGCACCCGCAGCGGCCGGGCGCCCGGGCGGGCGAAGGCGGCGATCACGCCGGTCCCGAAGGTCGCCGGCAGGAGGCCGAGGCCGTCGACCGTGAGCGCGAAGAAGACCGCGGCGCCGACGAGCAGGACCGAGGGCTGCCAGCGGACCCGGCCGAAGGAGAGGCCCTCCTTCTCCTCGTCCGGCGTGTCCAGGTCCTCCAGGTGGGCCAGGTCAGGGGCGACGTAGGCCTTCACCGCGATGACGACGCCGAGCACCACGAGCAGGCTGGAGACGACCAGGGGGAAGTAGCCCGGTCCCATCCGGAGCAGGGAGCCGACGTCGTACCGGCTCGCGGCGACGCCGAAGGCGAGGCCGAAGCCGATGAACACGACTCCCGCGACCAGGTCCGCATCCGACCGGGGGCGCAGTCGGGCCGCCGATCGCCGTGCCGGCGCGGTCACTCTGCCTCGATGCCCTCGAGGGTCTCCCCCCAGGAGGCGACCTGTTCCTCCAGCACCGTGGTGTGCTCCTCGGGCGTCACCCGCTCCGGCTCGACCGGCGCAGTGCCGAGCTTGGCCATCTCGTCGATCACCGACTGGTCCTCCAGCGCGGCCGCCAGCGCGTCGGTCAGCTTGGTGACGACCTCCTCCGGTGTGTCGGCCGGCACGTACAGGCCGTGCCAGACCGACACCTCGACGTCCGCGAGCCCGCCCTCCGCAGTGGTCGGCAGGTCGGGCAGGCTCTCGACCCGCTCGGTCGTGGTGACGGCGTACGCCTTCACCTTTCCCTCGTTGATCTGGGCGGTGGTGTTGGTGGTCTGGTCGCACATGAAGTCGACCTGACCGCCGAGGATGTCCGCCATCGCGGGCGCGGTGCCGTCGTAGGGCACCTCCTGGAGCTTGACGCCCATGGCCTGCTGGAGCAGCACCCCGCACAGGTGCGAGGCCGACCCGATGCCGGCATTGGCGTAGGTCACCTTGTCCTCGTTGGCCTCGACGTAGCTGATGAGCTCCTCGAGCGTGGCGGGCTGGAAGTCCTTGCGCGCGATGATCGTCATCGGCACCTCGGTGACCAGCCCGACCGTCTGGAAGTCGGCGAGAGGGTCGAACGGGAGGTCTGGGTAGAGCGTCGGCGCGGTCGACATGCCGATGTGGTGCATCAGCACGGTGTAGCCGTCGGGGTCGGCTTCCGCGACCTGTCCCGCTGCCACGGTGCCGCCGGCCCCCTCGACGTTCTGGATGATGATCTCGACGCCGAGCTCCTCCGACATGGGCTCGGCGATCATCCGGGTCACGGTGTCGGTCGGGCCACCCGCCGAGAAGGGGACGACGATCTCGATGTTGTCGTCGGGAAAGTCGGCCGGGTCGCCACCTCCGCCGCCGCAGGCCGCGGCGAGCATCGCCAGTGGGGTGAGTGCGGCGCCGATCCGAAGGGAAGTCCGAAGAGGACGGTCATCTGCCATGGCAGGCTCCGTTCGTTATGACCTACGTCACACGGTACTCCCGGAGTCGTTGCTGCGTCACCTGCCGGCAAGGACCTCCAGCGCCTGCCGGTAGCCGTCGATCCCCCGCCCGCTGATCGTCGCGGCCGCGTGGGGCTCGACGTGGGAGATGTGCCGGAACTCCTCGGCCCGCTGCCTCGGCTCGGAGATGTGGACCTCCACGAGCGGCGCCGTGAGCTGGGCGCAGGCGTCGTAGAGGGCGAGCGAGTAGTGCGTCCAGGCGGCCGCGTTGAGGACCACCGGCGTGCCCTCGTCCGCGGCGTCGTTGAGCCAGTCGAGCAGCACGCCCTCGTGGTTCGTCTGCCGGACGTCCACCTCGAGCCCGAGGTCACGGCCCCACCCGACGCACAGCTCGACGAGCTCGTCGTACGTCGTGTGGCCGTAGATCTCGGGCTGCCGGCGGCCCAGGCGGCCCAGGTTCGGTCCGTTGAGCACCAGGACGCGGGTCATGCCGCGCCGCCCGGAGCGATCGCGGCGTACGCCGCCCGCAGGTCCTCCTCGGACGGGCCGGACAGCACGACCGGCCTCCCCACGTCCTCGAGCACGACGAACCGGAGCTGGTCCCCGCGCGACTTCTTGTCCACCCGCATGGTCGCGAGCAGGGTGTCGAAGTCGGCGCCGTCCCAGGTGGTCGGCAGCCCGAGCCGCTCGAACACGGCGCGGTGCCGGTCGACCATCGCCTGCGGCAGCCCGGTGGCGCGACCGGCCAGCTCGGCGACGTACACGCAGCCGATGGCGACCGCCTCGCCGTGGCGGATCTTGTACTCGGTGGCCTTCTCGATCGCATGGGCGAGGGTGTGGCCGTAGTTCAGCGCCTCGCGCCCGGGGTGCCCGCCGGCGCCGCCCTTCTCGCGCAGGTCGCCCGCGACGACCTCGGCCTTGACCGCGATCGCACGCTCGACGAGCTCACGGAGGACCGCCGAGTCCGCGGTGAGCGTCGCCGGATCGGTGGTCTCGACCAGCTCGAGGATCCGCGCGTCGGCGATGAAGCCGCACTTGACGACCTCGCCGAGGCCGGCGACCAGCTCCTCGCGCGGAAGGGTCGCGAGGAGCGCCAGGTCGCACAGCACGCCCGCAGGCTCGTGGAACGAGCCGACGAGGTTCTTGCCGGCGGGCGTGTTGATCCCCGTCTTGCCGCCGACCGCGGCGTCGACCATGGCGAGCAGCGTCGTGGGCACATGCACGACGGCCACGCCTCGGAGCCACGTGGCGGCGACGAACCCGCCGAGGTCCGTGGTCGCCCCGCCGCCGACGGTGACCACCGCGTCGGACCGGGTGAACCCGTCCTCGCCGAGAGCCTCCCAGCAGGCCGCCGCGACCTCCCAGTTCTTGGCGTCCTCGCCGTCGGGGATCTGGAGCACGACGACGTCGAGGCCCTCGAGCAGGTCCGCGAACGGGTCGAGGAGGTCCTCGAGGGACTCAGGGCACACGATCGCCACCCGGCGCACCCCGGAGGGGAGCAGCTCGCGCAGCCCGTCGAGGACGCCGTGGCCGACCACGACGTCGTACGGCGCGGCGGTGGCGACCCGGATCGTGGTCGGGGCACTCATGGCTGGTCCTTCGGTGCTCGGTGCTGGGCGCCGATCCGTTCGACGACCTCGGCGGCCACATCCTCCGGTGTGCGGCCGTCGGTGTCGACCGTGATTCGCGCCAGGCCCTGGTAGACCGGCGTGCGCTCGTCGAGGAGCTGCTTCACGCGGGAGCGGATGTTGCCGAGCAGGAGCGGGCGGCCGACGCCGAGGCCGACTCGCTTGACGGCGTCGGCGAGGCCCACGCGAAGGAAGACCACCTGGTGCGGCGCGAGCAGGGCCTGGGTCGCGGGGTCGAGCACGGCTCCCCCGCCCAGCGACAGCACGCCGTCGTGGTGCGTCAGCGCGTGCGCGACGGTCTCCCTCTCGAGAGCGCGGAAGGTCGCCTCGCCGTCCTCGACGAAGATGTCCTGCACCGACTTGCCGGCCCGCTCCTCGATCAGCTGGTCGGAGTCGAGGAAGGCGACGCCGAGGGTCGTCGCGAGCAGCTCGCCGACCGTCGACTTGCCGGCGCCCATCGTGCCGACGAGAACCGCGACCGGCCTCATCTGTAGCGGAGGGTGTCGAGGTAGGACTGCGCGTTGCGGCGGGTCTCCTGCACCGAGTCGCCGCCGAACTTCTCGAGCACGGCGTCGGCGATCACGAGGGCGACCATGGCCTCGGCGACGATGCCCGCGGCCGGCACGGCGCACACGTCGGAGCGCTGGTGGTGCGCGACGGCCTCCTGGCCCGTGGCGACGTCGACGGTGCGCAGCGCGCGCGGGACGGTCGCGATCGGCTTCATGCCTGCGCGGACGCGGAGGATCTCACCGGTCGTCATGCCGCCCTCGGTGCCGCCCGAGCGGCCGGAGACGCGGCGCAGACCGTCCTCGGTGGGGACGATCTCGTCGTGGGCGAGCGAGCCGGGGGTGGCGGCGAGCTCGAAGCCGTCGCCGACCTCGACGCCCTTGATCGCCTGGATGCCCATGAGCGCCCCCGCGAGGCGCGCGTCGAGGCGGCGGTCCCAGTGCACGTGCGAGCCGAGGCCCGGCGGCAGCCCGTGGACGACGACCTCGACCACGCCGCCGAGGGTGTCGCCGTCCTTGTGAGCCTGGTCGATCCGCTCGACCATCAGCTTGGAGCCGTCGGGGTCCAGGCAGCGCACCGGGTCGGCGTCGAGGTGGGCGAGGTCCGCCGGGTTGGGGAGGTTGGTGGACGGGGTACGCACCCCGCCGATCTCGAGGACGTGGCTGACGACGCGGGCGCCGACGGCCTGCTCGAGGAAGTTGCTGGCCACCCGGCCGAGCGCGACCCGGGCGGCGGTCTCACGAGCAGAGGCGCGCTCGAGGATCGGGCGGGCGTCCTCGAAGTCGTACTTCTGCATGCCGGCGAGGTCGGCGTGCCCCGGGCGAGGCCGGGTGAGGGGGGCGTTGCGGGCCATTCCCTCCAGGATCGCCGGGTCGACCGGGTCGGCCGACATCACGGTCTCCCACTTGGGCCACTCCGTGTTGCCGACCTGAATCGCCACCGGGCCGCCCTGGGACCTGCCGTGGCGGATGCCGCCGACGATGGTGACCTCGTCGGCCTCGAACTTCATCCGGGCGCCGCGGCCGTAGCCGAGGCGCCGCCGGGCGAGAGCGTCCGAGATGTCCTCGGTCGTCACCTCGACGTGGGCCGGCAGACCCTCGAGGATCGCGACCAGGGAGGGGCCGTGGGACTCGCCCGCGGTCAGCCAGCGCAACATGGGTACAAGTCTCCCATGGTGCGTGGGACCTTCCGCTCAGGTGCCCTGAACCCGGACGAGGACCTGTCCGGCGATCACGGCGACGAGTGCGCCGAGCACGAGCGAGGGACCGAACGGCACGTGGTGCTTGACCAGTCCCCTGCTGCCCTCGCGCTTGATCGCGTTGCCCCGCAGCTTCATCGGGATGAAGGCCAGCACGCCGACGACCGCCGCGGCCGCGACCGAGTAGAGCAGCGTCGCGATCCCGAGCGGTCCCAGCGCCAGCCCGAGCAGGGCGCCGAGCCGCACGTCGCCGAACGCCATCAGACGCGGGCTGATCAGCCAGAGCAGGCCGTAGTAGCCGCCCAGCCCCACGAAGCCGCCGGCCGCGAACAGCAGCACGTTCACCTCACCCAGCGCGACGGCCGTGACGGCGACGCCGAGGGCCACGACGAGGTACGACGGCCAGATCAGCCTCGTGGGCAGGTACCACGTGACGTAGTCGACCACCGTCAGCGCGCAGCAGACCGGTACCAGGGGCAGCAGCCACAGCAGCGCCCAGCTCCAGCCGGCCGTGGCGCCGATCGCGGTGCCCGCCACCGTGCAGGCGAGCGCGCACCGCCACGCGAGTCCCGGCCGCGCGGCGAGCTGTACGAAGGGCACATGCTCCGGGAAGTCCTCCGGGTTCTCATCCGGGTTGTGAGCCGGTTCGGGGCACAGCGCGATCAACCGTGGCGTGAGCAGGCCGCCGAACAGGCCGGCGAGGGCACCGACCAGGGCGGGCAGCACGACATCCATGCGCGGAACCTACCGCGCGGCGAGGGCCCGCTCGCCGGCCTCGCGCATCGCCGCGAGCGGCGCGTCGTGCCCGGTGAAGATCCCGAACTGGAGCACCGCCTGGTGTACGAGCAGGTCGAGTCCGCTGACGACCGGGACGCCCTCGGCCGCGGCCGCCTCGACGAGCGGAGTCGGCCACGGGTGGTAGGTGACGTCGAAGACGACGTCCACCGGGAGGAGGCGGGCCACGAGATCGGGGGTCTGCGCGGTCGCCGGGACGGTGGAGACCAGCACGCCCTCGGCCGGAGCGGCCTGGTCCAGCCTCACCACCTCGACGCCGGGCCCAGCCGGGTGCCGCCGGATCGCCGCTGCGGCCGCCGCGGCGTTGGCGGGGTCGCGCACCAGCAGGGTGATCTGCTCGATCCCCAGCTCCGCGAGGGCCAGTCCCACGCTCGCCGCGGTCGCGCCGCCGCCGATGATCGTGGCGGCCTCGCTGACGGTGCCGAACCGCTCCCGGATCGCCGCGACCGCGCCGGGGACGTCGGTGTTCTCTCCGAGCCAGCCGGACTCCGTGCGCACGAGGGTGTTCACGGCGCCGGCCAGGCGGGCCGTCTCCGACACCTCGTCGGCCAGGTCGAGCGCCTCCCGCTTCAGGGGCGCGGTGACCGACAGGCCCCGCCACTCGGGCCCGAGCCCGGCCACGAACCCGGCCAGCTCTCCGGACGGCACCCGCACGGCGTCGTACTCGAAGTCGAGGCGGAGCGCCTCGTAGCCGGCACGGTGCAGCACCGGCGAGAGCGAGTGGTCGATCGGGTCGCCGAGGACGGCGCATCGCCGCGCGGAGTCGGGCATCCGGGTCAGCAGGTCGACGGGTCGAGTGGCTCGTGCTGGTTGTGCTCCTCCAGCGTGGCCGAGAACTCCGTGGTGCCGTCGCAGTCCACCGTCACCCAGTACACCCAGTCACCCTCGGCCGGGTGCAGCGCGGCCTGGATCGCCTGCTCGCCCGGGGAGCCGATCGGGCCCGGCGGGAGGCCAGGGTGGAGGTAGGTGTTGTACGGCGAATCCGTCAGGTCCCGCAGCGGAGCGACCAGCTTGGAGGGATCGCGGGTGCCGAGCGCGTAGAGGACGGCGGCGTCGATCTGCAGCAGTCCGTTGGTGCCGCCGCCGTCCGGCAGCTCGAGCCGGTTGTAGATGGCGCGAGCGATCTTCGGCATGTCGTCGCCGCGGCCCTCGGCCTCGACCAGGCTCGCGACCGTCATCACCTGCTCGGGGGTGTAGCCGGGGCCGAGCGACGCGCCGACGGCCTCGATGTCGTTGTCGCCGAGGGCCTGCTCGTAGCGGGCGATCATCTCCTTGAGCATGTCGACCGGCTTGTCCGCAGGGCTGAACGTGTAGGTCGCCGGGAACAGGTAGCCCTCCGGGTTGCCCTTGGCGTACGACGGCAGGCCGAACGACTGCGGCCGAGCGAGCACCCGCCGGAACTGGCGGGCGGGGAACCCGGTCTCCTCCGCCAGCCGCGCGACGATCTGGTCCACCGTGAAGCCCTCGGGGATGGTCACCGCGGTGGTGACCACGTTCGCGGGGTCCACGAGCACGGTCACCGCGTCGACCGCCTTCATCTTCTTCTTCAGCAGATACGTGCCGGCCTGGATGGCGGTCGACCGGTCGTTGGCCGCGGCGGCCTCGAGGAACGCCTCGGAGGACGCCACGACGTCGAGCTCCTCGAGCTCGGTGCCCATCGACGAGACCGACTGGCCCGGGTCGATCACGACCATCACCTCGCCCTGGCCGGGGCCGGGGTAGTCCTCGGGGCCGGCGAACATGTCCCGGACATCGGAGATGGCGCTGCGGGCGAACCAGGCGGTCACCACGCAGAAGATCACGATCACGAGGAGGATCGGCAGGCAGCTCGACCGACGCTTCCGTGCCGCTCGGCGGCGGCCCGGCTCATGGCTGCCGCCGGAGGTCATCTCCGACAGGACCGACTCACTCATGGGTCTCCTCGCCGTCCTCGGCTGCGGGCTGGGGGGTGGCCTGCTCCTCCGGAGCCAGGTCCACGAGCTCGCCCGGAGGCGTGCCCGTGGTGCGCTCGACATCCAGCGCGTGCTGCAGGATGACGACGGCCGCGACCTGGTCGACCACGGCACGACGCTTCGCGCCCTTGCGTTGGTCGCGCAGCATAGCCTCCGCGGTCACCGTCGTCAGGCGCTCGTCGACCAGCCGCACGGGCACCGGTGCGATCCGGAGCGCCAGCCGACGCGCGAACTCGCGGGTCTTCACCGCGGCCGGCCCCTCGCCGCCCGAGAGCGACCGCGGCAGCCCGACGACGACCTCGACGGCGTCCTCCTCGGCCACGATCTGGTGCAGCCGACGCAGGTCACCCCTGGCCCGGCGCACCGTCTCGACCGGCGTCGCCAGCATTCCCGAGGGGTCGCTGCGCGCGACACCGATCCGGGCGTCGCCGGGATCGACACCCAGCCGGACGCCCCGCCTCACGCCGCCGTCCTCAGGCCTGCGCGACCGCGGCGGACACGGCCGCCAGCGCCTCGTCGATCCGGCTGCTGTCCGTGCCACCGCCCTGCGCGACGTCGGCCTT
>NZ_SSXI01000325.1 GCF_004803405.1 Nocardioides sp. | reverse complement strand
ACCGCGGGGGCGCGGCGGCGACGCCGCCCTCGACCTCGGCGTCGACGACCGCCTCCTCGGCGGGCTTCGGCGCGGGCTCGGCCTTGGCCTCCGGAGCCGGAGCCGGAGCCGACGTGGTCGGGATGTCGAACAGGGAGCCACCGGACACGTCGGAGGACGGCTCCGCCGTGGCCGGTGCTGGCGGAGCCTGGTCACCACCGACGTCGAACAGCGACCCGCCCGACGAGGCCGGCTCGGCCTTCGCCTCGGCGGCGGGCTTCGCCTCCGAGGCGGCCTTCGCCTCGGGGGCAGCGGTGTCGAAGAGCGAGGACCCGGCACCCTCGTCGAAAAGGGAGCCACCGGACTTCGCCTCCGGCGCAGCCTTCGCGGCCGGCGCGGCCGGCTCGTCGAACATCGAGCCCGGGTCGTCGAACATCGACGAGCCGCCGGACGCCTTGGCCGCCGGACCCACGTCCTCGGTGTCGACGACGGTGTCCTCGGTGACGGTCACGTCACCGGGTGCCGGCTCCGCCCTGGTCTCCACCGAGGTCCTCGCTGCGGGGGCAGCAGCGCCAGCAGCCGCGGCGGCACCGGGCGCCAGCTTGGTCGCCATCTCGCCCTTGACCGAGGCGAGCAGCATCTGCGCGACGTCGAGAACCTCGACCTCCTCGCGCGCGGCGCCGTCGGCCTGCATCTTGGTGAGGCCGTCGGACAGCATCACGCGGCAGAACGGGCAGCCGACCGCGATCTGGTCCGCGCCGGTCTCGACGGCCTCGTTGGTGCGGTTGAGGTTGATCCGCTCGCCGATGGTCTCTTCCATCCACATACGAGCACCACCGGCGCCGCAGCAGAAGGACCGCTCGGAGTTGCGCTCCATCTCCTTGACCTCGGCGCCCGGCATGATCTGCAGCAGCTCGCGCGGCGGCGTGTAGACCTGGTTGTGGCGTCCAAGGAAGCACGGGTCGTGGTAGGTGATCTTGCGCTGGTGGGCCCCACCGCCGTCGGCGACCGGCGTCAGCTTGCCGTCGCGGACCAGCCGGTTGAGCAGCTGGGTGTGGTGGATGACCTCGAGCTCGATGCCGAGCTGCTTGTACTCGTTCTTGAGGGTGTTCATGCAGTGCGGGCAGGTCGTGACGACCTTCTTCGCCTTCGCCTCGGTGAGCACCTCGACGTTCTGCTGGGCGAGGCCCTGGAACACGAACTCGTTGCCGGCGCGACGCGCGGAGTCACCGGTGCAGGTCTCGCCGTTGCCGAGTACGCCGAAGGAGACGCCGGCGGTGTCGAGCAGCTCGGCGAGGGCGCGGGTGGTCTTCTTGGCACGGTCCTCATAGGCACCGGCGCAGCCGACCCAGAACAGCCAGTCGACCTCGTCGAGGGACTCGATCGTGTCACCCACGACCTTGACCTCGAAGTCGAGGCCCTTCGCCCAGTCCATGCGCGCCGTGGGCGACATGTTCCAGGGGTTGCCCTTGTTCTCCAGGCCCTTGAACAGGCCGTTGAGCTCGGAGGGGAAGTTCGACTCGACCAGCACCTGGTAGCGGCGCATGTCGACGAAGTGGTCGACGTGCTCGATGTCGACCGGGCACTGCTGCACGCAGGCCCCGCAGTTGGTGCAGGACCACAGCGCGTCCTCGTCGACGACGAAGTCACCGCCCTCGGGCATGTAGAACCAGTCGTCGACGCCCTCGGCCTGCTCGCGGTCGGCCTTGCCGACCATCGCGCGGTCCTCGGCGCCCTCGACGCCACCGGCGACGGCGAACGCCTGCTCGCGCAGGGCCATGATCATCAGCTTCGGGGAGAGCGGCTTCTCCGTCGCCCACGCCGGGCACTGCGACTGGCAGCGACCGCACTCGGTGCAGGTCGTGAAGTCGAGGACGTCCTTCCACGAGAAGTCGAAGATGTTGCCGGTGCCGAGCGTCGCGTCCTCGTCAAGGTCGTCGATGTCGTCGAGCGTGATCGGCTTGCCGCCCGAGGTCAGCGGCTTGACCGCGCCGAGCGCCGTACGTCCGCTGTCCTCGCGCTTGAACCAGATGTTGAACCACGCGGTGAAGCGGTGCCACGCGATGCCCATCGTGAGATAGCGGGCGACCACGAGCAGCCAGACCATCGCCAGCACGATCTTGAACGTCGCGATGGCGTAGATGACGTTCTCGAGCGTGTGCGCCGAGTCGACGCCGCTCGGGTAGAGCACGTCGCCGACCCACGAGGCGATCGGGAAGTGGGCACGGGTCGCGTGCTCGGTGTGGCCGGTGGCCTCGAGCAGGTTGTACTCGGCGCCACGCACGAAGAGGATCGCGCCGCCCTCGAACAGCGCGAGAAACTCCACGAAGTAGGCCTGCCACATCGTGGAGCCGAAGAAGCGGCTGCCGCGGCCCTCGATCCGCGGGTGGTGCTTCTGCCGGTAGATGATCAGCACGATCACGCCGATGGTCGACAGCAGGCCGATCGCCTCGCTGAACCACTCGAAGGGGTACCAGTGGCCGACGATCGGCCACACGAACTCGGGGTCGAAGAGCTGGAAGTAGGCGGCAGCGACAGCGGTGCTCAGGAAGATGAACGCCATGAAGACGAACCAGTGCATGATGCCGACCCAGGTCCACTGGAGCATCCGCGTGTGACCGAAGGTCTCCTTGAGCATGGTCAGCGTCCGGCCCGCCGGGTTCCCGGCACGGCCAGGCGCGGGCTGGCCACGGCGGATCACGCCGAGCATCGCCATCACAGCCTTGCCGACCACCGCGAGGGTGACGGCGGTGAGACCGAGCGAGACCACGATCAGGACGGTCTGCAACATCTCCAACAGCTCCTCATCCGCAGGGAGTCAGGTGTGCGCACCCGTGGGGTGCGCGCGTCGAGCCTATTGCCACCAACCGGCGTCGAGCCTGACAGGCAAGCCTTACCCGAGCCGCGCGTGAGCAACAGACGCACAGCGATACTACCGACAAGTAACTTCGCGTGGAGGGTGACGCTCGCCTCAGCCCCGGCCGTCAGCCGAACGACACGCCGCTGACCCGGCCGGTCGCCGAGAAGGTCACCGTGACCGGCACCTTGACCCGGGCCTCGCTCCGCGCGCAGAACCCGTACGACGCCCCGCGGCGCTCGTAGGGCTGGCCGACCGCGCCCAGCACCTGGGCGGTCGTCATCCCCGGGACGACCAGCCGCCGGACGGCGTCGGTGGTCTTCCGCAGGTCCGCGTTCCGGCACGAGTCGGGCGAGACGCCGTGCGCCCGCTCCCACATCTGCAGGTAGGCCTCGGCGCCCCGCGCCATGTCGTCGACGATCCTCGCTCCGTCCCCGGGGTTCTGCGCCTCGGCGACCACCCGCAGGTCCTCCACCCAGTCGGGGTAGAGGCCGTACTGCGCGACGCCGTCGACGTTGATGTCCCACACCCGCGCGCCCGCCCGCTGCCGGTCGAGCCTCACGCCGGCCAGCCCGGTGAACGGGTAGGTGACGGGGTTGGGCACCCCGGCGCCGCGGGGATTGCCCTGGGCGCCGAGTCCGTTGATGTCCGCGCCGAAGCCGAAGCCGAAGTAGTAGCGCGGGTCGGCCCAGCCGAGGTGGCGCCGCCACTTCTCCACGAACCCGGTCGAGTCGCCCGCGTAGGGCGTGATGAACCCGCCCGCCCGGTAGATCCTCGGGTACGTGTCGGGCGTGGACCACGAGTGGCTCGACAGCACACCGGGGTACTCCAGCTGCTCGATCAGGTCCATCGACGCGGCGCGCGCCTTGACCGACAGGTGGTCGGGGTCGAAGAGCATCCTCCGCTCGGCCAGTCCGCGGATCGTGTGCTCGCCGAGGTCGGTCAGCCCGCGCTGGTTGCAGTGCGCCGGCTGCTCGTAGACCGGCACGGCCGGGAGGATGCCGAGCGTCTGGGCGAGCGCGCCGAACAGGGCGTCCTGCTGTCCCGCCGAGATGTCGGGCGCCGTGACCTGCGTCTTGTCGGCGGACCGCCCGTCGGCGGGCTCGCAGTGCCGCATCGCCCAGAAGGTGCCGGTCTCCAGGAAGTTCGCCGAGTTGACGGCGAGGCCGACCTCGCCGGCGTCGCCCGCGACTCCGGCGAGCGCGTTGTCGAACTTGTTGACCAGCTCCATCTGCCGCACGCCCAGCGCGTGCATCTCGTCCAGGTTGGCGTCGATGTCGGCGGCGGTGCACGCGGGGACGTCCTCGCCGAGGACCGCCTTGAAGGTGCAGCCGAACGGAACGGACGTCTCGATGCCCATCACCACGGCCATCTTCCCGGCATTGATCACGCGCCGCGCCTCGAACGGGTCCTTCACGATCCGGTAGAACCCCTTGCCGGGGCCGCCGAACTGCGCGTCGATGTAGTCCTGGAGCCGTACCATCTGCTCGGCCTGCAGCCGGATCGAGTCCATGTCGTCGCAGGAGTTCCGCTTCAGCGGATAGAGCTCGCAGAGCTTGTTGTTCTCCACGAGCAGGTTGACGAAGAGCCGCTGGCCGCCGCGCCACGCGCGCTCCAGCCACCGGTAGTAGGTGCCCTCGTGCGTCAGCGACTCCGGCGCCGGCCAGTCCTTGAAGGTCGGCCACCCCACCGGGTCGTGGGACGGCTCGCCCGACAGGAGCGACTCGAGGACGGCTCCCCGGCCGGCGGTCAGCGTGTGGTCGGGGCAGTCGACCAGCGCGTACGGCGCGCCGTACTCGTGCCACGGACGACCACAGTGGACCTGGCCGCCCAGGAACTCGAAGGCCATGCCGTGGGTGTGCGCGTCCACGAACCCACGCACCTCCTGGTACGACGTCAGGCCGGCGTGCGGGTCGCCTGAGACGTTCACGTCCGCCTCGGGGTAGGGCGGGCAGCCGGCGGCGACGCGGAGCCGGAACGGGGTGCCGGTCGCGCCCCGGCCGAGCCTGCCGCCGGGTCGGACGGTCATCGCCTTGCCGGGAGCGATCTGGAAGGTGTGGCCCCTGGCCACCTTGGTCGCGGTCCAGTCGGCCCGCGGACCCGGCTTGGCTGCGACGGCGATCGAGCCGTCCGGCTTGAGCGTCACCTCACCGGGCCGGGTGTGCAGCAGGTAGCCACCGAGCCGAGTGGCCTTGAAGTAGAAGGTCGCGGCCGATGCCCGGGGGACCGACGCGACGGCGAGCGTCGTGCCGGTGCGAGTGACGTACGCGCCGGAGCCGGTCTGCAGGGTGTAGCAGCCGCCGGCCATCGCGAAGCGGTCGGTCGGCACGGCCGAGCGGGCCGGGTAGGCGGGCACCTTCACCAGGGTCGGGTCGGGCAGGGCGCGCTCGCGCTCGACGTACTCCTCCGCGGCGGAGCGCGCCGCGGCGCTGACCGGCTCGACGACCTCGGCGCCCTCCACGACGCCGCGGGAGATGGCGTTCTTGGTGGTCGGGTCGCTGTGGTCGTGAGGCTCCAGGCCGGAGTCGTCATGCGGCACCCCGCGAGCGGACTTCTCCTGCTCGGTCGCCAGGGCCAGGCTCGCCGACCCGCCGCCACCGCCGGGCAGAAGCACGGCGACGCCGACGAGAGTGAGTGCCAGCAGCCCGGCCAGGCCCACGCGCCGCGTGGTCTCCGGCTCCCGCAGTCGTTGCGCCACGACGTCCTCCCTCTCGGCCACCCGTGAGGGGTCGGGCGGCACTGCAACAGGTTCTAACGACGCGGGGGCCTCGCCGTAACGCGTCACGGTCTTCGCCGGGCTCGACGGTGCCGATCACCGACTCCGTCGGTCGCGATCCGTGGAACGCTCAGCGTGCGGTGGGGGCGGGCTGATCGGCGAGGGTGGCTTCACGGTTGCATAGGCGAACATCGTGGTGATGCTCGCCAGTCCGCGGACGGTTCGAAGCTTCGTACGGACGAACTCCTCGTAGGTCTCCAGGCTGCTGACCCATACCTTGATGATGTAGTCCGCCTGGCCGGCGAGGGTGTATGCCTCGGTGACCTCATCCAGAGACCTGATTCGCTCCTCGACCGCGGAGATGGTCGCGTCGTCCTGGGAGGCAAGCGTCAGCGTCACCAGGGCCATGACCTGAAGACCCAGCCGACGAGGCTCGACCACGGCGACGTACCGGGCGATGATGCCGTCGTCCTTCAGCCTGCGAACACGTCGCAGCGTCGGCGACGGGGACAGGCCGATGCGAGCGGCAAGCTGCTGGTTCGTCAGGTGAGCATCCTCCTGCAACTCGGCAAGAATCTTCCGGTCGATTGCGTCCATGGCGCGGATGGTAGCGACATCTGCCGCGAAGGTGCCCTTGCCTAGTGAAAATCGCAATCCTCGACCAACCCGAGAGGCATACGTTTGCGACGTGACTGATCCACGATCTCTCGCTCCCTCGCCCCCGCACACCTCCGAGGAGGTTCTGATCCGGCCCGCGACGCCCGACGACCTCGCAACCATCGACCGCTTCATCCGTGCGCTGGCCGCCGAGGAAGGCCTGCCGGCGGTGACGGCCACCCTCGATGACCTGGAGGCAGCCCTCTTCGGGCCGACGTCACTGGCCGCAGCTCTGGTCGTGCAGGTCGGGACCGTGCGGGTGGGCTTCGCCCTCTACTACCCCAAGTACGGAACCGTCAGCGGTCGGCGGGGAATCCACCTCGAGGACCTCTACGTCACCCCTGAGCTCCGCAATCAGCGCGTCGGCGAACGGGTGATGACCCACCTCGCTCGCCTTGCCGGAGAGCGGGGCGTCCTGGAGTGGTGGGTGCAGCATTCCAACCATGCTGCGCTCCGTTTCTACCAGCGATTGGGTGGCCAGGAGCTCGCGGACATCGCTGTCTACCGCTTGGAGCGTGACGCGCTTCAGGAGCTCGTCGACTGAACCTCGGCCGGCCTGCGCCGGCAGCGGTCTCCCACCAGTGCGGGTCGTCGATCCCCGGCACGTCGACCGGGCTGCCTGGGCGGTCGAGCGATGGTGGCGAGCTCGCAACGTCGACCTGCTCGCCCGGACAGGCATGATGGCCGCACCCACCAGGGAAGGAGGGGTGCATGACCGTCTCACCGCGAGGACCGCGCGCGACCGGCGTGCTCGGCGCGGCGCTCGTCCTCTCGCTCGTGCTCGCCGGCTGCGGGGCCGACGTCTCCGAGGACGACCCGGACCGCCGATCATCGTCGGCACCGCCCTCCGCGCCGACCACCGGCAACACACCCAGCGCGACCGGCGCCGGCGGCTCGGACGAGCTGTCGATCGCCCGCAGCGAGACCCGGGAGGACACGGTCTACCCCGAGGTGGGCGACCCGCTCGTGGACGCTCTCCACTACGACCTCGGCCTGACCTGGGACCCGAGCGAGGACCAGCTCACCGGGCGGCAGGTGCTGACCTTCCGCGCCACCGCGGACGCCGCCAGGATCCCGCTCGACTTCAACGACGCGCTCACCATCTCCGAGCTCAGCGTCGACGGCGAGCCTGCCGCGTTCCAGGTCCGAGGGAAGGACCTCACGATCGACCACCCGGTGCGCGCCGACCAGCGGTACGAGATCGAGATCGCCTACGCCGGGACGCCGGAGCCGACCCCCGCCCCCAGCCAGCGGTCCGACTTCGGAGCCGGCCTCGGCTGGAGCATCACCCCCGAGCACGAGACCTGGACACTGCAGGAGCCGTACGGCGCCCACACCTGGTACGCCGTCAACGACCAGCCCGCCGACAAGGCGCTCTACGACTTCACCCTGACCGTGCCCGCGCCGTGGTCGGGGGTGGCGAACGGCGTGCTGACGAAGTCGACCGAGGCGGACGGCCTCCAGACCGACGTCTGGCACCTCGCCGAGCCGGCGTCGTCGTACCTCGTCACGGTCGCCTTCGGCGACTTCCAGCGCACCGACCTCGAGTCCGACAGCGGCGTCCCCATCCAGATCTGGACCGACCCCGACAAGGACCCGCTGCCCGGTGACACGGAGTACGCCGCCGAGGCGATCGACTGGCTGGAGGACATCCTCGGCCCGTATCCCTTCGACAGCTTCGGCATCGTGGTGGTCGACAACGAGAGCGGCATGGAGACCCAGACCATGGTCACCCTCGGCGACACCGCGTACAGCCTGTCTGCCGCCGTGGTCGTCCACGAGGCCGCGCACCACTGGTACGGCAACTCGGTCTCGCCCGCCGACTGGTCCGAGGTCTGGATGAACGAGGGCATGGTGATGTACCTGCAGGGCATGTGGGAGGCCGAACAGGAGGGCATCTCCATCGTCGAGAAGATGGACCAGTGGGCGGCCGCCGAGACCTCGATGCGCGCGGAGTCCGGACCGCCCGCCGACTACGACCCGACCCGCTTCGGGGACGGCAACATCTACTACGGGCCGGCCCTGATGTGGCAGGAGCTGCGGGAGCGGATCGGCGACGAGCGGTTCCTGGAGATGGTCCGCGCCTGGCCGGAGCAGCAGGAGAACGACATCGCCGACCGCGACGAGTACTGGGCGTGGATCGAGGAGACGACCGGCGAGGAGCTGACGGCGTTCTTCGAGGCCTGGCTGCTGGGGGCACAGACACCGCGACGCTGACGGGCCCGCGGGCGACCGCGGCTTCGCCAGGGACGGGCTACTCGGGGGCCGGTGACACGGTCCAGAGGCAGGAGAACGTCGTCGCGAAGATGTCGGCCAGCACGCCCGGGCTGACCCCGCCGCGGCCGTCCTCGACCAGCATCAGGTCCTCGTCGAGCAGGCCGTCCGCGATCAGCCCGTCGACGCCGTGCTCGTCCACCAGCTCTCGGGCGGTGCACTCCGCGCCGCGCGCATCCAGGTCGCCCTCGTCCTCGAGCACCCGCGCGATGTTGTCCGCGGCGACCTGCTCGCCGCTGCCGGTGAAGGCGGCCGGGCGATCCTCGGTCCCACCCGAGCCGCTCGCGCCGGTCCTCGCGGTCGGGTCCCCGCTCGCCACCGGGTCCGGCCCGCCGCGACCCATGAGGAGCGCCGCGACCGCGACCGCGACCCCGGCGACCGCCGCCGC
>NZ_SSXI01000212.1 GCF_004803405.1 Nocardioides sp. | reverse complement strand
AGCCGGTCGCGGCCGCGGCCACCACCTCGGAGGCCCCGCCCCCGGGCCCGACGCCGGAGAAGGCGCCGGTCGAGGAGGATGCCCGCGCCGAGGAGGCCGCCGCGGCGAGCAAGCCGAGCCCCGACGTGGACCTCACCTCGGCCGACTCGCTCTTCGACATCCCCGCCCCGAAGCCGACCGCCGCGGCAACTGAGGTGCAGGAGCCGAAGGCTGACGAGCCGAAGGCTGAGTCGAACGCAGAGCCGAAGGCGCAGTCGAACGCCGAGCCCGAGGCCGAGGCGAAGGCTGGGGCGAAGGAAGAGCCGAAGAAGGCTGAGGCGAAGGAAGAGCCGAAGGCCACCGCTCCTGCTCCGAAGCGATCGGGCAACGCCCACCAGCCCCGCACCGACGCCGACATCCACGAGACCGGTTCGCTCTTCGACCTCTGACCCACCGCGAAGGGGCAGGGTTTGCGGTGCGAACCGGCGGGGTTTGCGGTGCGAACCGGCAGGTTTTGCGGTGCGAAGCAAGATTCCGGTTCCTAGGGCAGGGCGGTCGCTTCGTCGTACGCTCCGCATCCTCCGGCGGCGCATACCGCGCCCCTTGGCGGCGCATACCGCGCCCCTTGGCAGCGCTTTCCGCGCCCCTTGGCGGCGCATACCGCGCCCCTTGGCGGCGCATTCCGCGCCCCTTGGCGGCGCATACCGCGCCCCTTGGCAGCGCATACCGCGCCCCTTGGCAGCGCATTCCGCGCCCCTTCGTGGGTCGGTGAGGCGCTGATCAGGAGCGCATTGCGACACCCTCGCGCCAGTAGCCCATGAAGGCCACCTGGCCGCGGTCGAGGCCGAGGTCGTTGACCAGCTTGCGGCGCAGGCCGGTCACCACCTTCGACTCGCCGGCGATCCAGGCATAGAGGCCGGCGTACGGCGAGCCCGCGGTCGGGACCGACGTCGACGCGAGCACGTCCTCGCCGGCGGAGGAGTAGACCGGCGTCTCCCACAGGCTGGGATCCACCTCGGCGTCCTCGACGGAGGGCAGGGCGTCGGCCGCCGGCGCGGCGCCGGTCAGGTGCGCGAGTACGGCGGCGTGCAGGTCGACCCCGCGGGTGCCGCCGTTGCGGGGCAGCCAGGTGATCTGCACGCCAGCGGGGGAGACGACGTCGTCCTGCACGTCGGCGTCGAGCGGGACCTCCAGGAACGCGGCGCCGATCGCGTCGGCGGGCAGGTCGCGCAGGATCCCGCGGATCGCCGGGACGGCGGTCTCGTCGCCCACGAGGAGCAGCCGGGTCGCCGGACCGGGGGACCACTCGATGCCGCCGAACTCGTGCCCACGACGCGGCGCGAGGACGATGAGCCGGTCGCCGGCTGTGGCCTGCAGCGCCCACCGGTTGCCGGCCCCGTCGAGCGGATCTCCGCCGACATGGTCGTCCTCGTGCACCACGATGTCGACCACGAGCCGGGTGTTGTCGCCCGCACCGACCACGTCGCGGATCGTGTACGTCCGCATCGAGCCGCGCTCGTCCTCGGGGATCTCCAGCCAGGTCGCCCACCACGAGTCGTCCATGCGGGCGAACGACGGCAGGTTGCCCGCCGGGTTGGGGAAGACGATCTTCATCCGCTGGTCGAGGAGCGGGCCGTCGACGCCGAACTCGGCGAGCGCGCTGCCGCCGATCTCGATCCGGACGAACGAGGCCGAGACGCGCTCAGCTCGCAGCACCTCGACCTCGGAGAGGATCATGGGGAGGGCAGCGACGTACTCGTTCTGGTCGACGGTCATAAGGACAGCCTAACCTGACTTCCAGGTCGCTCCGGCGGCCAGCGCTCGCGCGCAGGCTAGATCGGACTGCGGTGGAAGTTCTGGAACGACCGGGACGGGGTCGGTCCGCGCTGGCCCTGGTAGCGGGAGCCGTACTTCGCCGACCCGTACGGGTGCTCGCTCGGCGAGGAGAGTCGGAAGAAGCAGAACTGCCCGATCTTCATGCCGGGGTAGAGCTTGATCGGCAGTGTGGCGACGTTCGCGAGCTCGAGGGTGACGTGCCCGGAGAAGCCCGGGTCGACGAAGCCGGCAGTGGCGTGGGTCAGCAGCCCGAGCCGTCCGAGGGAGGACTTGCCCTCGACCCGCGCGGCGATGTCGTCGGGCAGGGTGACCACCTCGTACGTGCTGCCGAGCACGAACTCTCCCGGGTGCAGGATGAACGGCTCGTCGCCGTCCGGCTCGACCTCGCGGGTGAGGTCCGACTGGTCCGCCGCCGGGTCGATGTGTGGGTAGCGGTGGTTCTCGAAGACCCGGAAGAACCGGTCGAGCCGTACGTCGATCGACGACGGCTGCAGCATGGCCGGGTCCCACGGGTCGAGGGCGACCCGGCCGGCGTCGATCTCGGCCAGGATGTCGCGGTCGCTCAGCAGCACGCTGGCACCCTACCGAGCGGAGCGGTCTTCGCGGGCCCCAGCCGCAATCCGGTCGAGCGCGGTGAGCCAGTCCGGCAGAATGCTGCGGTGACCTTCTCCCGGTACGTGGCCCTCGGCGACTCGTTCACCGAGGGCGTCGGCGACCCCGACCCGGCTCGCCCCAACGGCCTGCGTGGCTGGGCCGACCGCGTCGCGGAGGCGCTCGCCCTGCAGGCCGCCGGCGCTGGCGTGCAGTTCGGCTACGCCAACCTTGCGATCCGCGGCCGCAAGCTGCCGGCGATCCTCGCCGAGCAGCTCGAGCCGGCGGTCGCGCTCGGCCCCGACCTGGTCACCATCCACGGCGGCGGCAACGACGTGCTGCGCCCCAAGATCGACCTCGACGGCCTGGCAGCGTCGTACGACGAAGGGGTCGGCCGGCTCGCCGCCACCGGCGCGCACGTCGTCATGTTCACCATCGCCGACCCGGGCATCAACCCGGTCTTCAAGATGATCCGGGGACGCACCGCGGTCTTCAACGAGTGGGTGCGAGAGATCGCCGAGAAGCACGGCGTGACCCTGGTCGACATGTGGCGAATGCGCGACTGGAAGGTCGCCGAGGTGATGGACGAGGACCGGCTGCACCTCAACGCGATCGGCCACAACTTCATCGCCATGGCCGTGCTCGACGCGCTCGGCGTGACCCACGGCCTCGCGCCGCTCCCGGTGCCCGAGATCCCGGTGCTCACGCCGCGCGAGGCGCGTCGCCAGAACCTCGTCTGGGCGCGGACCCACGCCGTGCCGTGGGTGCAGCGCCGCGTGACCGGCCGGTCCTCGGGCGACGGCATCGAGCCGAAGCGGCCGAGCCTCGGACCGATCGGGTAACATCCTCCACGCTCCGGGAGACCGGCGCATGCGGGCGTAGCTCAGTTGGTAGAGCGCGACCTTCCCAAGGTCGATGTCGCGAGTTCGAGTCTCGTCGCCCGCTCCAGTTCGTGGTATCCGTGCAGGTCGCGCTCGAAGGCGCTCTGCCCGTTCCATCCATCGCGGTCAGCCACTGGCCAACCTGTACCGGACGTCCACCTCGGGCGCGTAGCCCCGCGCTCCGCCTAGGCTCGCTCCGTGGAGTTCACCGGTTTCCCCGTCGCAGCGCTTGACTTCTACGACGACCTCGAGGTCGACAACACCAAGTCGTTCTGGGAGGCCAACAAGGCGGTCTACGCCGAGCAGGTGCGGGCGCCGATGGTGGCGCTGACGGACGCGCTCGCGCCGGAGTTCGGGGAGGCGAAGGTGTTCCGTCCCTACCGCGACGTTCGCTTCGCCAAGGACAAGACGCCCTACAAGACGCACCAGGGCGCGTTCGTCGGGGTGGGGCCCGCGACGGGCTGGTACGTCGAGGTGGCGGCGCCCGGGGTGCGGGTCGGTGGCGGGGTCTACGAGGTCTCCGGGGACCGCCTGCACCGGCTTCGCGAGGCGATGGTGCACGACAAGGCGGGCAAGCTGCTCCAGCGGATCCTGCGCGACCTCGAGCGCGGCGGCTTCGAGGTCGCGGGCGAGCGGCTCAAGAGCGCGCCGCGCGGCTACGACAGGGACCATCCGCGGATCGACCTGCTGCGGATGAAGACCGTGCTCGGCATGAGGTCCTACGGCTTCGAG
Organism: Nocardioides sp.; assembly: GCF_004803405.1. Taxonomy (GTDB): domain Bacteria; phylum Actinomycetota; class Actinomycetes; order Propionibacteriales; family Nocardioidaceae; genus Nocardioides; species Nocardioides vastitatis. The sequence continues at coordinate 746 of NZ_SSXI01000212.1, read as the reverse complement.
CCGTTCGTCCACACCGTCGAGCTGTTGGACCGGGTCCGCGAGGACTGGCGCAAGCTGCGGCCGCTGGTCAGCTGGATCGCCGAGGCGACGAGCTGAGCGGTGACGCGTCCCTACTCGAACCAGACCTGGCTCGACGCGATCTCGGTGAGCCGGTCGATGCCGATGGCCGGATCGTCCGTCACGGCCGGAACGTCCTCGGAGCCGTCGGGGTTCTTGCCGGCGGCGGCGTTGTAGGACACCAGGCTCACGGCGTAGCCGTGCTGCCACACCGTCGCCCCGTTGGTCTTCACGGTGACGCCGGTCTGCGGACCGTTGGTGAGCACCTCCAGGCCGTTGACCACCGCGCACCTGGCCCTCGGCGCAGGGGGTGCAGTCTCGTCGGACTCGGTGTCCGGTGATGCCGCGAGCTCCTGACAGCTCGCCAGCTCGTCCGCCGGCTGGATCCAGACCGTCGTCAGCGTGCCCCGGTAGCGGAAGTGGGCGAGCCGCGTGTGCGGCTCGTCGATCACCGGGTAGTCCGCCCCTCGGAGCACCGTGGTCACGTCGTGCGAGCCGAGCAGCTCGCCGATGGTCGCGGGGATGTCACGGGCTGCGACCGCCAGCGCGCGGTCCGGCTGCGCGGGCTGCGGGTCGGGCCTCGGCTGAGGCTTCTCCGCGGACTCCCCGGCCACGACGTCGGAGCCCCGCGCCGGACCGCCTACCCCTAGCCCGGGCAGCGTGGCCGCCCCGCCGGCGATCAGCCCGAC
>NZ_SSXI01000145.1 GCF_004803405.1 Nocardioides sp. | reverse complement strand
ACGCGCAGGCCGGGCCGGCGTCGTACGAGAGCGGCGAGGGCGGGGTCCGCGGCGAGGTGGTCGTCGACGGCCACCGGGTCGGCGTCGGCGTCGACCAGCGCGCGCATCCGGGCGACGGCGGCGGCGGTGTCACGGAGGTCGTGGAGCTGCAGCCGCAGCGGGACGTACGACGAGCCGACCCCATCGGAGTCGGCCAGCTCGACGCGGGCGACCCCCGGCCCTTGCGGCAGCTCGAGAGTGCGGGCGTACCAGCCGGTGCCGTCGGCGCGGACGTCGGCGAGCTCGATGCCGGGCACCGCCCGATCGGCCAGGAACCGCAGCAGGGCCCGGCCGGCGAAGGGCGTGCGCACCGCGATCCGCAGGTCCATCGCACCGGGGGTGGGCCGGTTCCGCCCGCGGCGGCCGCGCAGCTGGCTCGGCGTCGCGTCGTACACCTCGCGGATGGTCTCGTTGAACTGGCGGACGCTGGCGAACCCGGCTGCGAAGGCGACGTCGGCGAACCCGAGCTCCGTGCTCTCGACGAGCGCGCGCGCGGTCTGGGCGCGCTGGGTCCGGGCGAGGGCGAGCGGGCCGGCTCCGAGCTCGGCCCTCAGCAGTCTCGACAGATGCCGCGGCGAGTAGCCGAGTCGAGCGGCGAGGCCGTCGACGCCCTCCCGGTCGACCACGCCGTCGGCGATGAGTCGCATCGCGCGGCCCGCCACGGTGGCGGCGACGTCCCAGTCAGGGCTGCCGGGTGTGGCGTCGGGAAGGCACCGCTTGCAGGCGCGGTACCCCGCTGCCTGGGCGGCCGCCGCGGTCGCGTGGAACGACACGTTGCGCGGCGCCGGCGTCCGGGCCGGGCAGGACGGTCGGCAGTAGATCCCGGTCGTGCGGACGGCGGTGTAGAAGACCCCGTCGAAGCGCCGGTCCCGCGACCGGACAGCTGTGTAGCAGCGGGTGAAGTCCAGCTGCTCGCGTCGGGTCGCTGTGATCTGCATGCGAACATTCTGCTGCCCGGCACCGACAATCACTGGCGGAAATCAGACACGACCATCACTGGGATGCCCCGGTGGCCTGCCCGGGACAGCCCGGCGCGCGGACGTTCCTCGGGGCCGAGTCATTTCACCCGGTCCGGTCGCCCAGTGTTTGCATCGCGTAAGGATTTCGGGCCCTGCAGCCTGCTGCTCTCGCGCGGGATGTGTCGCCCGTCACAGGATCGGCGGATCGTGTCCGCCACCTGAAGGAGCCCGCCATGACCAGCACCACTCTCGACCGCGCTGGGACCGCGCCGCGCTGGCGCCTCGTCGGACCCGGTCTCGTGGTCGCAGCCACCGGCGTCGGGGCCGCCGACCTGGTGGCCACCCTGATCGCCGGCAGCAAGTACGGCTATGCCTTGCTCTGGGCGGTGGTGCTGGGCTGCGTGATGAAGGTCGTGCTGGTGGAGGGTGCGGGTCGGTACAGCCTCGCCTCCGGTCGCACCCTCTACGAGGGGTGGAGCAGCCTCGGGCGCTGGACGCACGTGTACTTCGGGCCCTACATCGTCATCTGGGGCTTCGTGTACGGAGCCGCGGCGATGGCGGGAACCGGGCTGGCTCTCCACGCGCTGTTCCCGGTCCTCGGCGTGAAGGCCTGGGGCATCGCCTCCGGGATCGCCGGACTCGCGCTCGTCTGGTCGGGCCGTTACAGCGTGTTCGAGAAGGCCCTCAGTGTGTTCGTGCTGCTGATGTTCGCGACGATGGTGTTCGCCGCGGCGCTGACCGTGCCCAACCTGCCCGAGCTCGCCGCGGGTCTGGCACCCCGGATCCCGGACGGCGCCCTGCTCAACGTGCTGAGCGTCGCCGGCGGTGTGGGCGGCACCATCACGCTGGCCGCCTACGGCTACTGGTTGCGCGAGAAGGGGTGGCACACCCCGGCGTTCATGCGGGTGATGAGGCTCGACAACCGCGTGGCGTACCTGGTCACCGGCATCTTCGTCGTCGCCACCCTGGTCGTCGGCGCGGAGATCCTCTACTCCGCAGGCATCGCCGTCGAGACGGGGGACGCCGGCATGCTCGACCTTTCCCGGGTGCTCAGCGACCGGTACGGCGCAGCGGCCGGAACCGTGTTCCTCGTCGGGTTCTGGGCGGCCGCGATGAGCTCGCTCGTCGGCGTGTGGAACGGGGTCAGCCTGATGTTCGCGGACTTCGCCGGCCACGTCCGGGGCCAGGCGCCCGACCACCCCGACCGCCAGGCTGGGGGCCGCTTCTACCACGCCTACCTGGTCTGGCTGACGATCCCGCCGATCGTCCTGCTGTTCGCGGGCCAGCCCGTGTACCTGATCCTCGCCTACGGGGTCCTGGGCGCTCTGTTCATGCCCTTCCTGGCGATCACGCTGCTCTGGCTCCTCAACTCGGACCGAGTGCCGGAACAGTGGCGCAACACGGCGACGTCGAACGTGATCCTGGGGCTCTGCGCGCTGACCTTCATCGTCCTTGCCTTCGACCAACTGCGCTCCGCGATCACCGCGGTGCTCTGACCACGAGCGTGGACGGGCGTCGCTGCGCGGCCCCCGGGAAACGCCCACCGAGCCGTATCGTGACCACCGTGCGAGTGCTCGTGGTCGAGGACGACGAGGGAGTCGGCGAGGCTCTCGTCGAGACCTTCACGACCGCCGGGTGGGAGACCACCCTCTGCCGGCGCGGTGACGACGGTCTGCGCCGGGTGAAGGATGTCGATGTCGTGCTCCTCGACCTCGGCCTGCCCGATATCGACGGCTTGGAGTTCCTCCATGTGCTGCGACGCGCCTCAACGGTGCCGGTGCTGGTCCTCACCGCGCGGGACGGCGACGGGGCGATGATTCTGGGGCTGCGCGCCGGCGCCGACGACTACCTCGTCAAGCCGGTGAGCCAGGCGGTGCTGCTGGCCCGGGTGCAGGCCCTGATCCGCCGCAGCCGTGTCGCGGGCGACCAGCGACCGCGTCCCCCACAGCAGTCGCTGAGCTGGGGCCGCCTGGTCGTGGACCTGCCGGCGCGCACCGTCACTCGTGAGGGGCGGCCAGTGGCGCTCACCGCCACCGAGATCGACGTGCTGACGGCGATCGCCTCCCGGCCGGGCGAGGCGGTGAGCCGGGAGGAGATCCAGCTGCAGGTGTGGGGAGCGCCGGAGGTGGGAAGGTCCCGGTCGCTGGACTTCTTCGTGGCCTCACTGCGCAGCAAGTTGGGCGAGGATCTTCCCCTTCACACGGTGCGCGGCTTCGGCTTCCGGCTCGGTCGCTGATGGAGCGTCGGGTCCGTCTCGTGGTCGGCCTGCTGCTCCTGACCACCGTCCTGTCCCTGTCGGTCCCCCTCGCGCTGACGCTCGCCGAGCGGCGCACCTCCCGACTCGCTGTGGAGCGCGACCGCCAGCTCGCCGTCCTCGCGGAGGAGGCCGCCTCGGGTGACGCCACCCAGCTCGTCGAGCGCTACCACGCGGTCTACGGCGAGCCCGTCCTCGTCGTCGACGCCGACGGTCGGGTGATCGCTGCGGCAGGTGAGCTCGACCCGTCGTCGCCCGAGGTCGCGGAGTCGATCCGGCTCGGCCTGCTCGACGACCCGAGCCGGCCACTTCCCCTCGTGTTTCCGTGGACCACGGCCGACCCGCTGCGCGGAAGCACGAGCACCGAGGGCGGCGAGGTGGCGACGCTCGCTCTGACCCGGATCGGCACCGAGCACGCGGCCAGGGACGTGCTGCGGTACTGGGCCGTGCTCGTCGTCGTCGGCGTGGCACTGCTGCTCGCCGCCGCCGTGCTCACGAGGGCGCTCTCCCGCTGGGCGATGCGGCCGGTGCACTCGCTGGAGGAGACCGCGCGCTCGATCGCCCGCGGCGGCCAGGGCGCCGCCGTGCTGGCCACCGGCCCGGCCGAGCTCCAGGAGCTGGTCGCCGAGTTCAACCGGATGGTGGCGGCGGTGCAGCGTTCACTGGACCAGCAGCGGCGGCTGGTCGCCGACGCCTCCCACCAGCTCCGCAACCCGCTGGCGGCCATCCGGCTCCGTGCCGACAACCTGCGGACCCATCTCGCCGAGACCGGGGTCCGCACGCACGCCGGACTCCTGCGGGAGCTCGACCGGCTCGAGCGGCTGCTCGACCAGCTGCTCTCCCTCGCTCGTGCCCAGGAGGCTGCGAACACCCTGGCGGCGGGGCAGGCATCGGCCACCGACACGGCGCCGCTCGACGACGTCGTCCTGGACCGCATCGAGGCCTGGGGTCCCGTCGCCCAGGAGCACGAGCAGCGGCTGACCGTGGCGGGTGCACTGCCGTCGGTACCGGTGCCCCGCGACGACCTGGGTCAGGTCCTCGACGTACTGCTCGACAACGCCACGCGCTACGCCGGACGCGGCGCCGTCATCACGGTCACCGCCCACGCCGACGACGGTGTGCACTGCGTGGTCGCCGACGACGGCCCGGGCCTGCCGGCGGATGACTGGCACCGCGCGACCGAGCGCTTCTGGCGGGGCTCGACGAGCGGTGACGGATCCGGACTGGGTCTGTCCATCGCGCGTGAGATCGTCGCTGCGCGGCAAGGGACGCTCCGGATCCGACCGGGAGACAACGGGACCGGCACGATCGCGGAGGCCCGCCTGGGACCAGGCTCCGAGCCCAGCGGGGACGGCACGCAGCCATGAGCACCCGCCGTCAGTTCCTCTCCCTGGGCCTCTGGGCACTGGCGCCTGCCGTCGCCCCCGGGCTGCTGAGCGGGTGTAGTGCTGGTCCGCGCCGCCTGCGCATCGCGGCAGGCGACGAGGGCGGCATCTACGTCGCGTTCGCTCGCCTCCTGGCCGCGCGGCTGGAGAGACGCGTGGACGGCCTCCAGGTCGAGGTGCACATCACCGACGGCACGCAGGAGAACTACGACCGACTAGCCCGCGGCGAGGCGGACCTGGGCCTGGGACTCGCCGACAGCGTGGCTGCCGCCGCCCAGGGAGACCGGGGCGAACGCGTGCGCGCGTTGGCGCGCATCTACGAGAACTACCTCCAGTTGGTCGTCGCTGCCGACGGACCGGTCCGGACGGTGACGGACCTCGCCGGGCGCCGTGCGACGCTCGGCGCGGCCGGCTCCGGCGCGGCAGTCACCGGCGCGGTACTGCTGCGGGCCGCGGGCCTGGGCACCGACGGCCCACGCGGCGTGCACGTACGGCACTCCGGGCTCGCCACCTCGCTCGACGAGCTGCAGCGTGGCGAGACCGACGCGGTGCTGTGGTCCGGCGGCATTCCGACGCCGATCCTCAGCGAGGTCGACGCACGGTTCCCGCTGCGGATGCTGGATCTGGGCGGCCTCGTGCCGGCCATGGCGACGTTGTCGGGCTACCCCTACGTCGAGCGGCGGGTGCCGCGCGTCAGCTACGCGCCCGAACGCCTGGGGGTGACGGTCGGGGTCCCGAACTTCCTTCTCGCCCGGTCGGGACTCCCGCAACAGACGGCACAGACCGTCGTCGAGGTGCTGGCCGAGGACTCCGCCCGGCTGATGCCCGAGTTCGTCCTCGGCCTGCAGTACCTCACGCCCGGGCTGATGATCCAGACGTCGCCGGTCCGGCTTCACGCGGGTGCCGTCGCGGCCTACCGTCGTCTGCACGGCTGAGTGCGTGACGACACCCCAGGTCAGCCGGAGGACCCGGCCTGCTGGGGCTCCGGGACCTCTCGGGCGATGTTCTGGTCCGCCGCGGGATGCTCGACCAGCGCGAGGATGCGGGTCGCCATGAAGCGCGCGGTCCGGACCGGCGTACCGCTGCGGGTCACCTCCGAGACCGTGACCACGCCGCGCCCGGTCTCGATCTCGACCCGGCGCCCGTTCCGGGTGGCCTCGATCACGTAGGTGCGGACCTCGCCACCCGCATCGATCACGATCTCCACGCGGTCACCACGCATGGCTTCACCGTACGCCCGCCCGCTCACCCGGCGCAGTCACTCGTCGTCATCGGCTTCGGCCTCGAGGACGGGCTCCTGACCGCAGGATCAGACGACGGCGACCGGGTCTCCGACCCGGATCGAGCCGGGCTGGTCGACGACGCCGTAGGCCCCGGCGCACGGATAGCGAGCTCCGGGCTCGAGCTCGAGCCGGTTGTGGCGCACCAGCGTGTGGAGGATGGCGTTGTCCCGGGGAAGGTCGCCCTGCGCCAGGGTCGGCATCACGCAACGCGGATCAGGCATGGCCAGCTTGACGCGTGCACCGTCACCGAGCTGGAGGTCGCGTCCGATCCAGTCGTTCTCCACGAACCCGTCCCGCTCACTTGCGATGACGACGTTCATGCGGAAACGACGGGGCTCGAACCGGCTCTCGGGCTGGAGCTGCTGAAGACGGTCCAGCGTCGAGGTGGTGATCACCGACACCGGGAACAGATCGAAGAACGCGCCGACGGGCACCGGGGACGGCGCCCCGATCTCGTCGAAGAAGGCCGAGCCCAGCTTCTGGTCGACGACGGTGTCGCGATGGCCGGCTGGATCGGCATCGGGGACGTCGGGGATGTACTGGTCGATGGTGTAGTCCTCGGGCGCCACCGAGCTGAGTCTCACCTTCCGGCCGAAGAACCTGGTGAGCACCTCGTCCCGGTCCGATGCGTCGCTCGTCGTGGAGGCGCCGTCGGGGAACGTGATCCGCACCGGCGGAGCCTCGGCTCCGACCTCCGGCGGATCCAGGTAGCCGGCCCGACAGGAGAGGATGTCCGGGAACCGCTTCGCGCTCTTGGCGCTGACCACGTTGCCGGTCTCGACATCGATGAGGGCGTACGCCCGGTCACCCACGAAGCCGCGCGACGTCAGGTCCCCTGTCGACAGGTGCTCACCCGCCATGGACTTGACCGGAAACCGCCACAAGCCGGAGATGCTTCCCACTGCTTCGTCCATGTCTCTCACAGCCTCGGTCAGGGAGCGGTTCTCCACCATAGGCCCGTCGCGCACGGCGCATGTCCCGTTTCCCGATTCGTCCGCGACGACCGCCACGTACCCGGTCTGCCCTCCCGACGGCGCACGATCGCAACCAAGCCTTCACCGCACGGAAACAACAAGGCTGTTTCCTATGAGAGGACAATGTTTCCCCACAGGATGTGAGGCCGTCGTATGGAGATCGTCACCCAGGCACCGTTCCGCGTCGCCACCGAGAGGTGGAAGAACCTCCCGCGGATGTCCGAGGCCGAGTACCCGGGCACCGAGGGCTACATCGGCGACGTCTACGAGAACCCCGAAGGCAGCGTGATGTGCTCGGGATTCTTCGAGCTCCGGCGTACCGACGAGCCCCTCTATTACGAGTACGAGTACGACGAGATGAAGGTGGTGCTCGAGGGCGAGTTCCTCCTGGAGAACAAGGAGACCGGCCAGAGCGTCGTGGCCAAGGCGAAGGACGCGATCTTCTTCCCGAAGGGCTCGAAGATCCACTTCAGCACGCCGAGCTACGCGCTCGCCTTCTACGCCGGCCATCGCGACGCCAGCCTGCTCTGAGGAACCGGCCGTGACGCAGTTGGCACACACGAGCATGCCGCGGTGGGCCCTCCCCGGCGCACGTCGGCAGCCTGACGACGCGACCATGTCCGGCGACTCCACCGGCACCTCCTACCTGTTGGTCGGCGTCGGGACCGCTTCCCTCCGGGTGCTCGACGCATGGGCGACCACCCTCGCTTCGCAAGCGCACGTCGAGGACGTCCGGATCCTGCACGCCGACGACGCAGCCGCTGCCGGCGAGGCGCTGGTCGCGGCACTGACCCTGGCACGCGTCGGGGTGCGGGTCCGCCTGGCCGGCCCGGTCAGCGCCTGCCTGGCCCTCCGTGGCAGTGCCGTGAGCACCGGGGTGGAGGACGACGAGCTCCACGTGGAGCCCACCGGGGACGACGGGTTCGACGTCTTCTGCGCGCACTGTCGCCGTCTGACCTGGTCCCCGGCGAGCATTCACGACGTCACGCCGTGCGCTGGATGCCGTCGCGACCTGGTCGTCTACCACCACGTCTCTCGGCGCTCCGGCCACGTCCTCGGCTACATGGTCGACGCCGAGGAACGGACCGAGGAACGGGCCGAGGAACGGGCCGGGCAACACGAGGTCGTCGCATGACCGCGACCGTCGCGGGCACGCTGGAGCTCAGCGTCGCGGAGATCGTCGAGGCGGCTCCGGGCGTCCGCAGCATCACCCTCACCGCCGCCGACGGCGGCGAGCTGCCCGGCTTCGTGCCGGGCAGCCACCTCGTGGTCGACGCGGGCGGCCGCGCCAATGCCTACAGCCTCACGTCGGACGGGGTCGCGCCGACGACGTACTCCGTCTCGGTGCTGCGGGTGCCCGACGGTGCCGGCGGCTCGCGCTGGCTGCACGACGAGCTGCGTCGCGGCGACACCGTGACCGCACACCTCCCGCGCAGCACGTTCGCGCCCGTCAGCCGCGCCCGCCGTCACCTGCTCGTGGCCGGCGGGATCGGGGTGACCCCGATCGTGTCCCACCTGCGAGCCGCCCGGACACGGCGCCAGGAGGCGCAGGTGCTCTACGTCTTCCGCGAGGGGTACGGCGCCCACGTCGACGACGTCGTCGCACTCACCGATGGCAGCGCCGAGCTGCTCCACGACCGCCAGGCGTTTTTCGCCCGCTTGAGGCGGGTACTGACCGAGCAGCCGCTCGGCACGCACCTCTACGTCTGCGGCCCGGCCGCGATGACCGACGCCGTCCTCGAGACGGCCGCCGCTCTCGGCTGGCCGTGCTCGCGGATGCACCACGAGCGCTTCGGGGTTGACGCGCTCGACCCGGGCGACCCGTTCACCGTCGAGCTGACCTCTACCGGCGCCACGCTCGAGGTGCCCAGTGGCACCAGCCTCCTGGAGGCGCTCGAAGGCGCCGGGCTCGACGTACCCAACCTGTGTCGCCAGGGCGTGTGCGGCGAGTGCCGCCTCTCCGTCACCGCCGGCAAGCCCCTCCATCGAGACCTGTTCCTGAGCGAGGACGAGAAGGCCGCCGCCGAGTGCGTGATGGCCTGCGTCTCCCGCGCCGACGGACCGACCCTGGAGATAGCCCTGTGAGCACCACCGTTCCCGCCCGTGCCGGGTCACTGCCCGCGTCGCTGCGTCACTTCCCGTTCCCGTTCACCGACGACGTCTACCGCTACAGCACCAACGTCGAACCCGCCGGCCGTCCGGTGGCCACGGCGGCCGGGCAGTGGGGCGAGCCGCTGGTCGACATCGACGGGCACTACCGCGAAGAGCTCACCGAGCGGGCGGAGATCCTTCGCCGCGACCCCACCCGCCACGCGGTCCTGCCGCACATGCGCGTCGCCGCCTGGGACGCTGCGCTCACGCTCCTGCGCGAGCTGGCCGCGGCCTACCCCGACGACATGACCCTCACCCGCGAGGCCGACGGGCGGTGGCGGTGGGAGAACCGCCTCCTCGGCCTCACCCAGAGGTTCGTGTACGCCGACGACGCGTCGCTCCCCGACGAGCCGCTGCGGTGGGTCTCTGGCCAGGTGCAGGAGGACATCGTGCTGCTCGACCAGCGTGACCAGCTCTACGGCGACGCGGGGGTGGTCACCTTCGCTGCCGACTGGAGCTTCGGGTTCGACGTCGGGATGAGCTTCCTGGAGATCCACGGCCCGGTCCCCCGGATCCGCCAGGAGGGCGTGATCACCCGGGCGCACGAGTTCCTCAAGCGGCTCCAGCCACACCAGCCCTACCGCCGTACGAACTGGACGTTGACCGTCGGCCGCCGGCTCGACGTGTCCACCGAGACCTACCCCGACTGGGGTCCCGACCGCGAGCTGGTGCAGCAGGTCGACAACGAGACCTTCGGCCGACTGGTGCACCTGCGCGTGGAGGTGCAGCACCTGGTGCGGCTGCCCGACTCGGGCTCGATCATGTTCCTCATCCGGACCTACCTGGTCCCCTTCGAGGATCTGGTCGCGGTCGAGCCGTGGCGGCTACGGACGGCGATGGTCCTCGCCGAGCTGCCCGAGGACATGGCCGACTACAAGGGCGTCATCAAGTACAAGGATCGCGCCGCCCGGTGGCTGCGCGACCACGGCACGCGCGGCGGCGGCGAGCATCCGGAGGCGGTGTCGTGACCGCCGACCAGGCGGCGAGGACCGGGGTCGTGCACCCGCCCGCGCTGTCACTGCCGGTCTGGCCGGACACCCCCGAGCCGGTCGACCCCACGGGCGCCAGCTACCTCGTGCTCGCTCTCGGCGGCACCCCGGAGACCGCCCGCGTGGCACGGCGATGGGTCGGCGTGGCCGAGTCGATGGCGGCCACGACCCTCGGCGTCCTGGACGGCATCGACACTCCCGCTGACCGCGAGATCCTCGACCGGCTGCTCGCCACCGCGCGTACCGGGGTGCGTCTGATGATCGTCGGAGGTCAGTACGACGTCCTGCTGACCCTCAGCGCCGCCCGGGCCGCGGGACTCGTCCCGGCGGAGCTGCGCAGCTTCGTGACGAGCACCGCCGAGCTGCCGGTGTACTGCGCCCACTGCCGCGACACCCACCGGGTCGAGGGCGCCCCCGGCGACGAGGTCACCTGCAAGGGCTGCGCGCGGGTGCTGCAGATCCATCACCACCTGGCCGGCGCGCTCGGAAGCTTCCTCGCCTCCGACGCCCGCGCGAGCGAGCTCCCCAGCGACCAGTGGGAGCCAGCCGAGAGGAGACCGCGATGACACTCACCACCGACGTCGACCTCACGACGCATCGGTTCCACGCGCACGACGCCTACCGAACCTCGGCCCGGATGATGCGGGTGACCGAGGTCCGTCCACTGACCGCGCAGATCACCCACCTGCGGTTCGTGCCGGCCGACGGCGGGCCGCTGACCGCCTACCAGCCGGGTAGCCACCTGGTCGTCACGGCAGGAACCACCCGCAACGCCTACTCCCTCGTCGACGACGGCATCAACCCCTCGTCGTACGGCATCTCGGTGATGCGGCGCGGGAGGGGCGGCGGCTCGGACTGGCTCCACGACCACGTCGCCCCCGGTGACCTGGTCGAGGTGGAGGGTCCGCGCTCGATGTTCGCGCCGGTCCTGAACCAGCGGCATGCCCTGCTGGTCGCCGGCGGCATCGGGGTCACTCCCGTGCTGTCCCACGCCCGGGCGATCGCCCGGCTGGGTGGCAGCGCCGAGATCCTCTACTCCTACCGGTCTGGCCACGCTGCCCACCTCGAGGACCTGCACGCGCTCGCCGAGACCCACGACAGCGTCACGCTGCGCGAGGCCACCACCGTCGAGGCGACCGTCGCGATGCTCACCGCGCGGTTCGCCGATCAACCGCTGGGCACTCACGCCTACGCATGCGGCCCGCTGCCGCTGCTGGAGACCTATCAGGAGCTCGCCGCTGCCGCCGGCTGGCCGCCGACCCGCGTGCACCTGGAGCGGTTCTCGGCGCCCGAGCAGGACCCGGGAAGCCCGTTCACCGCCATCGTCGCCTCCACGGGCCAACGGCTCGAGGTAGCGCCGGGCGTCTCCCTGCTCACGGCGCTCCTCGACGCCGGCCTTCCCGTACCCAATCTGTGCCGCCAGGGCGTCTGCGGCGAGTGCCGCATCTCCGTGCGGACTCCCCGCGCGGGGTCCATCGAGCACCGGGACCTGGTGCTCTCCGACCACGACAGGGCGAGCGGGGACATCCTGCTGTGCTGCGTCTCCCGCGGTGTCGAGCACTCAGAGATCGAGGTGCTGCTATGAGCGTCGCGAGCCATGCCCGAGCCGTCTCCCCGAGCTTCACCGAGGCAGAGCTCGCCGCGCTGGGCATCAACCCTCGCCGTACGCCGGCGGTGACGGCGTACCTGGCGGCACCGGCCGATCACGTCGGCACCCTGCCCTGGCCCTTCCCCGAGGATCTGGAGACCTTCCGCTACAGCGTCAACGTCGACCCGGCCCGGGTCCCGCGGAAGACCAGGGCCGGCGAGTGGGGACGGCACCTCGTCGACCTGGGTGGCTCGGACTACCTCACGATCATCGCCGAGAAGCGGACCACCCACGACCGGGATCCGCACCGGGTCAAGATCCGACCGGGCACCGAGCTGGCCTGCTGGGATCTGCTGCTCTACTACCTGCGGGACCTGTCCGTGTCCTACCCCGAGCTGATGCGCCTGACCGAGGGCGTAGGCGGGGACCGGGCTGCATTCCGCTGGGAGAACGACCTTCTCGGGACCGATCAGGGCTTCGTCGTCGGCGACTGGAGCTCGATCCCGCACGGCCCGCTGGAGTTCCTCAGCCGCGAGGTGCCTGACGACCTGCTGATGGTCACCGAGCGCGACAGCCGGCTCTACTTCGATGCCGGTGCCGTGGCGTTCGCGGCGGCCTGGTCGGTCTCCTTCGATGTCGGCATGGACATGTACGAGATCCACGGCCCGGTCCCCCGGCTGGCCGGGGAGGGCATCGTCGCCCGGGCCGAGCAGTTCCTGATGCGGCTGCCCGCCGACAAGGTCTACCGCCGGCTCAACTGGAACCTGGCCGCCTCCCCCACCCGCAAGTTCGACATCGCCCTGGAGTCGCTTCCAGAGTGGGGCACCGACATGCCTGCCCGGATGGCGGCCGGCGACGCCATCGAGAACATCCAGCTCCGGATCGAGCTGGAGCACTTCGTCCGGCTGCCCATGAGCGGTGCGGTCACCTTCAACATCCGCACCTTCATGGCGTCACTCGCCGAGCTGCGCGCCGTGCCCGCCTGGTGCGAGCAGCTTGCCGCCGTCGTTGAGGAGCTGCCCGAGGACATCGCGTCCTACAAGGGATTCCTCGCCCACCGCGGCGACGTCGTCGCCTACCTGCGTGCCGCTGTGACGGACGTCTGATCGTCACCTGGCGCCCGATTCCGAAACCAGACCTTACGCCCCGGCCGAACAGCGCAACCCGTCCGAAGTCTCCGCCCAGGAGACTGCGTCCACTTCTCTGACCATATGGAGGTCACATGACACCCGAGGACACTCTCGCCGCGATGGAGGCGGTCATCACCGACCTCTTCTACTGGGTATCGATCGCCCTCATGGTCGCGATCCATGCCGGCTTCCTCGCCTACGAGGTCGGCGCCTCCCGCTCGAAGAACGTGCTTGCGGCGGCGATGAAGAACCTGCTCACCTTCGCCGTCGTCATCGCGACGTTCTTCTTCTTCGGCTGGTGGTTCTACTACGCCTTCCCCGCCTTCCCGTTCGGCGGCATCGACTTCTCCGGAGCGGCCGCCTACCTCCCGTGGGGTGAGGAGATGGGCCCGCGGACCGACTCGGTCAACGGCATCTTCTGGGGTGCCTTCGCTCTCTTCGCCGCCACCACCGGCTCGATCATGTCGGGGGCGGTGCTCGAGCGGATCCGCACGAGCGCCTTCCTCGTCCTCACCACGCTGCTCGGCTCCGTGGTCTGGATCATCGGCGCCGCCTGGGCCTGGCACGGCAACGGCTGGATGCTCACCGAGTGGGGCTGGCACGACTTCGGCGCTGCAGGCTGCGTCCACCTGATCGCGGGGGCCTTCACGCTCGGCGTGCTGCTCAACCTCGGCCCGCGGATCGGTCGCTTCGTGGACGGGAAGGCCGTCACCATCCCGCCGCACAACCTGCCCCTCACGATGCTCGGCCTGATGATGATCTTCATCGGCTTCTTCGGCTTCCTGATGGGCTGCGTGGTCTACACCAACACCGGCTACTTCTCGATCTTCGGCAACGCGACCACCCTCTCGGCGATCGCCTTCAGCACCCTGATGGGTCTGGCCGGCGGCATCATCGGCGCCTACGTCTCCTCGAAGGGTGAGCCGTTCTGGACGATCTCCGGTGGTCTCGCGGGCGTCATCTCGGTGGCCCCTGGCATGGATCTCTACCACCCGGCACTCGCCTTCGTGGTCGCCACTGTCGGCGGCTCTCTGATCCCCTATCTCGGCAGGCTCATCGAGCGATTCGGCATCGACGACGTCGTCGGTGCAGTGACGGTCCACGGCGGCTGCGCCTTCTACGGCATCGTGGTGTCCGGGTTCCTCCTGTGGGGCTACCCGAACGTGGCGGACCTGCCCGGCATCACGCCGATGGGCCAGATCGGCGGCGCCGTGGTGCTCGCCGTGCTCGGCTTCGTGCCCGGCTATCTCGTCTCGCTCGGCCTGAAGAAGGCCGGGATGCTGCGCATCCCGCCCGAGGTCGAGCTCGCCGGGCTCGATCTCAGCGAGGTCCCGGCCGAGGCCTATCCCGAGTCCATCGGCACCGCGGGCCAGCCCGCGATCCTCTGAAGGAGCAGTCATGAGTCCTATCGATTCCTGGGACGGCGCCACCGCCGTCTTCACCGGCGCCGGCAGCACCGCCCTCCAGGTGCTGTTCGTCCTCATCGCCTTCGCCATGCTCGTCGGCTTCCTCGCGAAGATGGTGCTGCACGAGAGGCACGCCTACGCGCAGATGATCGCCCATGAGCCGGTCGAGGCCGGGCCGGCAGTGGAGGGAGAGCCGTCGGTCTACTGACCGTCTGCCCCGCTGTCGACAGGTGCGGTGAGACGCCGCCGGAGCTGGCTGCTCCGGCGGCGTCTGTGCGACCCGGCACCGTTCGTCAGCGTGGCTCTGGAGGAGCCGTCAGCTCTCCGGTGTCCTTGAGCCGGACTCCGGTGGCGCCCAGCCTGCGGGCGCCGCCGATCAAACGGGCGAGGGTGCGCGCGGCCGAGGCGTGGTCGAGCCCGTGCGGTGGCCGGATGTTGGAGACGCAGTTGCGCGCCGAGTCCTGGACACCGGGAGCCGGCGCCCAGGTGAGGTACGCGCCGAGGCTGTCACTGGAGGACAGCCCCGGGCGCTCGCCGACCAGCACCAGGACCAGCGCCGCTCGCAGGACCGCCCCCACATGGTCGCCCAACGCCACCCTGGCCTGGGTGGCGACGACCGGTGGGGCGACGGTCGTCCCGGCATCGAGCAGCGGCAGCAGCTCCCGCAGCACCGGCACCGCGTGCCGGTGGACCGCCTCGGCGCTCAGACCGTCGGCCAGGACGACGCAGAGGTCGGCCCGGTCGGCTCGCAGTGGCGGCAGCTCCCCCGGCATGCGGCCCAGGTCCGGCCGCGTGAGGTAGGTGGCCCGGTCCAGGGCCTTGGAGGGCACGTGCAGCGCCGGGCCGAGGCCGAGCGAGTCCAGCTCGGCAGCGAGGGCCGGCACGTCGAGATGCCCGTGCACCGCGTCGCGGGCGAAGGCGTGCGCCTCGGCGGCCTCGAGCACGTGCCGGGTGCCGACACCGTCGCCCACCCGGTGCAGACCGACCCGTGCAGGAGTCTCGGCGCGCAGGGCGGACCAGAAGGTCTCGGTCGTGCGGTCGCTCACGGGGCGATCTCCCTGAGCCGGCCCAACGCGGAGGCGCCCGGGTCGATGGCCCGCAGCCGGCCGTCCGGACCGAGGAGCTCCATCCGCTCCAGCCATGCCTCGAACTCCGGCGCCGGCCTCTTCCCAAGGAGGCGTCTGGCGTCGAGCGCGTCGTGGAAGGACGTCGACTGGTAGCCCAGCATCACGTCGTCGGCGCCGGGCACGGCGATGACGAAGCTGCAGCCCGCGGCGGTGAGCAGGATGAGCAGGTCGTCCATGTCGTTCTGGTCCGCCTCTGCGTGATTGGTGTAGCAGACGTCCACGCCCATCGGGACCCCGAGCAGCTTGCCGCAGAAGTGGTCCTCCAGGCCTGCCCGGGTGATCTGCTTGCCGTCGAAGAGGTACTCCGGCCCGATGAAGCCGACCACGGTGTTGACCAGCAGCGGGTCGAACGCCCGCGCCACGGCGTAAGCCCGTGCCTCGAGCGTCTGCTGGTCGACCGGGCGGCCGTCGGTACCCCGATGGGTGTCGGAGGAGAGCGCCGCCCCCTGCCCGGTCTCGAAGTACATGACGTTCTGCCCGACGGTGCCACGCTCCAGGGACCGGGCCGCCTGGTCGGCCTCCGCCAGCATCGACAGCGTCACCCCGAACGCCTCGTTGGCGCGCTGCGTCCCGGCGATCGACTGGAAGGGCAGGTCGACCGGGTGGCCGCGTTCGATCAGGTCGATCGTCGTTGTGACGTGGGTCAGCACGCAGGACTGGGTGGGGATCTCGTAGCGCTGCCGGATCTCGTCGAGCAGGTGCAGCAGCGTGGCGACCGTGGCGGGGTCGTCGGAGGCCGGGTTGATGCCGATGACGGCATCGCCCGAGCCGAGCAGCAGGCCGTCGAGCACGGTGGTCGCGATAGCACGCGGGTCGTCGGCAGGATGGTTGGGCTGCAACCGGGTCGCCATCCGTCCGGGCAGGCCGATGGTGCTCCGGAAGGAGGTCACCACGCTGGTGGCCGCGGCGACCGAGACCAGGTCCTTGTTGCCCATGAGCTTGGAGACGGCCGCGACCATCTCGGGGGTGAGACCGGGCGCGACTGCAGCCAGAACGTGCGCGGCGTCGGGCAGGACCGCAGTGGACAGCAACCACTCGCGGAGGCCGCCGACGGTGAGGTGCGCCAACGGGGCGAACGCCGTCGAGTCCTGGCGGTCCCAGATGAGCCGGGTGACGTCGTCGTCCTCGGGCGGCACGACCGGCTCGCTGAGAAAGGTCGTCAGCGGTACGTCGGCGAGTGCCCAGCGCGCAGCGGCCCGCTCGACCGCGGAGGCGGCCCCGCAACCGGCGAGGACGTCGCCGGACCGGGCGGGTGACGCTTTCGCCAGCAGGTCCACCAGGCCCTCGAAGGTGTAGCCGTGACCGCGCACCGACTGCGTGTAGCGCACCGTTCCTCCTTCCCCGCCCTCTCCGGGCCTGGTCGTAGCGTCGGGCAGGCGTGCGTCGCGGCGGTCACCGCACTGTTACATCCCGATGCCGGCCGGACGATCCGGCCGGGCGACGTGCGGAGACGAAGTCCTCACGCGACGGAAACACGGGCGAAACGCACCTCCGGTCTACTATCTGTAGACAACGATTCACTTCAGTGAACACACGGAGGCGTCATGCCGCATTCCCCCGACCTGGCCACGCTCTGCGAGGCCAACGGCACCAGGTTCGTCCTCGCGCTCTTCGTCGACCTGCGCGGCAAGCCCTGCGCCAAGCTGGTGCCGGTCGAGGCCGTCGACGAGCTCGCGACCGACGGGGTCGGCTTCGCCGGCTACGCCGTCGGGGCGATCGGCCAGGAGCCGAAGGACCCCGACCTGGTGGTTGTTCCGGATCCGGCCTCCTTCACGCCCGTGCCCTTCATCAAGGAGGGGCTGGCGCTGGTCCACTGCGACCCGCACGTCGAGGGCAGGCCGTGGCCGTTCGCGCCCCGCAACATCCTCAAGGCAATCCTGGCGCAGACCACCGATGCGGGGTTCGAGCCCTGGGTGGGCGCCGAGGTCGAGTACTTCCTGCTCAAGCGGCGGTCCGACGGCAGCCTCGTGACGGCCGACGCCGAGGACACCGCCGACCAGCCCTGCTACGACGTACGAGGGCTCACCCGGATGTACGACCACCTCGCCGGGGTCTCGACAGCGATCAACCAGCTCGGCTGGGGCAACTACGCCAACGACCACGAAGACGGCAACGGCCAGTTCGAGCAGAACTTCACGTACGCCGACGCCCTCACCACCGCCGACCGTGTGGTGACTCTGCGCTACCTGCTGTCGATGATGGCCGCCGATCGCGGGATGGTCTGCACGTTCATGCCGAAGCCGTTCTCCGACCGGACCGGCAGCGGCCTGCACCTCCACCTCTCGCTGACCAGCGGCGGCGTCCCGGTGTTCCCGGGTGACGACGCGGAGGGAGCCGACGACCCGCACGGCCTGGGTCTCTCGCCGACGGCGTACTCCTTCGTCGCCGGGCTGCTGGAGCACGCCGGCGCGCTGCAGGCAACCATTGCGCCGACGGTGAACTCCTACAAGCGCACCGGCGCCACCACGACCGCGTCGGGTGCCTCCTGGGCGCCGCGGAAGCCCACCTACGGGGGCAACGACCGGACCCACTACGTGCGGGTGCCCGATGACCAGCGGGTCGAGCTGCGCGGAGGCGACGGCTCGGCCAACCCCTATCTGGCCATCGCGAGCGCTTTGGGCGCGGGGCTCGACGGTGTCAAGCGAAGCCTGGACCCGGGTCCGGTCGGCGCGACGGCCTCCCACCTACCCGACCTGCCCCGCACCCTGCTGCACGCGGTCGATCTCCTCGACGCCGACCCGGTGATGGCCGGCGTCCTCGACGCTGCCGTGCCCGAGAACGGGCCGGTGGCTCCCGGGAGCGTCTCGACGTACTTCGCGGGGCTCAAGCGGGACGAGTTCTTCGCCTGGCACAGCACGGTGACGCCGTGGGAGGTCGACACCTACCTCACCGCCTTCTGACCACGACCCCTGGAAAGGACCTCCCATGTGCGGAATCGTCGGGTTGCACCTGCGCAAACCTGATCTCTACCCGCGGCTCGGTGCCCTGCTCGCCGGCATGCTGTGCGAGATGGAGGACCGCGGCGCGGACTCCGCCGGCATCGCCGTCTACGGCGACCCGACCTGGTCTCCGGCAGGCAGGGGGGCGATCTCCCTCATCGCGGTCGGCGCCTCGACCGACGAGGTCGCTCGAGCGCTTGCCGCCGAGCTGGGCGTCGACGTGTCCGTCCAGGCGCGCGGCACGACGTACCTCGTCAACGCCGGCGTCGACTCCGAGGAGCTGTTGGCCGCGGCCCGCAAGGCCTACCCGAAGGTACTGGTCGGCGGCTTCGGGTCCGATCTCGCCGTCCTCAAGGGCGTCGGCAGACCCACTGCGCTCGCCGAGGCGTGGGGCCTCGCCGGGGCACAGGGATGGCAAGGTGTCGGGCACACCCGAATGGCGACGGAGTCCGCGGTCACGGCCGGCGGCGCGCACCCCTACGCCGTGGGACCGGACCAGTGCCTGGTGCACAACGGCTCGTTCTCCAACCACGCCACGGTCCGCCGGGAGCTGATCGCCGCCGGCGTCGAGTTCGACTCCCAGAACGACACCGAGGTCGCGGCCCGGTTCGTGGCCCACCAGCTGGCCGCCGGCAAGGAGGTCGACGTCGCACTCAAGGAGCTGTGCACCACCTTCGACGGCTTCTACACGCTGCTGGTCTCTCACCGCGACTCCTTCGCGGTGGTCCGCGACGCGATCGCCTGCAAGCCGGCGGTGATCGCGGAGACGGACGACTGGGTCGCGATGGCGTCGGAGTTCCGTGCCCTGGCCCACCTGCCCGGCATCGAGGCCGCCCGGATCTGGGAGCCCGAGCCCGAGGTCATCTACCACTGGACCCGTGCGGAGGTCTCCGCGTGAGCCCCCATGTCACGACCTACGACCTGGCCACGACCCCTCTCCGCGCGGTCAACCAGGCCCTGCACGCCCCGGACCTCGAAGGGGAGGTCCGCATCGAGCATCCCCTCGGCGCGCACAGCGTGGCCGTCGGGGTGAACGCCCCGGTGAAGATCACCATCGCCGGCCACGTGGGCTACTACGCCGCCGGGATGAGCCAGCAGGCCGAGATCGTCATCGAGGGCAACGCCGGGACCGGCGTGGCCGAGAACATGATGAGCGGCACCGTGGTGGTCAAGGGGAACGCCTCACAGGCCGCAGGAGCCACCGCCCACGGCGGTCTCCTCGTCATCGACGGCGACGCCGCGGCCCGGTGCGGCATCTCGATGAAGGGCGCGGACATCGTCGTGGGCGGCAGCGTCGGCCACAGCAGCGCCTTCATGGCCCAGGCGGGCCGGCTCGTCGTCCGTGGCGACGCCGGCGACGGGCTCGGGGACTCGATCTACGAGACCCGGATCTACGTCCGGGGCACGGTGAGGTCGCTCGGCGCCGACTGCGTCGCCAAGGAGATGCGCCCCGAGCACCTCGAGGAGCTGGCCGGCCTGCTCAAGGCCGCCGGCCATGTGCACGACGATCCGGCGTCGTACACGCGGTACGGGTCCGCCCGGAAGCTCTACCACTTCGCCGCGACGAACACGTACTGAGCAGGAGCCACACATGACTACGAGCAACTGGGGCCTGCGGGAGTCGGCCACCTTCGACCGCGCGACGATCGCAGCGATCCGGAACGCCGCGGAGACCGGCATCTATGACATCCGGGGCGGAGGTGCCAAGCGCTCCCTTCCGCACTTCGACGACCTGCTGTTCCTCGGTGCGTCGATGTCGCGCTACCCGCTCGAGGGCTACCGCGAGCGATGCGACACCGACGTGCTGCTCGGGACCCGGTACGCGAAGTTCCCGCTCCACCTGGCCACCCCGGTGACGGTGGCGGGCATGTCGTTCGGCGCGCTCAGCGGGCGCGCCAAGGAGGCACTCGGTCGCGGTGCGTCCGAGGTCGGTACGTCGACCACGACCGGAGACGGCGGCATGACCGCCGAGGAGCGGGGCCAGTCCAAGCACCTCGTGTACCAGTACCTGCCCTCGCGCTACGGCATGAACCCCGACGATCTTCGCAAGGCCGACGCGATCGAGGTGGTGCTCGGCCAGGGCGCCAAGCCCGGCGGTGGTGGCATGCTGCTCGGCCAGAAGATCTCCGAGCGGGTCGCCGGCATGCGCACCCTCCCGCAGGGCATCGACCAGCGCTCGGCCTCGCGCCACCCCGACTGGACCGGTCCCGACGACCTCGCCATCAAGATCGGCGAGCTCCGCGAGATCACGGACTGGGAGAAGCCGGTCTACGTGAAGGTGGGCGCCACCCGGACCTACTACGACGTGAAGCTGGCCTGCCACGCCGGCGCCGACGTGGTGGTCGTCGACGGCATGCAGGGCGGTACCGCGGCGACGCAGGACGTCTTCATCGAGCATGTCGGCATCCCGACCCTGGCAGCCATCCCGCAGGCGGTGCAGGCATTGCAGGAACTCGGCCTGCACCGCAAGGTGCAGCTCATCGTCTCCGGTGGCATCCGCAACGGCGCCGACGTCGCGAAGGCGATGGCACTCGGTGCCGACGCGGTCGCGATCGGTTCGGCCGCGCTCATCGCACTCGGCGACAACGATCCGCGCTACGCCGCGGAGTACGAGAGGCTCGGCTCCGCGGCCGGCTTCTACGACGACTTCCAGGACGGCAAGGACCCGGCCGGCATCACCACCCAGGACCCCGATCTCGCGGCCCGCCTCGACCCCGTCGAGGGTGGTCGCCGGCTCGCCAACTTCATCCGCGTGATGACCATGGAGGCCCAGACCATCGCCCGCGCCTGCGGCAAGGCCCACCTCCAGCACCTCGAGCCGGAGGACCTGGTCGGCGTCTCGATCGAGGCCGCGGCGATGGCCCGCGTCCCGCTGGCGGGCACGTCGTGGGTTCCCGGTCAAAGCGGCCTCTGATCGCGGTGGACCCGCGGCGGACCGTCCTTCTCACAGCAAGGAGCACCACGTCATGTCAGGCAACCGGGTCATCGTCGTCGGCGGCGGGCTGATCGGCCTCTCGATCGCCCGCGCCCTGGCCGAGCGCGGCGTCAGCGACGTCCTCGTCCTCGAGAGGCACAGCCTGGCCAGCGGCGGCACCGGCAAGTCCAGCGGCATCGTGCGCGCCCATTACGGCGTCCCCTCGATCGCCGCGATGGCCTGGCGCAGCCTGCCCCTGTTCGAGAAGCTCGGCTCCGACGTGGGGTTCCGCCAGGTGGGCTACAGCGTGATCGTGGGCGAGGACGACGTCGCACCGCTGACGGCCAACACCAGGATGCACCAGGAGCTCGGTATCGAGGTCGATCTCATCGATCCCGAGCAGCTCGCCGGCCTGTGGCCCGGGCTCGAGATCGACGACGTGGCGGCGGCCTCGTTCGAGCCGCGCGGCGGCTTCGCCGACGCCACCCAGCTGGCGCTCTACTTCGGCCAACAGGCCCGCGAGAGCGGAGCCCGGATCTCCCAGCACACGCCCGTCACTCGGCTCTGCACCACAGGGTCGGCGGTGACCGGCGTGGTCGTCGAGAACGGTGACGTCCTCGACGCCGACCTGGTCATCGTCGCGGCCGGGTGGTGGTCGGCGACGCTGCTGTCCGAGCTCGGAGTCGACTTCCCCGTCGAGGCCTACCGCTCGGAGATCCTGATCGTCGACGCGGGCCACCCGCTTCCGGACCTGCCGGTGATCTCCGACCTGGTCAGCCTGCAGTACTGCCGGGTCGAGGGAGCGGGGCAGTTCCTCGTCGGCAACAGCGACCACACCGACTTCCGCCGCAAGCTGGTCGACCCCGACGCCTACTCGAACATCGCCGTCGAGGATGCCATCGAGTCGTACGCCGCGAAGGTGATGCACCGCTTCCCCGGCTTCCCGAACCCGTCCGTCACCCACACCTATGCCGGCGTCTACGACGTGCCGCCGGACTGGAACCCGGTCATCGCGCCGGTCGGCGGCATCGACGGGCTGGTCCTCGCGGCGGGCTTCGCCGGCCACGGGTTCAAGATCAGCCCGGCTGTCGGCGACATGGTGGCCGACCTGGTCCTCGAGGGCGACAGCGCCGACCCGCACGTGCCGGCCCGCGACTTCCGTCTCGAGCGGTTCGCCGAGGACGACCTGCTCAGCAGCCCGCATCCCTACCTGGGCGCCGGAGAGATGCGATGACCTCCGCCGTGACCCCGTCCCTAGAGACCGCCGGTGACACCGTCGCGGGGCTGCTGGCCGAGATCGCAGACCTCGGGCGCGACCCGGTGCGGGGTGGCTACTCCCGGCCGGTGCACGGTCCTGCCGAGACCGAGCTGCGGGAGTGGTTCGTCTCCCACGCCGAGCGGCGCCGGCTCGAGGTGCACACCGACCGCAACGGGATCGTCTGGGCGTGGGCGCCCGCTCACGACGGCTCCCGCGATCGAGCAGTCGTCACCGGCAGCCACCTCGACTCCGTGCCCGGTGGCGGCGCCTACGACGGCCCCCTGGGCGTCGCCTCCGCACTGGTCGCCTTCGACCAGCTGGCCGCGCGTGGCGTGGGCGCGAACCGGGCTCGGGCCATCGCGGTCTTCCCCGAGGAGGAGGGCTCTCGCTTCGGGGTGGCCTGCCTGGGCTCCCGACTGCTCACCGGCGCCATCGCGCCCGACCGGGCACTCGCACTGAAGGACGCCGACGGCCTGACCTTCGCCGAGGTGGCCCGAGACGCAGGGCTGGCACCCGAGGGGTTCGGGCCCGATCCGGATCTGCTCGGCTCGTTGGACACCTTCCTCGAGCTGCACGTCGAGCAGGGCCGGGGACTGGTCGACCTCGGCCAACCGGTCGCCGTCGCCTCCTCGATCCTCGGCCACGGCCGGTGGCGGGTGTCGCTGACCGGCGAGGGCAATCACGCCGGCACCACGCTCATGGGCGACCGGCGCGACCCCATGGTGGCGGCCGCCCGGCTGGTGGTGCGACTGCGCGACCTGGCTCGCGCCGTCCCCGACGCGCGCGCCACGGTGGGTCGGCTCATCCCGGTACCCGGCGGTACCAACGTCATCGCCTCGCACGTCGACCTATGGGTCGACGTCCGGCACCCGGACGACGGCGTGACGGCGGGCCTGGTGCGGGAGGTCCGCGAGGCAGCCGGTCTGCTGGCCGCAGAGGAGGGCTGTGCGGCCACGATGACGGAGGAGTCCTTGAGCTCCACCGTCGACTTCGACGCCGGGCTGCGCGACGAGCTGCTCTCGGTCCTTCCGAACGCCCCGGTCCTGGGCACGGGGGCAGGGCACGACGCCGGAGTGCTCGGGAGCCAGGTGCGGACCGGAATGCTCTTCGTGCGCAACCCCACCGGCGTGTCGCACTCACCGGAGGAGGCGGTCGAGGACGGCGACGCCGAGGCCGGCGCCGCAGCCCTGGCCGACAGCCTGGAGCTGCTGCTTCGCGCGTGAGCATCGGTCCGACCAGACCAGGTGGTTACGCATGCCTGCTCGGACGGTCGCCGCGCGACCAGGCGCCCTGGCACCCCGCTCGCGGCCACTGGGAGGAAACAATGTCCGCTACGGTTGGCTCATGGCTGACGAGCTGCTCCGCAACAAGGGCTTCGCCCGGAACCGCGACCCCGAGGAGCCCGCCGAGGCCTACGCCCTGGAGGAGGCGATCGCCCGCAACGTGCGCGAGCTGCGCCTGCAGACCGGGGTGTCGGTGGCCGAGATGGCCGCCCGGGTCGGGATCTCCAAGGCGATGCTGTCCAAGATCGAGAACGCCCAGACCTCCTGCTCGCTGGGCACTCTGGCCAGGCTGGCCCAGGGCCTCGACGTGCCGGTCACATCCCTCCTCCGCGGCGCCGAGGCCGAGCGGCCCGCCGCCTTCGTGCAGGCCGGCCGCGGCACCCCGATCGTGCGCAACGGCACCCAGGTGGGCCATGAGTACCAGCTGCTCGGCGGGCTGCGCGGCGAGCACAAGCGGCTGGAGTGCCTGCACGTCACACTCAGCGAGAAGAGCGAGACCTATCCCCTCTTCCAGCATCCCGGCACCGAGTTCATCTACATGCTCGAGGGAGTCATGGACTACAGCCACAGCCGCTCGGTCTACCGGCTCACTCCGGGCGACTCCCTCCAGCTGGACGGAGAGGGTGCGCATGGGCCGACCGACCTGGTCGAGACACCGATCCGGTTCCTCTCCGTCATCGCCTTTCCCGACTCGACGGTCTAGCCGGGCCACGACCTCTCCCGGCCAGCAGCTCCGGGAATGACGAAAGGGGTCCTTGTCCAGCTTTCGCTGGACAAGGACCCCTTCTCGCACTCTGTACCCCCGACCGGATTCGAACCGGCGCTACCGCCTTGAGAGGGCGGCGTGCTAGGCCGCTACACAACGGGGGCATGTCGCCTCGCGCCGTGTGGCGCTCAACAACCTGCGGAACTCTAGCGATCCTGCCTCCGCGCGGCCAAATCGGGGCCTGCGTCGACGTCTCTCGCGAGAACTCGCTGGTCTACTAGGACTCGAACCTAGACTAACTGGACCAGAACCAGTCGTGCTGCCAATTACACCATAGACCACTGCTGTACTGCGTTTCGGCCCGTTCCCACGAGGGGTGCCGGGCCGTCGGGAAACATTACACGGGGCGTCGCCGCGGCTCCAAAATGCCCTGGCCCGTTCGGGTTCGGATGCCCATGCGGCGGGCGACGAGCACCGTGAGCACGAGGAAGCTGACGGACTGCGCCAGCGTGACCGGGATGCTCCACCAGGTGCCGTCGGCCGGGTGGATGGCCTCCGTCATGTCGCCGTACGCGAGCGCCAGCGCGTAGGCCAGGAAGTTGTTCAGCACGTGCATCGCGATGCCCGCCTCGAGGCCGCCGGTGAGGATCACCAGCACACCGGCCACCAGGCCGAAGGCGAAGCGGTCGAAGAAGATCGGGGCGTCCTGTCCGATGCCGTGCGCGACGGCGAACAGCAGCGCCGGTACGACGACCGCGACGGCCGCACCCGCGCGCGGCCCCATCCGGCCGGCCAGGCCGCCGAACGCCTGGGTCAGGTAGCCGCGGAAGGCGTACTCCTCCCCTGCCGCCTGCAGCGGCGTCAACAGCAGGATCACCAGGAGGAAGTCGCGGGTGGCCGACGTCCACGCGTTGAGCGAGCCGTCCATGTCCACCGTGCCCGTCCCCTGGGCGGGCAGCAGCGACGCGACGCCGACCGTGATGGCGAGCGCGGCGACCGAGAGGCCGAGGCAGACGAGCAGCCACCGCCAGCGGATGCCGCGGACCACGGACGCGACCCAGCCGGGCGTCTGCCCGTGCAGCGCCCGGGCAACGAGCCACACGGCCGGGATCGCGGCCGCCCACCCGAGGTTGACCAACGCGAGGAAGGTCGGCGTGACCGGGTCGCCGCCCAGCCGGTCGGCCACCTGGTCGAGGTCGAGCCCGCCGAGGTAGAGGCCGGTGGACACGATCGCAGTGATGAGCAGCTGCGCCGCGAACACCAGCGCGACGAGGAACACGATCCCGGCCAGGGGGCGCCAGAGCGCACGCGGACCGAGCCGGTGCAGCTCGTCGTACCGCACCGATGGCAGCTCTGCGGCCGTCGGCGGAGCGGCGGCGTCAGGCGAGTGCACGCTGCAGCCGCCCGAGGCTGCGGTCGCGGCCGAGCAGTTCGAGCGACTCGAACAGCGGCGGCGAGATCCGGCGACCGGTGACCGCGACGCGGACGGGTCCGAAGGCGTTGCGCGGCTTCAGCCCGAGACCCTCGACCAGCGCGTCCTGGAGGGCGGTCTGGATCGCGTCGGTCGACCAGGTGTGCAGAGCCGACAGGGCGCCGTACGACGCCTTGATGACCGGCTGGCCGGCCTCGCCGAGCTGCTTCTCGGCGTCCTCGGGGTCGATGGTGAAGTCGTCCTCGTCGACGAACAGGAAGCCGAGCATCGCGCTCGCCTCGGCGAGCTTGTTGATCCGCTCCGCCACCAGCGGCATCGCCAGCTCCAGCATCTGCGCGTCGGCGTCGGACACCGGGTCGGAGAGGACGCCGTCGCGCTTCAGAAACGGGATCACGCGGTGGGTGATCTCCTCGATCGACAGCAGGCGCATGTGCGCGGTGTTGATCGCCTCGGCCTTCTTCAGGTCGAAGCGCGCGGGGTTGGGGTTCACGTCGCCGATCTCGAACGCCTCGATCATCTCGTCGAGGGTGAAGATGTCGCGGTCGCCGGAGATGGCCCAGCCCAGAAGCGCGAGGTAGTTGAGCAGGCCCTCGGGGATGAACCCGGCGTCGCGGTAGGTGAACAGGTGCGCCTCGGGGTCGCGCTTGGAGAGCTTCTTGTTCCCCTCTCCCATGATCAGCGGGAGGTGGCCGAACTCCGGCACGCCCTCGGAGACGCCCAGGTCCACCAGCGCGCGGTGGAGCGGGATCTGGCGCGGGGTGCTGGAGAGCAGGTCCTCGCCTCGCAGCACGTGGGTGATGCGCATCATGGCGTCGTCGACGGGATTGACCAGCGTGTAGAGCGGGTCGCCGTTGGCCCGGCACAGCGCGAAGTCCGGCACGAACTCGGTCTCGAACGTCACCTCCCCCCGCACGAGGTCGGTCCAGGTGATCGGACCGTCCGGCATCCGGAAGCGAACCACCGACGGGCGGCCCTCGGCCTCGAAGGCGGCGCGCTGCTCGGGGGTGAGGTCGCGGCAGAAGCCGTCGTATCCCTGCACCTTGGAGCCGGCCGCCTTGCGGCGGGCCGTCACCTCGTCAGTGGTGCAGAAGCAGTCGTAGGTGTAGGAGGACTCGGCCAGCCGGGCGAGGACGTCGCGGTAGAGATGACCGCGCTCGGACTGCCGGTAGGGGGCATGCGGGCCCTCGACGCCCGGACCCTCGTCCCAGTCGAGCCCGAGCCACTGCAGCGTCTCGACCATCGCGGCGTAGGACTCCTGGGTGCTGCGCTCCTTGTCGGTGTCCTCGATGCGGAACACGAAGGTGCCCTTGTGCTTGCGCGCGAAGACCCAGTTGTAGAGCGCGGCGCGTGCGAACCCGACGTGCGGCGAGCCGGTCGGGGACGGGCAGAAGCGGACGCGGACGTTGCTCAACGTGATGCCACCTTGTTCGTGAGGGTTCCGAGGCCTTCGACGGAGATCTCGACCTCGTCGCCGACCTGCATGGGGCCGACACCCTCGGGGGTGCCGGTGAGGATGACGTCACCCGGCAGCAGCGTCATCACGCTGCTGACATGGGCAACCAGCGCGGGCACGTCGAAGACCATGTCGGCCGTCGATCCGTCCTGGACGACCTCGCCGTTGAGGAAGGTCTGGACCCGACGGCCCTCGTTGAACGCGTGAGGGTCCAGGTCGGTCTCGATCCAGGGCCCGAGCGGGCAGAAGGAGTCGAAGCCCTTGGCCCGGGTGAACTGCCCGTCAGACTTCTGGAGGTCGCGGGCCGTGACGTCGTTGGCGATCGTGTAGCCGTGGATCACGTCGGTCGCCTGCTCAGCGGGCACGTCGCGGCAGATACGGCCGATCACGACGGCGAGCTCGCCCTCGTAGTGGAGGTCCTGGGTCTGCCGGGGGTAGAGGATCGGGTCGCCCGGACCGACGACGCTGGTGTTCGGCTTGATGAACATCAGCGGCTCGGTGGGGACGTCGTTGCCCAGCTCGGCGGCGTGCGCGGCGTAGTTGCGTCCGATGCCGACCACCTTGCTGCGCGGCAGGACCGGCGCCAGCAGCCGGATGTCCTCGAGCCGGTGCTCCTTGTCGAGGAGCTTGATGCCGACGTAGAGCGGGTCACCCGAGAGCGCGACGACGACCGCGTCCTCCGCAGGCTGCCCGTACTCGTCGAGGTCTCCGGTGAGAACGCCGTACGACGGCTCCTCTCCTGCGGTGAATCTGACGATGCGCACCTCGCGAGCCTATCGACCTAGCATCGTGGCCCGTGGAGGCGGTGACGACGGTGCTGGCAGCGGACGAGTGGTGCGTCCGGGCCGGCGCCCACGCCGCGCGGATCGACCGCTACGTCGCGCCGCACCTGGCCCGCCGCGAGAGCGGCGCCAAGCACCCGGTCTTCGACTTCCTCTTCACCTACTACTCCTACCGGCCCGCCCAGCTGCGCCGCTGGCATCCCGGGTACGGCGTCGCGCTGGCCGAGGCTCCCGAGCTGGCCGAGCACAAGGGATACGTCGGCGACCCCACTCGGGTCTCCCCGGACTTCGTGAGGTCCCAGCGCCCCCTGATCGAGTCCCGCCACCGGCTCCTGACCGCGACGGCCGGCCGCGCCGCCCACTTCGGCTGCTTCGGTCTCCACGAGTGGGCGATGGTCTACCGCCTCTCCGAGGACCAGACCCGCCACGCGGACTGGCCGCTGCGACTCGGGCCGCAGGGCACCGACGAGGTCGTCGAGGGCCACCGGGTCGCCTGCTCGCACTTCGACGCCTACCGCTTCTTCACCCCACCTGCCCGCCCGCTCAACACTCTCTCCCCCGCCCGCGACGACCGGGCCGCGTTCGAGCAGCCGGCCTGCCTCCACGCCGGGATGGATCTCTACAAGCACGCGTTCCGGCTCTCGCCGATGATCTCCTCCGACCTCGTCGCGGAGTGCTTCGAGCTCGCCTGGGACATCCGCGCGCTCGACATGCGTGCTGCGCCGTACGACCTGGCGGATCTCGGCTTCGAGCCGGTCCGGATCGAGACACCCGAGGGCAAGGCGGAGTACGTCGCCCACCAGCGTGCCTTCGCTGAGCGCGGCGCGCCGCTGCGGCAGAGGCTGATCGAGGCGTGCGAACGGCTCCTCGACATCAGTGCTCCGTAGGGCTTTGTCGGCCAGGTCGAGGCTCGCGCACGGGGCTGGCCCTCCGAACTGATCAGGAACTGGCGATCGAACGCCACTCCTCCAGCTTCGACGCGATCAGCTCGGCGCGCCCCCGTTGGTCGCCACCATCCAAGACTGCGAGATCCTCGGGCTCGGCCCGCAGGTAGATCCCGGACGTGCGCTCCCTGATCGTCGGATCGGCCTCCGCACGGGTGGTCCAGTACCCGACGGCCCGATCGACGGACTCGAGCCGGATCTCGCCAGTCCCCTCAAGCAGGGGCGCGTCGGGATCGCGGGGTCGTTCGCCGTTCCAGTAGTAGAAGATCCCGGACGGATCCGTCATCTCCTTCGATGCCTCGCTGCGGTAGCGCGCCGACAGCGTGCCGTCCTCCTGCCAGGCCCGGCCGCTCACCTCCAACCCGCCATGACGATTCCGGGAGATACGGAGCAGGCTCACGGCCGAGGGTTCCCGCTCGGTCCGAAGGGTCAGCGAATGCTGCCACCAGAGCCCCTCGATGCGTGCGAGTCTGCCTTCCTTGACGATCGCACCGCGGAGCTTCTGGTTGATCGCCTTCACCTGGGCTGGGGTCGCTTCCGCGTACCGCACGCAGGTCAGTCCGAGCAGGTCGCTGGGCAGCTTGGCGCCGTCGGCATGGAGGATGAACGTCCGTCGCATGCCCAGCACGCCACCGAACAGGCCCGCCTCGAACACCACGTTGTCGCGAGGGGACGCCTGACCCGGCACATCGCCATGGGAGGTCCAGTCGTCCTGTGCGAAGACGAACGCGGCGAAGTCGACCTCGCGAGTGACCTCGACGAGCCGCTCCAACGTGGAGGTGCCGGGACTGAAGGTGGTGGTCCAGGGCTCGACGTCGGCCACCTGCTCGAGCCCGCGAGTCAGCGACTCCAGCAACCTCGCCTGCTGACCTGACGACCCCAGGAAGATGCGTGGCTTCATCGTCGTCTCCTCCCGAACGGGCCTTGGACGTTCGGCCGTGGCAGGCATCCTAATCGCGGGCCCGCAGCAGCGCGTTGCGAGCGATAGCGGTCCTGAGGTGACCTAGGCTCCGAGCAGTCCGTATCGAGAAGTCGGCGTCGATCGCCCGTCAGCGCTGTCGCAGAGCGCGGCGGATCGTTGCGGTGTCGGTCAGGCCTACTGCTTCGGCACATTCAGGGCGAGAGGGGGTTGTCCGAAGTGATCAAGAGCCGTCCGACACCGCAAGACCCCCCGTCCCGAGATCGGGAGGTCTTGACCCGCAGGGTGGGGACCTGCGCTTTGCGTTTTGCGGATATCCGGGGATGACGGCCGCTAGCGCTTCTTCTCGGGACGAGTCAGGGACATTGACTCGTCCTATTTGCCTGAATAATACCCATTGAGTCACATTCCGTGGGGTTTTTGCGAATACTTCTAGTCAGAGACCGACCAGAGGAGAAAACCATGCTCAACATCAAGAGGATCGTCGTCGCCATCGCCATCGCGCTCGTGGCCACCATGGGCAGCGTTGCCCCCGCTGAGGCAGGAGGCCCCCAGTCCACCAAAACGGGCGGCTGGTGCTGCTGATCCTCGATCAGACCTGATCGAGGTTCGAGGTCACGACGTGCGGACCGGCTCGTTCAGCCGTACGTCGACCAGGGTGCCCGTCCGGGCCCGTACTCCCGCGGACGCCGCCGCGTTGCGGTAGGCGTCTCGCGAGGCGTCGGCGAGCCCGACACCGTCGAGCAGGTCCGCCAGCTCGAACCACTGCTGGGCGGCCGAGCGATCTGCGCCCACCCCGGTCATCGCGAGCACTGCTTGCCGAAGGCACGACGCGGCACGAGTCACGTCGCCCTGCGCCATCAAGATCTGTGCGTTCAGGGAGAGCGCCTCGCCTCGCAGCAGCGGAGCCTGGTCGCTCATCGCAGCTTCCACCCGCTGGCTCAGCTCAGCGGCGGCCGCAAGGTCGCCGGAGATCAGGAACGCTCGCGCCCGGGCCAGGTCGTTGCGCGCAACGTCGACCGGGGACGCGCTCGACCACGCGAGATCCTCGGCGGCCCGGTCGAGGTTCCGCTGCGCCTCCGTCACTTCGGGCGGGTCCAGACTGAGCTGCATCGCTCCGAGTTGGCTGCGCAGGCGAGCGAGGTTCCGGGCGTCGCGCCCTTCGGCCAGCAGGGCCAGAGCACGCTCCGCGAGCGCCACTGCGTCGCCGACGGCGCCGCGGTCGGCCTCCATCATGCTGGCGTTCCAGTACGCCGAGGCGCGTGCCGTCGAGGACTCGAGCGCCTCTGCCTTGGCCATCGCGGCCCGGCACACCCGCACGGCGTGGCCGGAGTCCCCACGCTCGAAGTAGGCGGCGGCGACGGTCACCGCGAGCTGTACGGACTCGTCGGTGCGCTCGAGAGGGGTGCCGGCCAGGCGGCCGAGGATCCGTTCGCCGGCCTCGATGGCCCGGGTCAGGTCGCCTGACTCCCGATAGCAGCGACTGAGGGCGACGCCTGCCCGGACCTCGACCAGGGCGCTCCTGGTGAGCCCGATCAGCGCCTCCAGTTCGAGGATCGAGTCGTCCAGCCGGCCCAACGCCTCGAGCGCGCGGGCGTGCAGGAGGCGGGCGCGGTCGACCATGTCCTCCAGCGACGCCGCCTCGACACGGGCCAGCACCTCGGCGGAGCGGACCTCGGCCTCGATCGGCTGCCCGGACTCCAGCGACAGCTCGGCGAAGTCGAGCGCGAGACGGATCTCGTCGAGTTCGCGAGGAGCGGCTCCGACCAGCAGCTGCTCGACCGGCGTGCCGAGTCGGGAAGCGAGCTCCGCCAGCACCTTGCCGTTGGGGCGGCGATTGCCCGACTCGATGCGGGAGACGTACCCGACGGAGACGTCCCTGCCCGCGAGCTCGGTCTGGGTCAAGCCCTTCGCGACCCGTGCAGCACGCAGTCGCCGACCAAGCGTGGCTGGGTCGATCGACCGGAGCAGTTCGGCCTGCCGGGCATCCATGCACCGATTGTGACCGATGCGGGCAGATCTGGTCACAGAAGCGCTCAGAAAAGCCGCATTCTGCGGAAAATATTCGACTAGCCGCCCAGCGCGTTGGGGTTGCGCCACTGCCGCTCGAACGGCAGCCGCCACGCGTACGGCGCGATCAGCTGGTGGATCTGGTTGGGGCCCCAGCTGCCCTGGCGATAGGGCCGCACCACCGGCGGGCTGTCCAGCAGCGGTTCGGAGACCTCCCACAGCCGCTCGATGCCCTCAGCGGAGGTGAACAGGGTCTGGTCGCCACGGGCCGCGTCGTAGATCAACCGCTCGTAGGCCTCCAGCACCGAGCCGGCCCACGTGGTGTCGGTCATCGAGAACTGCATCGAGAGCTTGTCGAGCTTCATGCCCGGACCGGGGCGCTTCCCGTAGAACGACAGGGACATCTTCGCCTTGTCGGCCAGGTCGAAGGTGAGGTGGTCGGGACCGTGGTCGCCGACTCCGGACCGCTCCGGGAACATCGACCTCGGGGGTTCCTTGAACGCGATCGAGATGATCCGCGCTCCTTCGGCCATCCGCTTGCCGGTCCGGAGATAGAACGGGACCCCGGCCCACCGCCAGTTGTCGATGAAGCACTTGAGCGCGATGAAGGTCTCGGTCTCCGATTCGGGCGCGACGCCGTCGATGTTGCGGTAGCCCTGGTACTGACCGCGGACGACGTTGGCCGGCTCGATCGGCAGCATCGAGCGGAAGACCTTGTTCTTCTCCTCCCGAATCGCGTCGGGAGCCAGGGACGTGGGCGGCTCCATCGCTGTGAACGCGAGGACCTGGAACAGGTGGGTGACCACCATGTCCTTGTACGCGCCGGTCGACTCGTAGAAGTCTGCTCGTTGCTCGAGACCGAGCTCTTCGGGGATGTCGATCTGGATGTGGTCGATGTTGTTGCGGTGCCAGATCGGCTCGAACAGGCCGTTGGCGAACCGGAACGCGAGGATGTTCTGGGCCGCCTCCTTCCCGAGGAAGTGGTCGATCCGGTAGATCTGCGACTCGTCGAAGACCCGGTGCAGCTTGTGGTTGAGGTCCTTCGCGGTCGCCAGGTCGACGCCGAACGGCTTCTCCATGATGATCCGGCTGCCCTTGGCGAGGTCGGCCTCGTCGAGCGTCCTGACCACCGACAGCGCGGCCTTCGGCGGCACGCTCAGGTAGTGGAGTCGGATCTTGTCGCCATCCCGTTCGGCCTCGGCCTTCTCCACCGCCGCGCGCAGGCCGGCCGGACCCTCGGAGCCCGGCGCCCAGTGGAGCCGCTTGGAGAACTCGGGCCAGGCCTGCATGTCGCCGTCGTTGCCCGAGAACTCCTTGACCGCCTCGTGCGCGAACGACACGAAGGAGTCGGTGGTGTGCTCGTCGAGCGAGGTGCCGATGACCTGGAGGTCGCGGAGCAGTCCGCTCTCGAACAGGTGGAGGAGCCCGGGCAGCAACTTCCGGCGGGAGAGATCGCCTGTGGCGCCGAACAGAACGACGGTCACCGGCTTCTGGGTTACCTGGGCCATGTCCTCCACAGTGCCTCCTCCGTGTTTCGTCCACGATAACCAGCGGCGAAGGCTCGGCTGCGGCGCCCTGGAGGGTCAGTCCCCGAGGCGCTGGCGCAGCCCGTCGAGCACCAGGCTCAGGCCGAGATGGAAGTCGCCGCCCTCGGCTGACGCGGACGCGTCCCCGCGCGCCTGTCGCTGCAGCTGCTCGTCGGCCACGTGGCCGAACACGAAGTGCACGAGGGTACGGGCGCCGATCCGGGCCAGATGCTCGTCGGCTCCGGCGCGCGCCAGGGCGTCGTACATCCTCCCGAGGGGCTCCTGCGCCCCGATGCCGAGCGCGTGCACGAGCGCGACGAGCGCGGCGCCGTCACGGCACGCCAGCATGGCGTCCCGCAGCTCGACGCAGGCCAGCCGCAGTTCCGCCTCCCAGGTGACGACCTCGGTCGCGCGGCGGCCGCGCGCGAGCAGCTCGTCCGCGACAGCCGCGAGCAGGGCGTCCTTGTTGGCGAAGTGGTGGTAGAGCGCACTGGGCTGGACGCCGAGGTCGGCGGCGAGCTTGCGCATGGAGAGCGCGTCGAGGCCGTGCTCGTCGAGCACGGCGATCGCCCGGTCGACCACATCGGCCCGCCTGTACCGCACCTGCACTCCGCTCACTTTGACCTCTGTCTCTCAGCGACCCTAACCTGAACACCGTTCACCAAGCGCCAGGCCCGGCGTCCATCCCTTGTGAGAGTGACCCATGAATCGTCGTACCCCCACGACCGACGTCGCACTGATCGCCGGCTTCGCCGCCCTCATCGCCGTCTGCGCCATCCTGCCGGACATCAAGACCGGCATCGGCGTCCCCTACTCGCTCCAGACGTTCGGCGTGCTGCTCGCGGGAGCCGTGCTCGGCCCGGTCCGCGGGTTCCTGACCGTCGTCCTCTACCTCGTGGCCGGGCTGGTACTGCCCATCTACTCCGGCGGCGCGTCCGGTGCGTCCCACTACAGCGGCGTGACCGCGGGCTACCTGGTCGCCTTCCCGCTCGCGGCGGCGCTGTGCGGCTACCTGGTCTACCGCAACCGGGATCGCGCCACGCAGTTCACGCTGGTGTTCACGGCGGGCCTGCTCAGCAGCTTCCTCTTCATCCACACCCTGGGGCCGCTGAACCTCGCGTGGCGCGCGGACCTGAGCCTCAAGGACGCGTTCATCTTCGACACCGCCTACTTCCCCGGCGACATCGCGAAGAACGTCGTGATGGCGCTGGTGGCGACCGCTGTGCACCGCGCGTTCCCGGACCTGGCGGGGCGGCGCTCGCGTGGCGACGCCGCGGTCGAGCGCGCGGAGGAGCCCGCCGCGGACTCCGCGTGAGCCGGATCGAGCTCGACCAGGTCGTCGTCCGGGCCGACACCCCCGGCGGCCCGGTGCCCGAGGTCACCGTCCTGCAGGAGACGACCCTGGACCTGACGGAGCAGCGGATCGCCCTGATCGGGCCCAACGGCTCCGGGAAGTCCACGCTCGCGAGACTGGTGAACGGGCTGGTCGAGCCGACCGCGGGTCGCGTCGTCGTCGACGGCCTCGACGTGAGCAGGAAGGGCCGAGAGGTACGACGCCGCGTGGGCTTCGTCTTCACCGACCCGACCGCGCAACTGGTGATGCCGACGGTCGCCGAGGACGTCGGACTCTCGCTGCGACACCACGTGAAGGACCGGCACGATCGGGCGGCCGCGGCGCTCGCCGTACTCGAGTCCTACGGCCTGTCCGAGCTGGCGGACCGCAGTGTGCACACACTGTCCGGCGGCCAGCGACAGCTGCTGGCGCTGGCGGGCGTGCTGGCGACCGACCCCGCCATCCTGGTGGCCGACGAGCCGACCACGCTGCTCGACCTGCGCAACGCGCAGAAGATCGGGGACCTGCTCTTCGGGCTGCCGCAGCAGCTCGTGCTCGCGACGCACGACCTCGACCTCGCCCTGCGGTGCGACCGAGCGATCCTGATCGACGAGGGCACGGTCGTGGCGGATGGCGCACCCGCCGGGGTGGTCGCCCACTACCGCGCCATGGTGGGTTGAGGTTGCTGCCATGGCTGTGAGCCCGGTCGGCGAGTACCAGCCAGGCACGACCGTGCTGCACCGACTCCCCGTCGGCACGAAGCTGCTCGGGCTGGTCGGACTGAGCATCGTCGCCGTGGCGTTCCGCGGCCCGTGGACCACCGGCGGACTGCTCGTGCTGGCCGTGGCGTTCTCCCTCGCGGCACGGGTGCGCCTGGCCCGGGCGGCGCGCGCGCTGCGTGGGGTGCTCGTCGCGATGAGCCTGCTGGCGGCATGGCAGGTGTGGCAGCGGGGCTGGGAGCACGCGTTCGTGGTCGTCGGCGCACTGGTGGCGCTGGTGCTGCTCGCAACCGTCTTCACGACGACCACCTCGGTGGAGCGGATGATCGACGCCGTCACCCGCTGGCTCAAGCCCCTCCGCCGGTTCGGCGTGCGGCCCGACCTCGTGGCGCTGGCGTTCTCGCTGATGATCCGCGGGATCCCGCTCACCCTCGAGATCGCCGCCGAGACCCGCGACGCCGCCCGCGCCCGCGGCCTCGAGCGGAACCCGCGGGCCTACCTGACTCCCCTGGTGATCCGGGTCGTCGCCCACGCGCGGGCCACCGGCGACGCCCTCCACGCCCGCGGCATCGGCGACGACTGATCCCGATGGAAGCGCCGCCCTCCGTTGGTGCGGTGTGAGGGAGCTTTGATGCTTTGCGCGTCCGACTGGTGGATCTGACGGTGTGCCGGCATCACCCCCGTGGCATAGTGACGCAGCCTGTCTAGACCTGTCTAGGCCATCTCGGTGCGGCGATTTCAGATGACCGACCGACTTGGAGGTACCGCTCATGTCGAAGGGACGTCACAGCGCTGGTTACGCTGCCGGCCGGCGTCGAACCATCACCGGCTTGCGCAGGACAGTGCCGGGCGCCCGGAAGGCGACGCCCGAGGCACCCAGAGCGTCGCCCGCGCGCGCTGGCGGGGGAACAGTGGCGGGGCGCCCCGTGGCAGACGGAGCCGGCCGTCAGGGCGTCCTGACCGCGCTCGGCCCGCGTGAGAAGGTCCTCGCCCTGCTGCCTTTGGCGATCCTGTCCGTGGCCTCGGCCGCCACACTGGCGTTCAGCGGCGACGACGGCCCCGTGCCGCCGGCGTCACCTGCCGGTTCGGGCTCACCCGCCGCTTCAGCTTCACCTGCCGCTTCTGGTTCGGCTGCCGCTTCACGCTCACCCGCCGTTTCACGTTCGGCCGCCGGTCGGGCCGAGGATGAGGCCGCCCCTCCCCACGTCGTGGAGCACGGGACTCTCCCGTCGGCGTGGCCCCCGGCCTCGAAGACCGCGTCACCGGACGTCGTGGGACGGATCCGAGGTTCCGACGCGGTCGACGAGGGCCGCGCGTCGACGGACGGTTCGTCGACGGAGCACCCGATCGAGCCCGCGACGGGATCCGCGACGGATTCGGCGACGGGATCCGCGACGAACTCGGCGACGGCGTCCGCGACGGAATCCGCCGATCCTCCGACCGAAGAGAAGTCCGAGCGCCCCAGTCCGACCGCGGGGCGGAGCAGCGCGTTGCATCGTGATCCGCTCACAAAGGCCGAGGCAGCCGCGCGTTGTCGGGAATCCGGCATCAGCACGCTCGACCTCGACGCCCTAGAGACCTGCATGGACGAGCTGCTCAGCTGACGTTCCGGACGTGTACCCTCCCTCCTGAACACCGTTCAGGTAACACGATGCGCGCCGTCCCAAGGAGCCTCCATGACGACCGAGTTCGACCAGATCGCGACCCGCATCCTCGCCGGCGGCCAGGCCACCGAGGCCGACGCACTGGCCGTGCTCCAGGCCCCCGACGCCGAGCTGATGCCGCTGGTCGCAGCGGCCGGGCGGCTGCGCCGGGAGCACTTCGGCAACACGGTGAAGGTCAACTATCTGGTCAACCTCAAGTCCGGCCTGTGCCCCGAGAACTGCAACTACTGCTCCCAAGCGCTCGGCTCGGACGCGCCGATCCTGAAGTACTCCTGGCTCTCCACGGACGAGACGCTCCAGCAGGCGGGTGCCGGCTTGCGCGGTGGTGCGACCCGAGTCTGCATGGTCTCCTCCGGCCGCGGGCCCTCGAACCGTGACATCGACAAGGTCGCGGAGATGACCGAGGCACTCAAGGAGGAGTACCCCGAGGTCGAGGTCTGCGCGTGCCTGGGCCTGCTCAAGGACGGCCAGGCCGAGCGGCTCAAGGCGGCCGGCGTGGACGCCTACAACCACAACATCAACACCGCCGAGTCCAATCACGACAACATCGTCCAGACCCACACCTACGGCGACCGCGTGGACACCATCGGCAAGGTCAAGGACGCCGGTCTCTCCCCCTGCTCGGGGCTGATCGCGGGCCTCGGCGAGACCGACGAGCAGCTGGTCGAGGCCCTGTTCGCGCTCAAGGAGCTCGACTCGGACTCGATCCCGGTGAACTTCCTGATGCCGTTCGACGGCACCCCGTTCGAGAACACCTGGGAGCTCTCACCGATCCGCTGCCTGAAGATCCTTGTGATGGCACGGTTCGTCTGCCCGGACCGGGAGATCCGGATCGCGGGCGGTCGTGAGATGCATTTGCGCTCACTGCAGGCGATCGCCCTGCAGGTCGCGAACTCGATCTTCCTCGGTGACTACCTCACCTCCGAGGGCCAGGACGCCAAGGCGGATATCGCGATGATCCGGGACAACGGGTTCGTCATCCTCGGCGCGGAGGACGAGTTCGCCGGCGACAGCGGCGAGCCGTCGATCCGCCGCCGCGGCGCGGGCACCGAGGTCCCGGCCAACGCGTGACCCAGGCATGACCGTCACCGCAGCCACCGACCTGCTCGCGTTCGACCGCGAGCACCTCTGGCATCCCTACGCCTCGATGACCGAGCCGGGGCCGGTGCGGCTCGTGACCGGCGCGGCGGGCGCCGTACTGACGCTCGGGGACGGTCGCGAGGTCGTGGACGGGATGTCGTCCTGGTGGGCCGCGATCCACGGCTACAACCACCCCGCGCTCACCGCAGCCCTCACCGAGCAGGCGTCCCGGATGAGCCACGTGATGTTCGGCGGCCTGACCCACGAGCCGGCCGTCGAGCTCGGCCGCCGGCTGGTCGAGATCACACCGCCGCCGCTCGAGCGCGTCTTCCTCGCCGACTCCGGGTCGGTGAGCGTGGAGGTCGCGCTCAAGATGGTGCTGCAGTACCAGCGCGGCGTCGGGCACCCCGAGCGAACCCGGATGCTCACGGTCCTCGGGGGCTACCACGGCGACACGTTCGACTGCATGTCCGTGACCGACCCCGTGGGCGGCATGCACTCGATGTGGCGCGAGCTCCTTCCCCAGCAGGTGTTCGGTCCCCAGCCGCCACCGCGCGACGCGTCCGAGGCGGCGATCGAGGCCTGGGCCCGGGAGCTCCGTCGGCTGGCGGCCGCGCACGCGCACGAGCTCGCCGGGGTGATCGTGGAGCCGCTCCTCCAGGGCGCGGGCGGCATGCACCCCTATCCCGAGGCGTGCCTGCGGGTCCTCCGCGAGGTCGCCGACGAGCACCGACTGGTGCTGGTCTTCGACGAGATCGCGACCGGGTTCGGTCGCACCGGTCACCTGTTCGTCAGCGAGCTCGTCTCCCCCGACATCCTCTGCGTGGGCAAGGCGCTCACCGGTGGTTACCTGTCGATGGCCGCCGTCCTGACCACGGATACCGTCGCCCGCGGCATCTCCGCGAGCGACTCCGGTGTGCTCATGCACGGGCCCACCTTCATGGGCAACCCGCTGGCCTGCGCGGTCGCGAGCGCGTCGATCGACCTCCTGCTGTCGCAGGACTGGCGGGGCGAGGTCCGTCGGATCGGCGCGCGCCTGGCCGCAGGGCTCGCTCCCCTGCGGGACCTCCCGGGCGTGACCGACGTCAGGACTCTCGGCGCGGTCGGCGTCGTACAGCTCGACCATGCGGTGGACGTCGTGGCGGCGACCGACGCCGCGGTGGAGGCGGGAGTGTGGCTGCGCCCGTTCCGCGACCTGGTCTACGCGATGCCGCCCTACGTCATCTCCGAGGACCAGCTCGACCTGCTGGTCGCCGGGATGCGGGCGGCGGTGGAGGTCGGATGACGCAGTGGAGCGACTGGCTGACGGCGCAGGCCGAGGCCCGGGACCGGGCCGGGCTCACCCGGCGACTGCGGTCGCGCCCGGTGGACGACCCGACCATCGACCTCGCCGGCAACGACTACCTCGGACTCGCGCGTGACCCGGCCGTCACGCGCGCTGCGGCCGACGCGGCGCTCGCCTGGGGGGCGGGCGCCGCGTCATCGCGGCTGGTGACGGGCACGCTGGACCTGCACGCGGAGCTGGAGTCGGAGCTCGCCGAGTACCTCGGGCAGCCGGCCGCGCTCGTGCTCTCGACCGGCTACCAGGCGAACCTCGCCGTGGTGACCGCGCTGGCCGACCGGACCACGCACGTGCTGTCGGATGCGCACATCCACGCCTCGCTCGTCGACGCCGTACGGCTCTCTCGGGCCCAGCTGACGGTGGTCCCCCACAGCGACATCGGCGCGGTGGTCACCGGGCTCGAGGCCGCGGCCGCCGCCGGAGAGCGGGCCATGGTCCTCGTGGAGTCGGTCTACTCCGTCCTCGGCGACGCGGCGCCGCTCCGCAAGCTGGCCTCCCTCTGCCTGGAGTACGACGCCCTGCTGATCGTCGACGAGGCGCACGGGCTGGGGGTGCACGGGCCGGGACTCGTCGCGTCGCTCGAGCTCGCCGGACTGCCCCATGTCGTGGTGACCGCGACGCTGTCGAAGTCGCTGGGTGCACAGGGCGGTGCGGTGCTCGGGTCGGTCGCGCTGCGGGAGCACCTGGTCAACCGGGCCCGCCCGTTCATCTTCGACACCGCGCTGGCGCCGGCCGCGACCGCCGGCGCGCTCGCGGCGCTGCGACAGCTCATCCGACGCCCGGAGCTGGCCGACGT
>NZ_SSXI01000170.1 GCF_004803405.1 Nocardioides sp. | reverse complement strand
CACCGCGCGCGGGACCGTGCTCGTCCTCGCCGCCACGACCGCCCTGTGGCTGGTCGCGGTGGCCGCCGCGGATCGGGTCGTCGTACCTCCGGTGGTGCTGGGCGCCGCGATGCTGGCGGTCGCGGCGATGCCGCTCCTGGCCGTCCGCCGTTGAGTCGCGACTGCCGCCGGCCGGCCGGGATCGCTAGGGTCGACCACCGGACCTTTCCTCACGCGACCAAGGAGTCAGGCATGCGGGTCTTCACCACGTTCGAGGAGGTCGCCGAGGCCGCCGGCACCGACCTCGGCACCAGCGACTGGGTCACGATCGACCAGCGGCGGGTCAACCAGTTCGCCGACGCGACCGGCGACCACCAGTGGATCCACGTGGACCTCGAGCGGGCGAAGCAGGGACCGTTCGGCGGCACCATCGCCCACGGCTACCTGACGCTGTCCCTGCTGCCGTGGCTGGGGAGCCAGGTGTTCACGCTGCGCACGCCCGGCGCCAAGCTCAACTACGGCCTGAACAAGGTGCGCTTCCCCAACCCGCTGCTGGTCGGCCGACGGATCCGGCTGCACGTGCACCTCGCCGAGGTCAGCGACATCCCGAAGGGCAAGCAGCTGGTGGTGCGGCACACGGTGGAGATCGAGGACGAGCAGAAGCCCGCCTGCGTCGCCGAGACGGTCGTGCTGCTGCTCCCCTGAGTCCAGCGCCGAGTCCGGGGTCGCTACCGGGACCTCAGCCCTCCCGGGTCGACCAGGCCTGCTCGAGTGCCTGCGCGAACAGC
The DNA here is from genome assembly GCF_004803405.1 of Nocardioides sp. GTDB lineage: Bacteria > Actinomycetota > Actinomycetes > Propionibacteriales > Nocardioidaceae > Nocardioides > Nocardioides vastitatis. The sequence continues at coordinate 7,146 of NZ_SSXI01000170.1, read as the reverse complement.
TCGGTCGGCTGCGCGCCGGAGATGCCGAAGCGGCCGTCGACGACGTAGAACGGCACTCCCGAGGAGCCGTAGGCGCGGGCCTGGGCCACGTCCTCCAGCACCGCGTCCCGGTAGTCGCTGCCGGCCAAGACCCGGTCCACCTCTGCGGCGTCGAGACCCGTTGCCGCGGCCGCTCGGCGGAGCACGTCATGGTCGCCCAGCGACTCGGCGCGGGTGAAGTAAGCGGCGAGCAGCTCCTCGAGCAGCTCGTGCTGGAGGTCCCTCTCCTTGGCGAGGTGCAGCAGCCGGTGCGCGGTCAGGGTCCGGGCGTGGATCGCCTCGGCGTGCGCGAACTGCAGACCCTCGGCGGCGGCGACCTCGTCGGCCCGCGCCATCATCGACCGGGTGCCGGCCTCGTCGGCGCCGAACTTGCGGCCGAGCACCTGCACCGTGGTCTCGGTACCGACCTCAGGCGCGAACGGGTCGAGCTCGTAGGAGCGGTAGACAACCTCGACCTGGTCACGGTGCTCGAAGCCCTCCAGGGCGCGCTCCAGGCGCCGCTTCCCGATGTAGCACCACGGACACACGACGTCGGCCCATATCTCGATACGCACGGGGAGCCCAACGCCACGCGCCCCCGGTTGCTTCCCGGCCCTCCCCTGAGCGGTCTCAGGGTCGGACCAGGGACGGGTCAAGGGTTGTGCCGGAAGCCACGAGACGCCCGCTGCCGACAGGCTTCGGACCATGATCACAGTCCACTCCCTCACCAAGAAGTACGGCGGGTTCACCGCCGTCGACGACGTGTCGTTCACCGCGCACCCGGGACGGGTCACCGGCTTCCTCGGTCCCAACGGTGCCGGCAAGTCGACCACCATGCGGATCATGGTCGGACTCACCGACCCGGGTTCGGGCGACGCGCGGATCCTGGGCCACCGGTTCGCCGACCTCCCCGACCCCGGCCGCGAGGTCGGCGTCCTGCTGGACGCGTCCGCGCAGCACGCAGGGCGCACCGGCCGGGAGATCCTGACCATCGCCGCCAGGACCATGGGCCTTCCGCGCACCCGCGTCGACGCGATGCTGGAGAGGGTCAGCCTGACGCCGGAGGAGGCCGGCCGCCGGGTCCGCAACTACTCCCTCGGCATGCGCCAGCGCCTCGGTATCGCCACCGCCCTGCTGGGTGACCCGGAGGTGCTGATCCTCGACGAGCCGGCCAACGGCCTCGACCCTGCCGGCATCCGGTGGATGCGCGACCTGCTCCGCGGGTTCGCCGACGACGGCGGCACGGTGCTCCTGTCGTCGCATCTGCTCCACGAGATCGAGGTCATCGCCGACGACCTCGTCGTGATCGGCAACGGCCGGATCGTCGCGCACGGCACCAAGGACGAGCTGCTCGCCGGCGCCGGGACCCTGGTCCGTGCCGCGCACGGCCCCACGCTCGCCGCCGCGCTGCACGCCGACGGCATCACCGCCACCGCGACCACCGGCGGCGCCGTGCTCGCCGAGGCCGACCTCGCCCACGTGGGCCGGGTCGCGTTCGAGGCCGGCATCCCCCTGATCGAGCTCCGGCCGGCCGACGGTGCCGGCCTGGAGGAGATGTTCCTCGCGTTGACCGCTGAGAGCCAGCGCGACAGTGCCATCGAGTTGGAAGGAGCCGTGGCATGACCGCCACCACCCTCGACGCCGTTCCCGCCGCCAGTGCCCGGACCCGACCCACGCCCGCGCCGATCCCGTTCCGCCGGGTGCTGGAGGTCGAGCTGCGCAAGATGTTCGACACCCGCTCCGGCTTCTGGCTGATGGCCAGCATCGTCATCGCCTCCGCCATCGCCACCGTCGTGACGGTCACCCTCGGAGACCGGGGCAGCCTGACGTTCGACTCGTTCGCCGCGTCGGTCGGCAGCCCGATGTCGATCGTGCTGCCGATCATCGGAGTGCTGGCGGTCACCAGCGAGTGGAGCCAGCGCACCGCGTTGACCACGTTCACCCTGGTGCCCGGCCGAGGTCGCGTGATCTTGGCCAAGCTGGTCAACGTGCTCATGGTCGGCGTCGTCTCCATGCTGATCGCGCTCGGCGTCGGCGCACTGGGCAACCTGGTGAACGCGGCCATCACCGGGGACGACCCGGTCTGGGACATCGCGGCCAGCACGTTCGCGCAGATCGTCCTGGCCAACGAGCTCGGCATGCTGCTGGGCTTCGCCCTGGGCCTGCTGATGCGCAGCTCTCCCGCCGCCATCGTGGGGTACTTCGTGGTGAACCTCGTCCTGCCCGGACTGTCCGGCGCACTCGCCGCCTCCCAGGAGTGGTGGGCGGACAACGCCGGATGGTTCGACATCAACCAGACCCGGTTCCTGCTGTTCGACAGCACGCTGACCGGTCAGGAGTGGACCCAGCTCGCCGTCACCTCGCTGATCTGGATCGGCCTGCCGTTCGCCATCGGCCTGCGCCTGGTGATGCGGTCCGAGGTCAAGTAGCAGCAACCCGCGGACCCGCTACCGTCGTACGTCCCGCAGGCCCCATGCCTGCGGGACGTACGACGTCGTGCGCTCGGAAGGACGGATCGTGGACCTGACCTCGGCTTGGTGGTTCTGGGCGCTGCTGTCGGCCGCGTTCGCCGCGCTGACGGCGATCTTCGCGAAGGTGGGCGTCCGCGACGTCGACTCCGACGTGGCCACGTTCATTCGCACCGTCGTCATCCTCGCCACGCTCGGGATGATCCTGCTGGCGCTGGGCAAGCTGCACTCGCCCGGCGAGCTGAGCGTCAGGACGTGGGTCTTCCTGGTGCTCTCCGGCCTGGCGACCGGCGCCTCCTGGATCTGCTACTTCCGCGCGCTGAAGATCGGCGAGGCGTCGCTGGTGGCGCCGGTCGACAAGCTGAGCGTGGTGCTCGTCGCCCTGTTCGGCGTCACCCTGCTGGGCGAGCGGCTCTCCGGGCTGCAGTGGGTGGGCGTGGCGATGGTCGGCGGCGGCGCCGTGCTGCTGGCGCTGAGCGCCTAGCCCCTGGACGCAGAAGCGCCCCCGGCCTGGTGCAGGCCGGGGGCGTTCCGCGTCAGGTCAGCGCGCGGCCGAGCCCTCGGTGTAGTCGTCGTCGGCCTGCTTCCAGGCGAACTGCGCGCGCAGCGTCTTGCCGGTCGCCTCGATCGGGTGGCCGGCCTCCTGCTCGCGGAGCTTGAGGAACTCGGTGGCGCCGTTGTCCTGGTCGTCGATGAACCGCTGGGCGAACGCGCCGCTCTGGATGTCGGCGAGGACCGCCTTCATCGACTCCTTGACCTCCGGGGTCACCACGCGGGGACCGGAGACGTAGTCGCCGTACTCCGCGGTGTCGGAGATCGACCAGCGCTGCTTGGCGATGCCGCCCTCCCACATCAGGTCGACGATCAGCTTGAGCTCGTGGAGCACCTCGAAGTAGGCGATCTCCGGCTGGTAGCCCGCCTCGGTGAGGGTCTCGAAGCCCGCCTGCACGAGGTGGGACATGCCGCCGCAGAGGACCGCCTGCTCGCCGAACAGATCGGTCTCGGTCTCCTCGGTGAAGGTGGTCTTGATGACGCCGGCGCGGGTGCCGCCGATCGCCTTCGCGTAGGACTTCGCGATGTCCCACGCCTGACCGGAGGCGTCCTGCTCGACCGCGATGATGTCCGGGATGCCACGGCCGGCGATGTACTCGCGCCGCACGGTGTGGCCCGGAGCCTTGGGGGCGACGAGGATGACGTCGACACCGGCGGGCGGCTGGATGTAGCCGAAGCGGATGTTGAAGCCGTGGCCGAAGACCAGCGTGTCGCCCTCGGCGAGGTGCGGCTCGATCGACTCCTTGTAGAGGTGGCGCTGCACCTGGTCGGGGGCCAGCACGACGATGACGTCGGCCTCCTCCACGGCCTCGGCGGGCGTCACCACGCGGAGGCCCTCCTCCTGCGCCTTGGGACGGCTCTTCGAGCCCTCGGGGAGACCGACGCGGACGTCCACGCCGGAGTCGCGGAGGTTCAGCGCATGGGCGTGGCCCTGGCTGCCGTAACCGATGACCGCGACGTGCTTGCCCTGGATGAGGGACAGGTCGGCGTCGTCGTCGTAGAACATCTCAGCCACTGGTGGCAACTCCTTGTTGTCGGGTTGGTGGGGATCTAAGTCTGGCGTGGTCAGCCGGCGGGCGGCGCGACGGGTACGGCGATCGGCTTGCTGCGCTCGGAGATGGACCGCGGGCCACGGCCGATCGCCACCATCCCGGACTGCACCAGCTCGCGGATCCCGAACGGCTCGAGCACCCGCAGGAAGTCGCCGATCTTGTCGACGTTCCCGACGATCTGCATCGTGATCGCGTCCGAGGAGACGTCGATGACCTTGGCCCGGAACAGCTGGACCACGTCGAGGACCTGGCTGCGGTTGTCGGCGGTGGCGCCGACCTTGACCAGGACCAGCTCCCGGTTGACCGAGGAGTTCGGGTCGAGCTCGACGATCTTGATCACCTCGACCAGCTTGTTCAGCTGCTTGGTGACCTGTTCGAGCGGCGAGGACTCGACGTTGACGACGATGGTCATCCGCGAGATCTCGGGATGCTCGGTCGGTCCTACGGCGAGCGACTCGATGTTGAAGCCGCGTCGGCTGAAGAGCCCGGCGATCCGGGCCAGGACGCCGGGCTTGTCCTCGACCAGGACGGACAGGGTGTGCTTGGCCATCAGATCCTCCGGTTCCCGCACGCTGCGATCACAGGTCGTCCTCGTCGAACTGGGGCGCGAGGTCGCGCGCGTACTTGATCTCGTCGTTGCTCGTGCCTGCGGCGACCATCGGCCACACCATCGCGTCCCGGTGCACCCGGAAGTCGACGACGACGGGCACGTCGTTGATCTCCATCGCCTTCTGGATGGTGGCGTCCACGTCCCCGGGCGACTCGCAGGCGAGGCCGACGCAGCCGTAGGCGTCGGCGAGCTTCACGAAGTCGGGGATCCGCTTCGAGTGCAGGTCGGTGTTGGAGTAGCGCTCGTTGTAGAACAGCGTCTGCCACTGGCGGACCATGCCGAGCGACTCGTTGTTGATCACCGCCACCTTGATCGGGATGTCGTTGATCGCGCAGGTGGCGAGCTCCTGGTTGGTCATCTGGAAGCAGCCGTCGCCGTCGATGGCCCACACCGTCTGGTCGGGCATCGCGACCTTCGCACCCATGGCGGCGGGGACGGCGTAGCCCATGGTGCCCAGGCCGCCGGAGTTGAGCCAGGTGTTGGGCCGCTCGTAGCGGACGAAGTGCGCTGCCCACATCTGGTGCTGGCCGACACCCGCGGTGTAGATCGTCTCCGGGCCGGAGAGCAGGCCGAGCCGCTCGATGACGTACTGCGGCGCGAGCGCGCCGCCCGCCGGCGTCTCGTAGCCGAGCGGGTACTGCTTCTTGACCCCGGCACAGAAGGCCACCCAGCCCTCGTAGTCACCGGAGTTGCCGGCGTCGTACTCGGTGCGGATCGTGGTGATCAGGTCGATCAGCACCTCGCGCACGTCGCCCACGATCGGGACGTCGGCGTGACGGTTCTTGCCGATCTCCGCGGGGTCGATGTCGGCGTGGATGACCTTCGCACCAGGGGCGAACGAGTCGAGGTTGCCGGTGACCCGGTCGTCGAAGCGGGCCCCGAGACTGACGATCAGGTCGCTCTTCTGCAGCGCGGCCACGGCCGCGACCGTGCCGTGCATGCCCGGCATGCCGAGGTGCTGGGGGTGGCTGTCGGGGAACGCGCCACGCGCCATCAGCGTGGTGACCACCGGGATGCCGGTCAGCTCCGCGAGGATCATCAGCTCCTTCGACGCACCGGAGCGGATCGTGCCGCCGCCGACGTAGAGGACCGGCTTGCGGGACTCGAGCAGCAGCCGTGCCGCCTCGCGGATCTGCTTGGCGTGCGGACGGGTCACCGGGCGGTAGCCGGGCAGGTTCAGCTCGCGGGGCCAGTCGAAGGTGGTGCTGGCCTGCAGCGCGGACTTCGCGACGTCGACGAGGACCGGACCGGGACGGCCGGTCGAGGCGAGGTGGAACGCCTCGGCGATCTTGGTCGGGATCTCGGCGGGGTCGGTGACCAGGAAGTTGTGCTTGGTGATCGGCATCGTGATGCCGCGGATGTCCGCCTCCTGGAAGGCGTCGGTGCCGATCATCGCGGCGCCGACCTGGCCGGTGACGGCGACCATCGGGACCGAGTCCATGTGGGCGTCGGCGAGCGGGGTGACCAGGTTGGTGGCGCCCGGCCCGGACGTCGCCATGCACACGCCCACCCGGCCGGACGCGGCCGCGTAGCCCTGGGCGGCGTGGCCGGCGCCCTGCTCGTGGCGGACCAGGATGTGGCGGATGCTGCTGTCCATGAGCGGGTCGTAGGCCGGGAGGATCGCGCCGCCCGGAATGCCGAAGATGTCGGTCACCCCGGCCGCCTCCAGCGACCGGACCAGGCTCTGTGCTCCGGTGATGGTGTCGCCCGAGCCCTGCTGCTCAGTCATCCGAGTCGTTCCTTGTCTCTGTGTCGACCTGTGGGGTGGTCCGCCGTCGTACTCAACAAAAAACCCCTCGGTTGCTGGGCAACGAGGGGTGGACGCGCGGTGGGCTTCGTCTGGCGACGTGGCTCAGCCGGCGCGTCCGGTGCGTACGAGAAGCTGCTGGCGCATGGGACCACCGTACGCCGTCGCACGTCGTGCCGTCGAACAAGTGTCGCACGGCGTCCCAGATGGCAAGACGGCCGTCTCATGGATGGCGGGCATCTCGGAGTTCGAGGACCGCTTGCACGAGACCCCCGATCGCCTGCCGCGCCTCGCGCTCGGCGTGGGCCACCAACTGGAGGTACGGCGCCGGATCGGCCACGTCGGCCGCGTGCTCGCGGACGTGGTCGGCCAGCAGCAGCGCGTCGCGGTGGTCCCCGAGCATCCCCTGGATCCGCTGCCCCAGCCCACCCACGGTGGGCGCCCAGCCCGCCAGGGTCGACGCCGGAGGTCGGCTCACGGCGTCGGCGGCGTGTCGGAGCCGGCGCGCGGCCTTGCGGACCTCGTGCGCCTCGTCGACGTGGTCCGGGTCGTCGAGATGGTGGGTCGCCGCGAGCACCCGCTCCACCTGCCTGCGCACGGCCTTCGTCGCGACCTTCTCCGCCGGTCGCCGGGCTCGGTCGGTGAGCGGCGGCGCGACCGACCACGTCGCTAGCAGCGCGTCCAGCGCCGCGACGTCCG
>NZ_SSXI01000057.1 GCF_004803405.1 Nocardioides sp. | reverse complement strand
GACGCGGCCGGGGAGCCGGTGCTCGTGCTCGGCGGCGGCAGCAACGTCGTGGTCGCCGACGACGGCCTCGAGGGCACGGTCGTCCACGTCCTCGGCGGCGGCCTCAGGGTCGAGGCCGACGGCTGCGGCGTGGTCTCGGTGACGGTCGGCGCCGGCGAGTCGTGGGACGCGTTCGTCGGGCAGGCGGTGGCCAACGGCTGGGCGGGCGTCGAGGCGCTGTCCGGGATCCCCGGCACGGTCGGGGCCACCCCGATCCAGAACGTCGGGGCCTACGGCCAGGAGGTCTCGCAGACGATCGCCCGAGTGCGGGTCTGGGACCGGGTGCTCAAGGGCCAGCGCACGTTCGCGGCCGGCGAGTGCGGGTTCGGCTACCGCCACTCGCGGTTCAAGGCCGACCGCCTGGACGCGTGGGGAGGACGCCACCTGGTCCTGGACGTCACCTTCGACTTCCACCCCGGTGACCTGTCCGGTCCGGTCGCCTACGCCGAGCTCGCCCGGACCCTCGGCGTCGAGCAGGGACAGCGGGCGCCGCTGGTGGAGGTGCGGGAGGCGGTGCTCGACCTGCGCCGCAGCAAGGGCATGGTGCTCGATCCCACCGACCACGACACGTGGAGCGCCGGCTCGTTCTTCACCAACCCGGTGGTCGACCCGGCGCGGGTACCGGAGGGGGCGCCGTCCTGGCCACTGGGCGACGGGATGGTGAAGACCAGTGCCGCGTGGCTGATCGAGCAGGCCGGGTTCCGCAAGGGGTACCGGCTCGACGGGGCGCGGGTGTCGCTGTCGACCAAGCACACCCTGGCACTGACCAACCGCGGCGGGGCGTCGACCGCCGAGCTGCTGGAGCTGGCGCGCGCGGTGCGCGACGGGGTCCAGGAGAAGTTCGGGATCGAGCTCGTCAACGAGCCGGTGACGGTGGGCTGCAGCCTCTAGGACGCGGTCGTCACGCCTCGGCGGAGGCGAACAGGACGACGAGCAGCCCGACCACCGCGACGATCGCCAGGAGCACCAGCGCGCCGAGCACGAGGCCGATGATGCCGGTGACGAGGCCGCCGAGGGCGACGCCCTCGCCGCCGTAGGACTGCGGGTTCTCCCGGATGATCCGCCTCGAGCGCGCCCCGAGCCAGATCGCGAACGGCGAGCAGACGCCCGCGATCAGGGTCACCCCGACGAAGAAGGTCCCGATGACTCCGACGAGGCCGACGATGCCGAGCACCAGCGAGGTGATCGCCAGGGGATGTGTGGGCGCCGCCGGGTTGACGAGGTACTGCGGGGCGACCCGGTAGGGGACCGGCATGCTCTGCGGCGGCGGGGGTTGTTGGCCGGCCGGCGCCTCGCTGCTGGCCTCCCCGTACGCCGGGGCCGAGTACGGCTCGAACCCCGGCCATGCCGAGGCAGGCGGCGAGGGCGGCATCGGGGGCATCGGCTGCGACGGCGGGACGAGGGGCGGCTGCTCGCTCATGGCGGGCAGTCTTCCAGCCGGAGCCGGCCCGAGGGGCCGATCGGTCAGTCGGCCGCAGGCTCGTCCGGCGCGGCGAGCCACGCGTCGATATCGGCCGTCGCGGCCTCGACCACGTCCTTCGGTGCCCGGCTCGCCCGGAACGACATCCGCGCGAGCTCGGCGAGCTGCTCGTCGGTGAGCTCGTGGGCGGCGCGCATCGTGGCGTACTGCCCGGCGAGCCGCGACCCGAACAGCAGCGGGTCGTCGGCGCCCAGGGCGACCGTCGCGCCCGCGTCGAGCAGCGTCGGGAGGGGCACCGAGAACGGGTCGGAGTAGACGCCGAGCGCGACGTTGGAGACCGGGCAGACCTCCAGCGCGACACCGGCGTCGACGATCCTGGCCAGCAGCTCGGGGTCCTCCGCCGCCCGGACCCCGTGGCCCAGCCGGTGCGCGTGCAGGGAGTCGAGGCAGGTGCGGATGTGCTCGGGGCCACGGAGCTCGCCGCCGTGCGGGGCCAGCAGCAGCCCGGCCCGCTCGGCGATCGCGAAGGCGCCGGCGAAGTCGGTCGTCAGGCCGCGCCGCTCGTCGTTGGAGAGGCCGAAACCGACCACCCCGCGGTCGACGTACTGCGCAGCGAGGCGGGCCAGGGTGCGGGCGTCCAGGGGATGCCGGGTCCGGTTCGCGGCGATCACGACCGCGATCCCCAGCCCGGTGCGGACGGAGGCGTCGCGGACCGCGTCCAGCACCAGGTCGGTGAACGCCGTGATCCCGCCGAACCGGGCGCCGTAGCCGCTGGGATCGACCTGGATCTCCAGCCACCGGCCGCCGTCGACGACGTCGTCCTCGGCCGCCTCGAGCACCAGGCGTCGTACGTCGCCCTCGGTGCGGAGCACGGATCGCGCGACGTCGTAGAGCCGCTGGAAGCGGAACCAGCCCTTCTCGTCGGCTGCGGTGAGCTGCGGCGGCCACTCGCTCACCAGCGCGTCGGGGAGGTGGATGCGGTCCCGCTCGGCCAGCTCGAGGAGGGTGCCGTGGCGCATGGAACCGGTGAAGTGCAGGTGGAGGTGCGCCTTCGGAAGGGCGTGGAGGTCCCGCACCCGGCCATCGTAGGGGTAGCGCTCCGGACGCCGGATGTAACGTCGGAGCACCGATCCGCCAGGAAGGAGCATGACCACCGAGCAGCCCTCCGACGTGCACCGGATCGGTTCCGACCCGGACGCGTTCGAGGCCTTCTACCGCGAGCATGTCGAGGCGGTGCAGCGGTTCGTGGCGCGTCGCGTCGCCGACCCCCACCTGGCCGCGGACCTGGCCGCCGACGTCTTCCTCGCCGCGATCGACGCCGCCGCCGGCTACCGGCCGGACCGGGGCAGTCCGGGTGGCTGGCTGATCGGAGTGGCCCGCAACGTGGTCGCCTCGGAGTTCCGCCGCCAGAGCCGCCAGCGGGACGCCGTACGACGGATCGCGGGGAGGCGACTGCTCGACCCCGACTCGCTCGGCCGTGCCGAGGAACGGCTCGACGCCGAGCGCGAGACCCGAGCGCTGTATGACGCCCTGGGCTCGTTGTCCGCCCGCGACCGTGCCCTCGTCGAGCTCGTGGCCGTCGACGGCCTGTCGATCACCGAGGCAGCAGCCGTGCTGGGGGTGAAGCCGGCCACCGCGCGGGTCCGGCTGCACCGCGGCCGGCGCCTGGTCCAGTCCCACCTGCAGCGACCGCACGCCAGTGTGGAGGCTGCGCTCATCCCGGAGGTTCCGTCATGACAACCACCCGAGCATCCAGTCGTCCGCTGGACGGCTTCGAGCAGGCCCTGCTCACCGAGCT
>NZ_SSXI01000146.1 GCF_004803405.1 Nocardioides sp. | reverse complement strand
GGCGCCGCCGCGGCCGTGGAACAGCGTCAGCCGGACGCCCGCCGACTCGGCCCAGGCCACCAGCCTGGCCTGGGCCCGGTGCAGCGCGAGGGTCGCGGCGACCGGGCCGACGTCCTTCGCCGAGTCGGAGTAGCCGAGCATCACCTCGAAGCGACCGTCCGAGGCGGCCAGCCGCTGGCGCACCTCGGGCAGCTCGACGATCTCGGCGACGACGTCCACGCTGCGCTCGAGGTCCTGCTCGGTCTCGAACAACGGCACGACGTCGAGCTCGATGCCGGCGCCGTCGAGGGCCACCTGCGCCAGATCGTAGACCGCCGCGACGTCGGCGGCGGAGCGCGTGAACGAGACGACGTAGCGTCGGCAGGCGCGGACACCGTACCGGCGCTGCAGCTGCGCCATCGACGACAGCGTGTCGATCACCTCGACCGTGCGGGCGGAGAGCTCGCCGCCCGCCTCGATCTCAGCCAGCGCCGCGGCGTGGACCTGGGAGTGCTGGCGGATCTCCAGCTCGGCGAGGTGGAAGCCGAAGGTGTCGAGCTGCCAGATCAGGTGCTGGAGCTCGCCGTGCGCCTGGCGGTGCGCACCGGCCTCGACCAGCGACTCCTGCACGCAGAGCAGGTCGGCCCGGAGCTCGGCGGGGGTCGCGTAGGCGAGGTCGGCGTCGCGGGTGCGGGTCGCCGCGATCCGCTGGGCGGCGAGCAGCAGCAGCTGCCGGTGCGGCTCGCCCGGCGAGCGCGTCGCGATCTGCTTCATCAGCTGGGGGTGCTCGGTGCCGGCCAGCGCGATCGCGGCCCTGACCGCCCTGCTCGGCGGGGTGAACCGCTCGTCGAGCGTCAGGGCGCGACCCACCCGGTCGCACACCCGCTCCAGGGCGAGCAACACGTGCTCGGACTGGATGGCCATCGCTTCCCTGGTGACCTCCGCGGTGACGAAAGGGTTGCCGTCGCGATCGCCGCCGACCCAGGAGCCCAGCCGGAGGAACGCGGGCACACCGGTGGGCTCGAGGCCGGAGCGGGCACCGGCCACGGCCGCCTCGACCCGGCGGTACACCTCGGGCACCACCCCGAACAGGGTCTCGTCGAACACCGTCATGAACGTGCGCACCTCGTCGAGCGGAGTGGGTCGACTGGTGCGCCGGAGTGCGGTGCGCCAGAGACGATCGACCGCCTCCGTGAGGCGGCGGGGAAACGACTCCGTGACTCCGGACTCGCTGCGATCGCGCTCGACGAGCAGCTCGGCGATCCGCTGGGACGCCGCCACGACGGCGCGGCGGCGCGCCTCGGTGGGGTGCGCGGTGAGCACGGGGTGGATCTCGAACGTGGTGAGCAGACGCCTGGCCTCGACCTCGTCGCTCCTCCTGGCCTCCTGAAAGGCCGCGCCGATCGCGGAGTCGCGGTGCGCTGCGTCGAAGGCCGACAGCGATCGCGCCCGATCGTGCTCCTCGGCGAGGTTCGTCAGGTGGAAGTAGCAGGCGAACGCCCGGGCCACCACCACGGCGCGCTCCCACGGCCAGTCCGCGATCAGCCGCTCGGCTCGCTCGGCGGCTTCCCTGGACGAGGCGGCGTCTCCGGCGTCTCCGGCGTATGCGGCGATCGTGAGCTCGCGCAGTCGCTCGACGTCGGCGTACACCGACTCGCCCGCCTGCTCCCGGATCACCGTGCCCAGGGTCTCGCCGAGGAGTCGCACGTCTGCGCGGAGGCGCGGCGGCACCTCGAACGCGTCCGAGGCTCGCGAAGCCTCGCGGTTCGGGGAACGGTTCACCGGGCACCTTTCGCCGTGCGGAAATGCGTTGTTGTATGCTGTATTCAATGCTGCGGCCGTCGAGCGGTCAAGGCGTCGTCCCGGGAACCCGCGATCGCGTCAGCGACCGCGGAGGATCGCACTGAGGGCGTCGTCGAACCGGACGCTGACTGCCTCGCCGGGCGCCGGCGCCGGGGCATCGATGCCGAGATGGGCGACCAACGGCACCAGCCCACCCGGGAGCCGACCGTCGAGGAGCACGACCCGATGGCCCCGGCCGGGACTGACGCCGCGCACCACCGCGGGCAGCCCCTCTCGGCCGCTCGGCCCGACCTGGACGGCGTTCGCGAACGCGGCGACCACGGCAGGCCCAGGGCCCAGGCCGTCCGTGGCCAGTCCGGTGGGCCACTCCCCCACCAGGACGGCGCCGTCAGGCGTGATCCGTGCCGTCAGCACGTTGTCGTAGCCCACGACGGTCGCGACGGCAGCGTCCGCGGGCATCCGGTTGATCATCTCCGGGGTGCCGACCTGGCGTACGGCGCCGTCGACCAGCACGACGACGCGGTCGGCGTGCCGCAGCGCCTCCTCGGGTCGGTGGGTGACCTGCACGGTCGTCACGGCCCGGTCGGCCAGCGCACGCTCGAGGTCGGCGAAGAAGATCGCGCGCGCCTCGGTATCGAGCCCGGCCGCGGGCTCGTCGAGCAGGAGCAGGTCGGGGTCGCAGGCGAGCGAGCGGGCGAGATTCACGCGCTGCTGCTCCCCTCCCGAGAGCGCCAGTGCCGGTCGCTCGGCCAGATGGGCGACCTGCAGGCGCTCCAGTGCCCCGAGCGCCATCGTCCGGCGTCGTGCGCGCGGCACCTTGCGCCAGCGCAGAGGCAGCTCCACATTGGACAGGACCGTTGTGCCCAGCAGCGCGGGACGCTGTGTCACGTACCCGACCCTTCGACGCTCAGCGAGGCCGAGCCGCCGGACCGGCACACCGTCGACCTCGACCTCGCCGCGGTCGGGTCGCGTCACCGCGGCCAGCAGGCGCAGCAGCGTGGTCTTGCCGGCGCCGTTCGGGCCTAGCACGAAGAGGTGCTCGGACGGCTTCACGTCGAGGTGGTCGACAACGAGCACCTCCCGCCCTCCGCGGGCGACGCGCACGTCGCGAACCGTCAGCGCCGCGCCCATGCGCCGCCCCTCTGCTGGACCGACGCGAGCAGCCCGTTGACGACGAAGGCAAGGGACAGCAGCACCCCGCCGTAGACGAGGGCCACGCCGAACTCGCCACGGCCGACGTTCTCCACGATGGCCGTGGTCATCACCTGGGTGTGACCGTGGATGTTGCCGCCCACGATGGTGGCCGACCCCACCTCGGAGATCGCGTGCCCGAAGCCCGCCATCGCCGCGGCCAGCAGCGGCAGTCGCGCCTCCACCCAGATACGCGCCACGACCTGCCACCGGTTGGCGCCCAGGGACCGCAGGTGCCCGGGGAGCTCGGGCGGCAGCAACTGAACCGCGGCCATGGTGATGCTGGTGATCAACGGCAGTGCGATCAGGATCTGGGCAATGACCATGCCGCGAACCGTGTAGATCAGCCCCAGGTCACCCAGGGGGCCGCTTCTCCACAGCAGCAGTGCCACGAACAGCCCGACCACCACCGTCGGCACCGCCATCCCGGTGTTCACCAGCGCGGTCACGAAGCCCCGGCCGGGGATGCGCGCCAGGGCCAGCCAGGTGCCCAGGGGTATCCCGATCGTGGCCGCCACGAGGGACGCCGTCAGCGACACCAACGCCGATCGGGCGAGCACCTCGTAGACCGGGTCGACCACTACTCCTCCCCCGCCTCCGCGTCGGGCACGAACAGCGGCTCGCCGTACTGCTCGACGCCGAAGTCGCCGATCCGCTTTTGTACGTCGGGCTCGCGGATCCACGTCGCGAGCTCCTCGGCGCAGGACACCGGCTCCTCGCCGCGGTCGACGACGATCACGTGGTAGAAGTTCTGGAGGTCGCCCGAGCCCTCGAAGGTGATCGTGGAGTCGAGGTTCGCGGTGGCCAGGAACGTGCCTCGGTCGGTGAGCGCGTACGCCGACCTCTGGCCCGCGATGGTGAGCGTCTGCCCCATCCCCTGACCGGTCTCGAAGTACCACTCCCCGGCTGCGTCGACGCCGGCCTCCTCCCAGAGAGCGAGCTCCTTCGCGTGGGTGCCGGAGTCGTCGCCGCGCGATGCGAACAAGGACTCGGTCTCGGCGATCCGGACCAGCGCGTCGGCGGCGTCGGCGGCACCCTCGAGATTCGCTGGATCCGCCTCCGGCCCCACGATCACGAAGTCGTTGTGCATGACCGGCTCACGGCTCACTCCGTGACCACCGTCCATGAACTCCCTCTCCGCACCCGGGGAGTGCACGAGGAGCACGTCGGCGTTCCCCCGTTCCCCCAGCTCGAGGGCCTCACCCGAGCCCACCGCCACCGTCTTGACCGTGCAGCCGAACTCCTTCTCGAAGTCCGGCAGCAGCTCGTCGAGCAGGCCGGAGTCCTGGGTGCTCGTGGTGGTCGCGAGGATGGCCTCGGAGGAGGCGGCATCCGAGGCCACGGAGCATCCGCCGCCGAGCAAGGCACAGGCGGCCGTGAGCGCCGGGAGCATCGCGCGCGCCGTCATGCTGCCACCCGGACCTCACCGCTGCGGGCCAGGTCGTAGCCACCGAGGCCTGTCAGCCGCTCCTGGACCGAGGTGCTGGCGAGCACGTCGAGCACCGGCAGCAGCAGCTCGAGCGATTCCGGGGCGACCGCCAGCTCGAAGTCATCCCACTCCACGGGCACGAAGTCGGCACCGATCGCCTCGGCCGATGCCTGCACGGCCAGCCCCGCATCGGCGGCCCCCGTCGACACCGCGACCGCGACACCCAGGTGCGAGCCGAACTCGGCACCTCCTGCCGGCCGCACTCCGGCCGCGCGGAGGAGCCGGTCGAGGAGCAGCCTCGAGCCGGTCCCGGGCGAGCGCCACGCGAGCGTCCGACCCGCCAGGTCCTCGACGCTTCCGATCCCGGACGGGTTCCCGGCCGGAACGACGATGCCCTGCTGCCGGCGCCACAGATGCACCACGGTGGCGGGCTCACCACCGAGCACGCGACGCACGAAGGGGTCGTTGGCCGCCCCGGTGCGGTCGTCGCGCAGGTGCACGGCCGCGGCGTCCACCGAGCCGCGGGCCAGCTGCGCCAGCCCCGCCACGCTGCCCGCACCGTTCGGCGACCGCTGGATCGTTGGACCCACCGCACGCACGAGATAGTCGAGACCGGGGTCGTCGCTACCGGCGAGCCGGATGGCGCCGGTGGCGGAGCGGAAGGCCAGTGCTCGCGCCAGCGCGTCCTCGGTCACGAACGCAGTCGAACGCGGCCGCCCCTCGATGACACCCGCCTCGCGCAGTAGAGCGTGGGCCCGGGCAGCGGTGCCTGGTGCGCAGTCCATCTCGTCGGCCAGGGCCCGGACGCTTGGTACGGGGTCGCCGGGAGCGAGCGAACCGGCCACGACGCGGGCCGCCAGCTTGGCCGCGACCGCGTGCGGCAGCTGTGCCATCTGTCTCATGCATACAGAGTACAGACTACCGAATGCGCGCGCCAGACTCCGTCGTGTCGTACCCGCCCAACGCACCGATGGAGTCGTGGAAGCCGGGCGCGGCGAGCAGCGCCCACAACGGGGCGAGCAACGGATCGTCGAGGGTGGCGACGTCGAGCACCAGGTCGTAGGGTTCCTTGGCCACCGGGACGAAGTCGAGCCCGAAGGCCCGGGCCGCGGCCAGGATGCCGAGGCCGCAGTCAGCCCGGCCGGCGGCCACGGCTGCCGCGACGGCGAGGTGGGTCGGCTCCTCCCGGGCGTACCCCTGCACCTCTCCCGGGTCGACGCCGAGCCGCGACAGCTCGTGGTCGAGCAGCATCCTGGTGCCCGCGCCGCGCTGCCGGTTCACGTACGACAACCGGCCGCCGGCGAGATCTGCGAGGCCGGTGACGCCTCGCGGGTTGCCCGGCGGCACGATCAGGCCCTGCTCGCGGTGGACGAGGCGGACCACCGCCAGGTCGCGCCCCGGCATCATCTCCTCGAGGTACGGCAGCGTGTACTTGCCGGTGGCCGGGTGCAGCAGGTGTGACCCGGCGACGTGGCACAGGCCGTCGCGCACGGCCACCAGGCCACCGAGCGACCCGACGTTGGTGGAGACCAGGCTCAGCGTGGGGTCGGCGGCACGCAGGGCGCTGGCGGCGAGGTCGAGCACCAGGTCGTGGGAGCCGATGGCCACGATGGTGCGCTCGACCTCCGGCAGCGCCCGCAGCAGCTCCACGGACACCTCCTCGCCGGCATGGTGCCCCTCCACCCCGGCCGGCACGCGGAGCAGGCCGTCGGCCCGCACCAGCGAGGTCAGCACCCCGGCGCCGCGCGGCAGCGGC
>NZ_SSXI01000136.1 GCF_004803405.1 Nocardioides sp. | reverse complement strand
CCGGGCGCTCGCGGGTCGGCGCCCTGGTCGTCGGTCCGGGACGGCCGGGCGCGCTCCTCGGGTACGACCGCAGGCGTGAGCCGGGGCCGCGCGCCGTGGCGGAGGTCGTGCGCTGGCTGCACCGGCACGCGAGGGTCGTGCAGCTGGGGACCGAGGTGGAGATCGACCGCGAGGCGGGCGAGGTGCGGATCGGGTCGGGGGCGTCTCTCCTGCCGCTGCTGGGGTAGCGGATGAGGAGGAGCCGTTGGTCGAGGAGGCCATCGGCCTCGCGCCGCGGTGAGCGCACCGTGGCGTCTCCAGTCCCAGAGGAGGAGTCATGCCCGCGAAGAAGCACGGACCCGGTGTCAAGAACCCCGAGGTCTACGAAGAGCTCCGCGAGGACGGCGCGAGCAAGGAGAAGGCCGCTCGCATCTCCAACGCGATGAAGTCCCAGGGCAGCAAGAAGGTCGGCAGCCGCGGCGGCAAGGCCGGCGACTACGACGACTGGTCCGTCGACAAGCTCCGCAAGCGCGCCGCCGAGATCGGGATCGACGGACGCTCGAAGATGCGGAAGGGGGAGCTCATCAAGGCGCTGCGCAACCACTGAGGGGCGCGGCAGCGTCATCGAGCAGCAGAGACCCGCTCGCGCAGTCAGAAGCTAGACCCAGCGTGAGAACCAGACCCGGTCGAGCCACTCGCTGTGCGTGATCATCTGGTTGGTGAAGATAGGCCAGAACCACGCGAAGTTCACCAGGGTCAGGATCACGAAGGCGCCGCCCACGACCACGCCCGCGGTCCGTCTCGCGGACGGCAGCCGAGAGGGCCCGATCAGGGTGCCGATCGTCAGCGTCAGCGCGATCACCGTGAACGGGAGGATCGCGATCGCGTAGAAGAGGAAGATCGGCCGCTCGTCGTACTGGAGCCAGGGCAGCCAGGTCGAGAGCGCGCCGACCACGGCGACGCCGTACCGCCAGTCGCGGGCGCCGAGCCACATCAGGACCGCGAACATGAGGGCGAGCACGCCGCCCCACCAGAGCACCGGAGTCGGCATCAGCAGCACCTGCTTGATGCAGTGGCTGTCCGCGGGCGCGTCGCAGCCGGGTGCGGTCGGCTTGATGTCGTTGGTGACCGCGACGCCGACCGGGCGGTTCACCAGCAGCCAGCTCGACGGCTTGGAGTCGTAGAAGTGCTCGGAGCAGTTCAGGAAGTGCGTGTGGAAGGTGTAGACGTCCTGGTGGTAGTACCAGAGCGAGCGCAGTGACTGCCACGCCTCCCCGATGCCGCTGGCGTCCTTCTCCGTCGCGGTCGGCCATTTCCTGTTCTCGTCCAGGTCGGTCGCGACGAAGGAGTCGTCGTCCTCGGCGCAGTGGCCCTGGCCGGTGTACTGGCGGTACTGCGTGGAGCTGAGGTGCTCCTCGTACTGCTGGACGTGCGCGAGCCAGCCACCCCAGGTCGCGATGTAGACGAGCGCGGCTACCACGACGAGGTGGACGAAGGCGGGCAGCCCGTCCGCGAGCGCCCCCTTCGCGACCGCCCAGCGGATGCCGAGCAGGCGGCGGGCGCCCGCGCTCCACAGCCAGCAGAGCACGCCGAACGCGGCGAGCGGGTAGAGCGCGGTCCACTTGGTGCCGATCGCCAGGCCGAAGCAGACCCCGGCGGCGAGCAGCCAGGGACGGAGCAGGATCCGCGGGCCCCAGCTGCCCGAGCTCGCCGTGCGTCGCGCCAGCCGCGCCCGGTGCCAGTCCCGGTCGGCCACCAGGCAGGCGACCGCGCACAGCAGGAACAGGGCGAGGAAGATGTCGAGGAGGGCCAGCCGGGACAGCACGAAGTGCAGGCCGTCGAGCATGAGCAGGGTGCCCGCGACGCAGCCCAGCAGCGTGGAGCCCGTCATCCGGCGGACCAGCCGGCAGATCACCAGCACCATCAGGGCCCCGGCGACCGCCGACGCGATCCGCCAGCCGAAGGGATCCATCCCGAACGCCTTCTCGCCGAGGGCGATCAGCCACTTCCCGACGTCGGGGTGGACCGCCAACGAGGGATCGCCGGTCCAGACGTCGTGGGTGTGGCCGGCGAGGATGTCGTCGTTGATCTCGTTCTTGGCGTTGCCGTCGACGTCCTTGACGTAGGTCTGGACGTACCCGTTGTTGAGGAGCGACCACGCGTCCTTGGCGTAGTACGTCTCGTCGAACGCGAACCGGTTCGGGGTGCCGAGGTGGACCAGCCGCAGGCCGAACGCGAGCAGCGTGACCCCGAGCGGGAACAGCCAGCCCGAGAGCCTCTCCCGGCGCCCCAACCGATGCAGTGGGTTGACCGCCCGCTCCGCGGCGAGCGGGACCGGCCTGCCCGAGGTCGTGGTGGCGAGGCCGACCAGGCGCTCGGGCCTCCGGGTCTCGTCCTCGACGGCGGTCACGGTCGGGAAGCCTACGGGGAATGACATGATCGGCACGTGAGCGGAGTGCTGGTGCTGGCGGGCACGCCCATCGGGCAGGTGGGGGACGCACCACCTCGGCTCGCTGAGGAGCTTGCCGCCGCCGACGTGATCGCCGCAGAGGACACCCGCCGGCTCCGCCGGCTGGTCTCCGACCTCGGGATCGAGCTGTCCGGGCGGGTCGTGTCGTACTTCGAGGGCAACGAGGCTGCCCGCACGCCCTCGCTCGTGGAGGCCCTGGTCGGTGGCGAACGGGTGGTGCTGGTGACCGATGCCGGCATGCCGAGCGTGAGCGATCCGGGCTACCGGCTGGTGGCGGCCTGCGTCGACGCCGGCATCCGGGTGACCGCGGTGCCGGGTCCGTCGGCCGTGCTGACAGCGCTCGCCGTGTCCGGGCTGCCCGTCGACCGGTTCTGCTTCGAGGGATTCCTTCCGCGCAAGGCGGGGGAGCGGGCGCGCCGGCTCGCCGACCTGGCCGCCGAGGAGCGCACCATGGTCTTCTTCGAGGCACCGCACCGCACCGTCGCCGCGCTGGAGGCGATGCGCGACGCCTTCGGCGTCGACCGGGCCGCGGCGGTGTGCCGGGAGCTCACCAAGACCCACGAGGAGGTACGCCGCGGTCCGCTCGCCGAGCTCGTCGACTGGGCCGCCGAGGGAGTGCGCGGCGAGGTCACCCTCGTGGTGTCCGGCGCGGTCGCCGGTGCCACCATGGCGACCGACCCAGGGAGTCTGCGGGAGGCCGTGGCCGGCCTCGAGGCCGACGGGATGCGCCGCAAGGAGGCGATCGCGGCCGTGGCCCTGCGTGCCGGTCTGCCCAAGCGGGAGGTCTACCAGGTGGTCCACGTCGATGAGTGAGCTCGACCTGCCGCCGGTCCCGGAGCCCCTTCCGCACCCGGTCGTCGACAACCACTGTCACCTCGACGTCGGCCGGGACGGCGGGCCATGGGACGTCGACGAGGCGATCGCGGCCGCCGGCTCGGTCGGCGTGACCCGGATCGTGCAGATCGGCTGCGACCTCGCCGGCGCCCGCTGGGCGGTCGCCGCCGCCGATGAGCGGCCGGAGCTGGTCGCGGGCGTCGCGCTGCACCCGAACGAGGCGCCGCGACTGGCCGAGCGCGGCGAGCTCGAAGCGGCGTGGTCGGAGATCGAGGCGCTCGCCGCCGCGCACGACAAGGTGCGTGCCGTCGGGGAGACCGGGCTCGACGCGTTCCGGACCGGTGAGGCGGGCCGGGCCGTGCAGGTGGAGTCCTTCCGCTGGCACATCGACCTCGCCAAGCGGCTGGACAAGACGCTCGTCATCCACGACCGCGACACCCATGATGAGGTGCTCGAGGTGCTCGACGCCGAGGGCCCGCCCGCGCGCTGGGTGATGCACTGCTTCTCCGGCGACGCTGCCTTCGCCCGCAAGTGCCTGGACCGCGGCGCCTACCTCTCCTTCGCCGGCACCGTCACGTTCAAGAACGCCGCGCCGCTGCGTGAGGCACTCCGAGTCGCGCCCTCCGACCGGATCCTGGTCGAGACCGACGCGCCGTACCTGACCCCGCACCCGCACCGCGGCCAGGTGAACGCGTCGTACCTGGTGCCGCTCACCGTACGGACGATGGCGGCCGAGCGGGACGAGGACCTGGCCGCGCTCTGCGCCGCCCTCGAGGCCAACACCGAGGACGCCTTCGGTGGCTCCTGGTGATGTGACCGGTGTGACAGAAGTGACCGACCGAGGGTGAATCGGGTCACCACCACCCCCTCGCGTGGGCGCCGAGAAGTTGCATTTGGGCCGGGTGTCGGTTGTGGTGGATGACTGAAGGCCGGGATCGGGTGTTGATTCCGACAGCTCCGGGAGCGCGGTACGGGCTCCTGTCGAGATCCGCGGATCGGGATCTCTCGGGGCCTGGGGGTGGTCCACGCGTGATGCGTGGCGCGCGGTCCGGGCAGAGCTGGTCGCCCGAGGCCCGGGGAGTACGACCATCGGAGAATCGTGCGACTTGCGCACCCGAACCCTGCCCTGTTCCACAAGCTGACCCGGAGCCGGACCGCGCTCGTCGCGCTGATCGCCGCCGTCCTGCTGGCGGTCTCCGGAGTGACCTACGGCTACGCCTCCATGAGCACCGAGGTGACCGTCTCCGTCGACGGCCACGAGCGCCCCGTCACCACCATGGGCGACACCGTCGAAGACGTCCTGCGGGACGAGGGGATCGAGATCGGTGAGCGCGACCTCGTGCAGCCCGACCTCGACGAGGCCGTCGCCGAGGGCGACAAGATCGCCGTCCGCTTCGCCCGTCCGGTCGAGCTGACCGTCGACGGCAAGAAGAGCACCCACTGGGTGACCGCGACCGACGTCGACGGCGCTCTGGCGCAGATCGGCCGCCTCTACAGCGACGCCCGCCTGTCGACGAGCCGCAGCATGACGATCAGCCGGGACGGCGCCGCCATCGAGGTGGTCACGCCGAAGACCCTCAGGCTGAAGCTCGCCGGCAAGAGGATGGTCAGGCGCGAGGTCGCAGCCCTGACCGTCGAGCAGGCCCTGGCCGAGGTCGGCGTCGAGCTCGACAAGCACGACGTCGTACGCCCCGGGCGCGACAAGGTGATCGATGACGGGGACCGGATCGTGTTCACCGACATCGAGGTCAAGAAGCGCAGCATCGACGACGAGGTCGTCCCGGCGCCGGTCAAGGAGATCGAGGACGACTCGATGTTCGAGGGCGAGTCCGAGGTGCAGACCGAGGGCGTGGACGGGCTGCGCGACGTGACCTACCGGATCACGACGCGCAACGGCGACGTGGTCCGCCGCGTCGTACTGGCCCAGGACGTCCTTCGCGCGCCGAGGGCCGAGGTGGTCCGCGTGGGCACCAAGGAGGAGGCCCCCGCGGCCAACTACGCCAGCGGCAGCACGGTCTGGGACCGCCTCGCCCAGTGCGAGTCGGGCGGCAACTGGGCGGCCAACACCGGCAACGGGTACTACGGCGGCCTCCAGTTCAGCCCCTCCACCTGGCAGTCCGTCGGCGGTTCCGGTCTCCCGCACCAGCACAGCCGGGAGGAGCAGATCAAGCGCGGCCAGATCCTTCAGGCTCGGTCGGGCTGGGGCCAGTGGCCGCACTGCTCGGCCCAGCTCGGCCTGCGCTGACACGCGCACCCAGGCATGGCCCCGGCTCACTAGGCTGGGGCCATGCCTGACACCTCCGCGCCGCGGCTGCTGGGCCCGGCGGAGGTTCGGGAGATCGCAGCGCGCCTCGACCTGCGCCCGACCAAGCAGCGCGGGCAGAACTTCGTCATCGACGCCAACACCGTGCGCCGCATCGTGAGGGAGTCCGGCGTGGCAGCCGCCGAGGTGGTGCTGGAGGTCGGTCCCGGGATCGGCTCGCTCACCCTGGCCCTGCTCGAGGTGGGGGCCGAGGTCACCGCGATCGAGGTCGATCCGCTGCTCGCCGGCGAGCTCCCGGCGACGATCCGGGCGTTCGCGCCCGCCCAGGTCGACCGACTGCGCGTCGTGCTCGCCGATGCGATGACGGTGTCCGAGCTGCCCGGCCCGGCGCCCACGGCGCTGGTGGCCAACCTGCCCTACAACGTCTCGGTGCCGGTGCTGCTGCACCTGATGGCGCTGCTGCCGTCGCTCGAGCATGGCTTGGTCATGGTGCAGTCGGAGGTCGCCGACCGGCTGGCCGCGCCCCCGGGATCGAAGACTTACGGGATTCCGTCGGCGAAGGCGGCCTGGTTCGCCGACGTACGACGCGCAGGCGCGATCGGCCGCAACGTGTTCTGGCCGGCGCCCAACGTGGACTCCGGGCTCGTCGCGTGGACCCGGCGCGAGCCGCCCACCACCGCGGTCACCCGCCAGCAGGTGTTCGCGGTGATCGATGCCGCGTTCGCCCAGCGCCGCAAGGCGCTGCGGGGCGTG
>NZ_SSXI01000282.1 GCF_004803405.1 Nocardioides sp. | reverse complement strand
CGGCCACCGCGAGGGACCGCCCGACCCGGGAGGTGCTGGTCGCACGCCGCAGGGACCGGAGGTCGTCGCGCATCGCCGCGGCCGACGGGTAGCGCTCCGCGGGCCGCTTCGCCAGCGCGGTGCGCAGAACGCGATTGAGCTCCCGCTCGTACGGCGTGCCGCCGGCGAGCTGCGGGACCGGCGCCGAGAGATGGGCCTCGACGACGTGGAAGTCGGTCGTGCCTCCGTACGGCGCCCGGCCGGTGATCGTGGCCCACAGCAGGCAGCCGAGGGAGTAGACGTCGCTCAGTGGGCCGGCGGTGCCGCCGGTGTGCAGCTCCGGGGCCATGTAGGTGGGCGTGCCCGCGACTCCACGCTCGACCGTGGCGCTGGGGGCGCCGTTGATCTGCCGGGCGATGCCGAAGTCGGCGAGGTAGGCGGCGACGTCGGTGCCGCGGTTGCGGAGCAGCACGTTGGCGGGCTTGATGTCGCGGTGCACGAGGCCGATCCGGTGCGCCTCCGCCAGCCCGTCGGCGACCTGCGCGATCAGGTCCACGGCGAGCTCGGCGGGTGGGGCGCCGTGGCGCCGCAGCATCGCCCCGAGGTCACCGTCGGGGATCAGCTGGCTGGCGATGTAGAGCTGCCCGTCGGCGTGGCCGTGGGCGAACACCTGCACCACGTGTGGTGAGTCGAGGGAAGCCTGTGCCTGCGCCTCCCGCACGAACCGCGCGCGGAAGGCGGGATCGCCGGCGAGCGGCGTCGCGATCACCTTGAGCGCGACACTCCTGTTCAGCGCGGTGTCGACCGCCTCGTAGACCGTGCCCATCCCGCCCACGCCCAGCTGGCGCACGATCCGGTAGGGGCCGAGCTGCGCGCCCGGCACCGGGGCACCGTGAGGGGGTGGAAGGGACACGGCTCGGTTCTACCCCGCCGGAGCTGGTCGGAACCAACGGCTGTCCCCAGCCGGGCCCAGGCTGGGCCTCGGACCCGGCCGGGGGCAGTGTCAGCGCGACCCGGCGGACTCAGAACAGGAGAGCCGTGGCTGGGTCGCTGACGATCCCGGCGACGTCGGCGAGGAACTGCGAGCCGGTCGCGCCGTCGATGTGGCGGTGGTCGAACGACAGCGACAGCGTCATCACCTGGCGCGGCACGACCTGGTCGTCGACGACCCACGGCTGGGCCTTGATGGCGCCGACGCAGAGGATCGCGGACTCGCCGGGGTTGATGATCGGCGTGCCGCCGTCGACGCCGAACACCCCGACGTTGGTGATCGTGAACGTCCCCCCGCTCAGCGCGGCCGGCTGGGTGCGGCCGTCCCGCGCGGTCGCGGTCAGCGCCTCCAACTCGCGGGCCAGGTCGACCAGCGAGAGGTCGTGCGCGTCCTTGACGTTGGGCACGAGAAGCCCCCGTGGGGTCGCCGCCGCGATGCCGAGGTTGACGTAGTGCTTGACCACGACCTCCTGCGCCGCCTCGTCCCACGTCGAGTTCACCAGCGGGGTACGCCGGAGGGCGAGCAGCGAGGCGCGCGCGATCACGAGCAGCGGACTGACCTTGATCCCGGCGAACTCGCGCCGGGAGCGCAGCCGGTCGACCAGCTCGACCGTGGCGGTCGCGTCGATCGTCGTCCACTCCGTCACGTGAGGAGCGGTGAACGCCGACCCCACCATCGCCGCGGCCATCTGCTTGCGGACGCTCTTGACCGGCTCACGGGTCTCGCGTGTGCCGGGGGCGACCTGCCGGGTCCTCGAGGCATCCGGCAGCCCCGGCGAGGCCAGGTCGGGCCCCCGGTCGGCGCCGGCGGCGGTCAGCACGTCGTCCTTGCTCACGGTCCCCTTGGGCCCGGTGGGCGTCAGCGCGGTCAGGTCGACGCCGAGGTCGCGCGCGAGGCGGCGGACCAAGGGCTTGGCCAGGGCACGCGGCG
>NZ_SSXI01000011.1 GCF_004803405.1 Nocardioides sp. | reverse complement strand
CACGAGGAGCGCGCCGGTGAGCACCGCCACCGCGAACCGCGCCCGCCGCGGTCGATGGGGCGACCGGTGGGGGGCGGGCGGGAAGAACGGTGGTGCGGGTGGGGTCGGCGGCGGCGCCGGGGGCAGTGCCTGGGTCATGTCCTCAAGGGTGCCCGGGATCCCTGTGACCCGGCTGAGACCGCGTTGAGGAGTTGATCAGAGGCACGGCGCGGCAAACTCGCCACCACGCCCCTCCTCAAGCAGGCCCTGGAGACGTCAGACCTGGCGGTCGCGCTGCTCCCAGTACGGCTTCCGCAGCTCGCGCTTGAGCACCTTGCCCGTGGGATTGCGGGGCAGCGCGGCGACGAGGTCGATCGACCTGGGTGCCTTGAAGTGGGCGAGCCGCTCGCGGCACCACGCGATCAGCTCGGCCTCACCGGGCTGGGCAGCGTCGGGGTCGGCAGGCTTCAGGGCCACCACCGCCTTGACCGACTCGCCCCACCGGTCGTCGGGCACCCCGATCACCGCCACCTCGAGGACGGCCGGGTGCTCGGACAGCACCCGCTCGACCTCGGGGGAGTAGACGTTCTCGCCGCCGGTGATGATCATGTCCTTGAGCCGGTCGGACACGAAGACGTAGCCGTCCGCGTCCACGTGGCCCATGTCGCCGGTGCGGAACCAGCCGTCCGCGGTGACCGCCTGGGCCGTCGCCTCCGGCAGGTTGTGGAAGCCCTTCATCAGCTGCGGGGTGCGCAGCCAGATCTCGCCGTGCTCGCCGGTCGGCACCACCTCCAGCGACGCCGGGTCCACGATCCGCACCTCGCACTCGGGGATCGGCTTGCCGGCGGACAGCAGCCGCTCGGGGTGGCCCTCGGCCTCGGCGTTGCGATGGTCCTCCGGCATCAGGTGCGTGGCGACGCCCGAGACCTCGGTCAGTCCGTAGACCTGGATGAAGTCGGTGTCGGGCCAGGCCTGCATCGCCGCCCGCAGCAGCGGCGGCGGCATCGGTGCGGCGCCGTACGTGTAGGTCTTCAGGGCGCCGAACAGCCTGACCGCGTCCCCGCCGGCCTGCAGCACCTGGGCAAGGACCGCGGGCACCAGGAAGGTGCGGTTGGCGCCGGCCATGATCGCGCCGGCCAGCGAGGCGGCGTCGGGATCGCGGGTCATCACCGACGGGATGCCGTCGTGGATGCCGAACAGGACGTACGACGACCCGCCGACGTGGAACAGCGGCATCGCCACCAGCGACTTGTCGCCGGGTTCGAATCCCCAGCCGTCGTGGGCGTTGATCGTGTGGCGGACCATGTTCCGGTGGGTGAGCATCACGCCCTTGGGTCGGCCGGTCGTTCCCGAGGAGTACAGGACGAGGCACACGTCGTCCTCGAGCACGTCGGGCCCGTCGCCGCAGTGGGTGGAGGCGGCGAGGAACTGCTCGTACTCGTCGTCGGCGCCTCCCTCCGGCGTCACCTCGATGATCTGCTTGACGTTGGGCAGGCGATCACGGATCGCCTCGATCGTGGGCATCAGCTCCCTGCCGACGAAGAGGACCTTCGCGCCGGAGTCGTTGACGGCGTAGTCGATCTCGTCGCCTGCCGAGCGCCAGTTGATGACGGCGTTGGCGGCGCCGATCGAGCCGGCGGCCAGGCTGACCTCCACGCACGCGGGGTGGTTCTTGTCCAGGAACGAGACAACGTCGCCACGCGCGATCCCCAGGTCACGCAGCCCGCCGGCGGCGCGGTGCACCCGGTCGTGCCACTGGGCCCACGTCCAGGTGCGGCCCAGATAGCTCATCGCCTCGGCGTCGGGTGTGGCCTCGGCCCAGTAGTTGAGCCGGTCATCGACGTAGGTCGGCTCGGGCGGAACCGCCGGGGGCCAGGCGCGGGAGGTTGCGGGACGAGGCTGCGCGTCGGTGCTCACCCGGACGATTGTGGCCCACATCACAAAGCCGCACAACGGATCGGGTCTGCGCGTCTCGAACCGAAAGACGCGTCGAGCCGGACTGCCGGGCCGTCGGGCTGCGTCGGACGGTCCCGAGAGGAAATGGCCCGAATCAGACCGGGAGGCCGAGGGCGCGCAGGTCGGCGCGGAGCGTGGCGGCGTCGCTGAAGTGGACGCCGACCATGCCGAGCGCGGCCGCGCCCTCGACGTTGGCGAGCTTGTCGTCGACGAACGCCAGCGAGGCGAGCGGCAGCCCGCACCGCTCGGCGGCGATCGCGTAGATCCGTCCTTCGGGCTTGGCGACACCCTCGGTGCCGGAGACGACGACGTCGTCGAGCAACCCGAGGAACGGGAAGCGCTGCAGCGCGTGGGTGTGGAACAGCTCGTCGGACCAGTTGGTCAGCCCGCACTGGGGGAGGCCCGCGTCGTGCAGGTCGCGGAGGAGGTCGACGGTGCCCGGCACCTCGCCGGTGAGCGAGGCGGCGAAGTTCTCGTAGTAGGCGTGCCCGTGCGGCGCCCACTCCGGGTGGTCGCGCTCGAGCTGGGCGAGGGCGTCCTCCCACGGCAGGCCGGCATCGCACCGGTGGTTCCAGGCGTCGAAGTCGAAGCCGGCGAAGAACCGACGGGCCTCGGACTCACCGACGCCCGCGGCCACAGCAGCGAACGGCTCCCACTCGAGGAGGACGTTGCCCAGATCCCACACGACCCCGGCCACGTCGGTGGCCGGGGTCGTGTCGGTTGCTGCGGTCTCCAGAGTCAGGCCCAGCGCTTCTCTGCCGGCACGAAGTCCAGCGTGCGAGCGCCGGTGTAGATCTGCTTCGGGCGGGCGATCTTCTGGTCCTTGTCCTGCACGAGCTCCAGCCACTGTGCGAGCCAGCCGGGCGTACGGCCGATCGCGAACAGGACCGTGAACATCTCGGGCGGGAACTCCAGGGCCTCGTAGATCAGGCCGGAGTAGAAGTCGACGTTGGGGTAGAGCTTGCGCTTGACGAAGTACTCGTCCTCGAGGGCGATCTTCTCCAGCTCCTGGGCGACCTCGAGCAGCGGGTTGACACCGGTGACCTCGAAGACGTCGTCGCACGCCTTCTTGATGATCTTCGCGCGCGGGTCGTAGTTCTTGTAGACCCGGTGGCCGAAGCCCATCAGGCGCTCCTCGCCGTTCTTCACCCCCTCGATGAAGCCGGGGATGTTCTCCTTCGAGCCGATCCGGCGCAGCATCTTGAGCACGGCCTCGTTGGCGCCGCCGTGCAGGGGACCGAACAGGGCGCCGATGCCGGCAGCGACCGCCGAGTAGGGGTCGACCTGCGAGGAGCCCACCGAGCGGACCGCGTTGGTCGAGCAGTTCTGCTCGTGGTCGGCGTGGAGGATGAAGAGCACGTCGAGCGCCTTCGCGATGCGCGGGTCGGCGGCGTACTTCGCCTCACTCATCTTGAACAGCATCGACAGGAAGTTCTCCGAGTAGGAGAGCTCGTTGTCGGGGTAGATGTAGGGCTTGCCCTGCGCGTGGCGGAACGACCAGGCGCCGAGGGTCGGCATCTTCGCGATCATCCGCACGATCTGGATGTGGCGGTTGTCCGGGTCCTCGATGTGACGTGACTCGGGGTAGAACGTCGACAGGGCCCCGACCGACGCCATCAGCATCCCCATCGGGTGTGCGTCGTACCGGAAGCCCTGCATGAACCCCTTGACGTTCTCGTGCACGAACGTGTGGAAGGTGATCTCGTGCACCCACTGGTCGTACTGCTCCCGCGTGGGCAGGTCGCCGTGGATCAGCAGGTAGGCCACCTCGAGAAAGTTCGAGTGCTCGGCGAGCTGCTCGATCGGGTACCCGCGGTACTCGAGGATCCCCTTCTCGCCATCGATGTAGGTGATGGCGCTCCTGCAGGAGGCGGTGTTCACGAAGCCGGGGTCGTACGTCGCCAGGCCGGGCTGGTCATCGGCCGTCTTGATCTGTCCGAGGTCGGCGGCGCGGATGGTGCCGTCGACGATCGGGATCTCGTACTCCGCTCCGGTGCGGTTGTCGCGTACGGTGAGAGAGTCAGTCACGACGTTCAACCTAGTCGTCCCGGGCAACGTGCTGGAAGCCGGTGTCCCGCAGGCTGGCCTTCGCACAGCCTCACAACGCCCCGCCGGCCTCCTGAGGCGTCGGTGCAGGCCGGTCCTCCCGGCGCGAACGCGTGAGCACCCAGCCGGCGAGCAGGGCCAGCGGGAACATCAGCACGCCGTACACCGCGGCGGGCACCGCGAGCAGCTCGCTGTCGAGCACGCTGACCGCGACGGCGATGGCGAGGGTGCTGTTGTGGATCCCGACCTCGAAGGCCGAGGCGAGCGCCTGCCTCTCCGTGGTGCCGGCGAGCCGGGGCAGGGCGTACCCCAGCGTCAGGCTGGCCGCGCAGAACACGGTCGTCGCCACCCCGACGTCGGCGAGGTACGTCGAGAGGTTCTCCCGCTCGGCGAACAGGGCGCCGCCGATCACGAGGGCGAGCACGACCGCCGAGGCGATCCGGACCGGCCGGTCCGCACGCTCCGCGATGGAGGGAGAGGCGCGGCGTACGACCATCCCGAGGGCGACGGGGACCAGCACGATCGCGAACACCTGCGCAGACTTCGCGAACTGGAGGCCGATCTCGTCGGCGCCGGCCGGGTCGAACCAGTCGACGGCGAGGTTCACGACGAGGGGCAGCGTGACCACGGCGATCAGTGAGTTGACCGCTGTCAGGGTGATGTTGAGGGCGACGTCACCGCGGAACAGGTGGCTGAGGAGGTTGGCCGTGGTGCCGCCGGGTGACGCGGCCAGCAGCATCATCCCCACCGCAAGCAGCGGGTCGAGGTCCAGCGCGACGACCAGCGCGAAGCACAGCAGGGGCAGTACGACGAGCTGGGCGCCGAGCGCCACGGCGACGGCGCGCGGGGTGCGCGCCACCCGCTTGAAGTCGTCCACCGTGAGGGCCAGGCCGAGCCCGAACATGATGATCGCCAGGGCGGCCGGCAGCCCCACCGAGACGAGCACGGAGTCCATCGCCCCATCATGGTGGAGGCTCCGCGCGCCCGGGCGTGGTACGTCGTTTTGACCCCTAGGACGAGCCCCCGTAGCCTTGTCGGTCGCGTCTCCTGCCGCTCTGTGCCCACCTCGCGGTGAGCACGGGGCAGTCCCGGATCGCCCTCGGATCGTCGTGAGACGAGCGTGTGTGGGCCGGGCTGAGTTCGTCAGAAGACGTAGCCCTCGCGGCGGTCGATCCGCAGCGGAGGCGAGCCTGGCCGACAACCGTCGGGCGGGTCCACACGAACTACCCAGAGAGTGAACGCATCATGCGTACCTACGCTCCCAAGCCCGGTGACGTCGAGCGCGCCTGGCTCGTGATCGACGCTACCGACGTCGTCCTCGGTCGCCTCGCGGTGACCGCCGCCACCCTGCTGCGCGGGAAGCACAAGCCGATCTACGCGCCCAACGCCGACACGGGTGACTTCGTCATCATCGTGAACGCCGACAAGGTGTCGCTGTCGGGCAACAAGCGCAACGACAAGATGGTCTACCGCCACTCGGGCTTCCCGGGCGGTCTGACCGCGACCCCGATCGGCGAGGTCCTCGACAAGGACGCCCGCAAGGCCGTCGAGAAGGCGGTGTGGGGCATGCTGCCGAAGAACCGCCTCGGCCGGCAGATCATCAAGAAGCTGAAGGTCTACAACGGCCCGGCTCACCCGCACCAGGCCCAGCAGGCCGTGCCCTACGAGATCTCCCAGATCTCCCAGTGACCCTCTCGACCGAGCTGACTCAAGGACTTAACCGTGGCTGACACGCAGAACGCTAACCAGGATGGGGTCGAGGAGACCTTCGACACCGACGAGCAGGGCCTCGCCTACACCAGCGAGACCTCCCCGTCGTCCGAGGTTGCCGCCGTTGCGGCGACGATCGCTCCCGGCGCGGCCACCGGCCGCCGCAAGGAGGCGGTCGCCCGAGTCCGGATCGTGCCGGGCACCGGCACCTGGACCATCAACGGTCGCACCATCGAGGACTACTTCCCCAACAAGCTGCACCAGCAGGTCGTCAACGAGCCGTTCGCGGCTCTGGGCCTGGAGGGCCGGTTCGACGTGATCGCCCGCATCCACGGCGGCGGCATCACCGGTCAGGCCGGCGCCCTGCGCCTCGGCGTCGCCCGGTCGCTGAACGCGATCGACATCGACGCCAACCGCCCGGCCCTGAAGAAGGCCGGCCTGCTGACCCGTGACGCCCGCGCGATCGAGCGCAAGAAGGCTGGGCTCAAGAAGGCCCGCAAGGCGCCTCAGTACAGCAAGCGGTGATCCGACGCCGGATCATCTGCGCATGACGCGCATCTTCGGCACCGACGGGGTCCGGGGCCTGGCGAACGCCTCTCTGACGGCGGAGCTGGCCCTGGACCTCGGCGTCGCTGCAGCACGTGTGCTGCGCCGCGAGATCGACGACCACCGCCCGCTGGCCGTGGTCGGCCGGGACACCCGGATCTCCGGCCACTTCCTCGAGGGCGCCGTCGTCGCCGGCCTGGCCTCGGCCGGCGTGGACGTCCTCCTGCTCGGCGTGGTGCCGACCCCGGGTGTCGCCTACCTGACCGACGCGCTGGACGCGGACCTCGGCGTCGTGCTGAGCGCGTCGCACAACCCGATGCCCGACAACGGCATCAAGTTCCTGGCCCGTGGCGGAGTCAAGCTCGACGACGCCCACGAGAACCTGATCGAGGCGGCTCTCGGGCAGGACTGGGAGCGGCCCACCGGCGCCGCCGTCGGCATGGTCCGGGCCTACGACTCCACCGCCGAGGAGTACGCCGACCACCTGATCCGGACCCTCGGGGACCCCGACGGCAAGCCCCTGTCTGGCCTGCGGATCGTGCTCGACTGTGCCCACGGCGCCGCCAGCGTGGTCGGTCCGAAGGTGCTCGAGGACGCGGGTGCCACGGTGATCCCGATCGCCTGCGAGCCCGACGGCCTCAACATCAACGACGGCGTCGGATCGACGCACCTCGGGCCGCTCCAGCAGGCGGTCCTCGAGCATGGCGCCGACGCCGGCTTCGCAGTCGACGGCGATGCCGACCGGTGCCTCGCGGTCGACCACACCGGTCAGGTCGTCGACGGCGACCAGATCATGGCGATCCTCGCGCTCGCGCTCCACGAGTCGGGCGAGCTCGTCGGCGACACCCTCGTCGCCACCGTGATGAGCAACCTCGGTCTGATCCAGGCGCTCACGGCCGCCGGCATCACCGTTCGGCAGGCGGCGGTCGGCGACCGCTACGTGCTCGAGCAGATGGCGGCGGGCGGCTTCGTCCTGGGTGGCGAGCAGTCGGGTCACGTCATCCTGCGCCAGCACGCCACGACCGGCGACGGCCTGCTCACCGCGCTCCAGGTCGTGCGCCGGATGGCCGTGTCCGGCAAGAGCCTGCACGACCTCGCCGGTGTGATGACCCGGCTCCCGCAGGTCCTCGTCAACGTGGCCGGCGTCGACCGCACGCGCACCGACGACCCGGAGCTGCTCGCGGCCGTCGCGGCCGCGGAGGTCGAGCTGGGCACCACCGGACGGGTGCTGCTGCGTCCCTCCGGCACCGAGCCGCTCGTCCGGGTGATGGTGGAGGCGCCGACCGCCGAGCGGGCACAGTCGATCGCCGATCGGCTCGCCGACGTCGTACGGGTGCGGCTCGCGCTCTGACGCGCGAAACTGCCGCGACGGCACCGCGTGGCGGACGCTAGGTTCTCGGGCCATGCGGATCGTCTCGCTGAACGCCTGGGGCGGAGCCATGCACGACGAGCTCGTCGCCTGGCTCCCGCTCGTCGATGCCGACGTGGTGTGCCTGCAGGAGGTGACCCGCACCCACGGGCTCGACGGCTGGACCCGCTTCGAGGACGACGCCCGGTCGCTGCCCCAGCGGGCCGACCTGATGGCCGATGTCGCCGCCGTGCTGCCGCAGCACACGGGCTGGTTCACCGTGAGCGACACCGGCCCCGTCACGAGCGACACCGGTGCGGCGCACCGGCAGCACTTCGGGCTGGCCATGTTCGTCCGCGAGGAGCTGGCGCAGGTCGGCCTCCGTGCGGGATACGTCCACGGCGAGTACGCCGACCACGGACCGCGCTGGCCACACAGCGGGCGGCCGCGAGCGGCTCAGGTCGTCCGGCTGTTCGACCATGGGACCGACCGGTTCGTCACCGTCGGGCACCTGCACGGCCTCCGCGACGGCGCGGGCAAGGGGGACAGCCCCGTTCGGCGCGCACAGGCTGAGCGGCTGGTCGCGCTGCTGGCGGAGGTCCGCCAGGCCGATGACCTGGTGGTGGTGTGCGGAGACCTGAACGTGATGCCCGACAGCGAGACGTTCGCGGTGCTCGCCGGGGCCGGGGTGACCGACCTCGTCAGGGACGCCGACACCAGGACCGCCCACTACGCCAAGGCCATCCGGCACGCGAGCTATCTGCTCGTCTCGGACCCGTCGGCGGTCAAGTCCTTCGAGGTGGTGGCCTCGCCCGAGGTGTCCGACCACCGGGCGCTCCTGCTGGAGGTCTGACCACCAATCAGGTCACGGAACGACCAGCGCCGCGATGTCGCCCCGAGATCTCGGCGGTGACCTCGTGGGCGACGTACGACACCTCGTCGTAGTCCAGCGTCCGCGCCCAGGTCTCGTCGCGCGCGCGTTCGCGTGCCAGGCGTAACGCCACGGGGCCTGCCAGGGCCGTGGCCGTCACGGTGTGATGACGACACGACGAGTTCATCGCCCTCGGGTCAGCGCCCTCAGGTAGCGCCGCCGGTAGAGACGCTGGGCGACGAGCGCGATCGGGAAGAGGACGCGTCGCCAACCGGCCGCGGCGCGGGTCAGCGACCGCAGGGTGAGCCGGACCGTGCCGTCGGGCGACCGGTGGACGATGAAAGCCTCCTCCCCGGAGACGGGATGCCCGGTCCGGGTTCCGTAGGCGAACCCGCATCGATCGGGCGACCTGACGACCTCGACCACCCGAACGGGCTCCCGAAGCCGGAGCGGCCCGAGTCGCGCGACGAGCTCGTAGCCCCGGTTCTCGACCACCTCGAGCCCGGCCGCTCCATCCCGAACATCGAAGCCGCTGCGCAGCTTCACCGCCCATCGCAGGACGTCCGCCGACGACCTCTCCCAGTCCTCGGGTCCCTGGCCGATGTCGACGGTCCGCTCGAATCGCCGGTAGCCCCGGGGGCAACCGTCCCAGTCGTCCCGATCGATCCGGGTCTGCCCCACCGCGTCGTAGCTGAGGTCGTCCGTCGCTTCGGCCGACATCGGTCAGAGGAACTGGGTCGGGTCGAACTCCTCGATCGGGATGATGCGGACGCGCGGCAGCCGCTCGTTGAAGGCGCGCACGTCGTACTCGAGGTCGAAGATCTCCAGCCCCTGCTCGGTCAGGGGGCCGAACGCGCTGTTGCGGAACTCGACGAAGCCTGCGACCCCGACGCGTCGGCCGTCGAGCAGGTCGCCGACCTGCTCGACGAAGTCGCCGTCGTTGCTGACGAGAAGCACATCGGCCTCGCGCCGGCCCAGCTCCTCGAGGGTGCGCTGGATGGCGATGTCCACGACCTTCTGCCCGGCTCCGCCGGACAGCGGGATCGGCCGGTACCCCACCGCCAGCAGCGCCTGGACGAAGGGCATCGGCAGGTCGTTGTTCGCAGCCAGGAAGAAGAGACCGCTGGCCGGCTGGTCCCACCGGTCCCGTGCGAACTGCAGCAGGCGCTCCCAGCGCGGGCGCTCCTCGGGACGCGGCCGCCGGCCCAGGATCGAGGTGCCGAGAGTGGCGTCGATGTTCTCGCCGTCGACGAGGACATAGGTGGTTCGCTGCTCCTCGGCCATAGGACGAGACTACGGGTGCCTTCAGCGACCCCGGGCGGCCGCCGGCGAGCCCGGCGTGGGGAACCACCGCCAGATGACCGCTGACTGTCCCAGCGTCCACGCGGAGTTGCAGATCCAGTAAGCCAGAAGCGCAACCGGGACGACCCCGCCGGTGACGACCAGGCCCAGCGCGGAGAGCGCAGGCATCAGCTGCTGCGCCCGAACCATGGTCTCGGGCATCCCGTCGGTCACCGTGTTCGTGGCGACGAGGTACCGCTGAGTGACGTACGAGAGCCCTGCCGCGGCGACGGCCATGCCCGCGACGACCGCCAGGTGACCCGGCCCGGCGCCGAGGTAGCCGCGCTCCGCCAGCGGGACACCCAGCACGGTGGCCGCGCCCAGCGCGGTGACGAGGTCCGGCCCCATCGACCCGACGGCTGAGCCGCCGGCGACGTCGGCCATCAGGTGGTACAGCGCCAGCCAGATCGGCAGCTGCACCAGCATGGGGAGGCAGCCGAGCCGCGGTATCCCGTGCTCGGCGGCGATCCTGCGGCGCTCCTCCATGTGGCGGCGCATGCTGTCGGGATCCTTGCGGTCCCGGTAGCGCTCCGCCAGCTCCCGGAGGGCCGGCCGCGCCCGGGCGGAGGCGTGGGCGAGGCGCAGGCCGTGGACGACCAGCGGGAGCAGCGCGAGGCGGACGGCGACGACGACCGCGGCGATGCAGAGCAGCCAGGTGGCGCCTGCGTCGGGGTCGGCGCCGAGAGCCGTCAGGCCGGTGTGGGCGGTGGCGACGACGGCAGCGAGGGCGTGCGACAAGGGGTCGAGAAGGGACATGGGTGCTCCTGGATGGGTGAAGGGACGGTCGGACCTGGGCTCGCCGAGGGCGAGGGTCAGACCAGTCCAGGAGCGCGCGGACGGAGCGGGTGGCGGCGCGGATCGGTCACTCGTCCGGCCAGGAACGAGGGCGCCTCGTCCGCGGTGCGCTGGTGCCGTGCGGCCACCGGCACGGAGGCCGCGACGTGCCGTCCCGGGACCGCCACCGCCGCCACCGCCATGGCAACCGCCACCAGCACCGCGGCCGACGGAGACTCCGCCGTCGCGGACAGCGACGGAGCGAGTACGGCGATCGCGGCGCCGGTCGCGAGGGCGAGCGCGAGCCGGAGGCGTGCCGTCGCGGCAGCGACCATCCGGCTCATGCGGTGATGCTACGCCCGGGACGGGACGGGGTCCGTGGCCCGATCGCCGAACCGGGTGGCAGGCCCGCGGAGAGATCCGCCACGATTGCCCCATGTGGACCCCCCAGCCGCCGGTGATCGGCCTGCTCGGCGACGACCGCGGTCATCGCAGCCACCAGGAGCTGAATGCGCTGAGGCCGGTGCTGGCGCGCGACCTCGAGGTGGTCGCCGAATGGGTGCCCACGGACCGGCCGTTCGACATCCGACGATACGACGGCGTCTGGCTCGTCCCGGGTTCCCCCTATGCGTCCGACGACAGCGTGCTCGAGGCCCTCACCGTCGTACGGTCCGAGGGCATCCCGTTCCTCGGCACGTGCGGAGGCATGCAGTACGCGGTCATGGAGTTCGTCCGCTCGATCGTCGGCGGCCCGGCCACGCACGCCGAGTCCGACGGCGAGCGGCCGGACAACGTCGTGTCACCGCTCGCCTGCTCGCTCTACGGCGAGGAGCGGACCGTGGCCCCGGTGCCCGGCACCAGGTTCGCGTCCTGGGTCCGGCAGCCGTTCCCCGGGATGCACTTCTGCAGCTACGCGCCGACGGCCGAGGCGATCGGCCTGCTCGAGGAGCACGGAGTCGTCGTCGGGGCGACCGCCGAGGATGCCGGCGCCGAGGTGCTCGAGTTCCCGGACCATCCGTTCTACGTGACCAGCATGTTCCAACCGCACATCGGCGCGAGCGCGGGCGAGCCGGTCCACCCGCTGATCCGTGCCTTCGTCTCCGCGGTCGCCGGCTAGGGGCTCCCCAGGTCCGTCAGATCTTGCGCAGGCGCACGTACTGCACCGAGTGGTCGGCCGACTTGCGCAGCACCAGCGTCGCCCGCGAGCGCGTCGGGAGCACGTTCTGCTCCAGGTTGGGCCCGTTGATCGCATCCCAGATCCGCCGCGCCTCGTTGACCGCCTCGTCGTGGCTGAGCAAGGCGTACTTCGCGAAGTAGGAGTTCGGGTCCCGGAAGGCGGTCTCCCGCAGCTGGAGGAACCGGTCGACGTACCACTCCCGGATGTCACCGGTGCGCGCGTCGACGAAGATCGAGAAGTCGAAGAAGTCGGACAGGCCCAGACCGGTCCGGCCGTCCTCGCGGACCCGCGCGGGCTGGAGCACGTTGAGCCCCTCGATGATCACGATGTCGGGGCTCTTGATGATGACCTTCTCGTCCGGCATGACGTCGTAGACGAGGTGGGAGTACACCGGCGCCGCGACCTCGTCCTTGCCGGACTTGATGTCGATCACGAACTTCATCAGCGCCCGACGGTCGTAGGACTCCGGGAAGCCCTTGCGGTGCAGCAGGCCGCGCTTCTCCAGCTCCACGTTGGAGTACAGGAAGCCGTCGGTGGTCACCAGCGTGACGTGCGGGTGCTCGGGCCACCGGGCCAGCATCTGCTGGAGCACGCGGGCGGTGGTGGACTTGCCCACGGCCACCGAGCCGGCCAGTCCGATCACGAACGGTGTGCGTGGGGGAGTGACCTGATGGAGGAACGCCTCCTGCTCGCGGTGCAGCTTGGACGCGGAGCTCACGTAGAGGCTCAGCAAGCGCGAGATAGGCAGGTAGACCGCCTTGATCTCCTCCAGGTCCAGAGCGTCGCCGAGGCCGCGGAGCCGGTTGATCTCGGTCGCGGTCAGCGGGCTCTCGGTCTCCGAGGCCAGCTTCGCCCAGGTCGCGCGGTCGAGCTCGACGTACGGAGAGGCCTCGCCTCGCGACTCGTCGCCGTGAGGGAGGTTCGCCGTGCTGTGGCCGCTCGACATGTCGGTGATCATTCCAGTGAGCTCGAGCCGAGTCGGAGGGCGTCCCCGATCCGGACCTCGGGGAGTCGTACAGTTGGCGATCATGTGCGGGATCGTCGGATACGTCGGGCCCCGGTCGGCTCAGGACACCGTCATCGACGGTCTGCGCAGGCTGGAGTACCGCGGCTACGACTCAGCCGGCGTCGCCGTCGTCCGTGACGGGCTCCTCGCCGTCGAGAAGCGGGCCGGCAAGCTGGCCAACCTGGAGAAGGTGCTGATCGAGGCGCCGCTGCCCCGGGCGGACATCGGGATCGGTCACACCCGGTGGGCCACGCACGGCCCGCCGAACGACGTGAACGCCCACCCGCACGCCGGCGGCGCCCGCCGGGTGGCGCTGGTGCACAACGGCATCATCGAGAACTTCGTCGAGCTCCGCGGGCGCGTCGAGGCCGACGACCACGTCCTCCTCTCCGAGACCGACACCGAGATCGTCGCCCACCTCGTCGAGCTGCAGGTGCAGTCCGGCGTCGACATCGTCACCGCGATGCAGCGCGTCTGCCAGCAGCTCGACGGCGCCTTCACGCTGGTCGCGATCGACTCCCACGAGCCCGACAAGATCGTCGCCGCCCGCCGCAACTCGCCACTGGTCGTCGGGTTGGGGGACGGCGAGAACTTCCTCGGCTCCGACGTCGCGGCCTTCATCGAGTTCACGCGCGAGGCGCTCGAGCTGGGGCAGGACCAGATCGTGGTGATGACCCGCGACGAGGTGCTGGTCACCGACTTCTGGGGCAACCCGGTCCAGGCCAGGCAGTTCCACGTCGACTGGGACCTGTCCGCGGCCGAGAAGGACGGCCACGACTGGTTCATGCGCAAGGAGATCTTCGAGCAGCCCCGTGCGGTCGCCGACTCGCTCATCGGGCGCCGTACGGCCGCCGGCAAGCTGCAGCTCGACGAGATGCGGCTCGCCGACGAGGAGCTCCGCGACATCGACAAGATCATCATCATCGCGTGCGGGACGTCGTTCTACGCCGGGATGGTCGCGAAGTACGCCATCGAGCACTGGACCCGGACCCCGGTGGAGGTCGAGCTCGCCTCGGAGTTCCGCTACCGCGACCCGATCATCGACGCGACCACCCTGATCGTCGCCATCAGCCAGTCCGGTGAGACCGCCGACACCCTCCAGGCCATCCGCCACGCGCGCAGCCAGAAGGCCAAGGTGCTCGCGATCTGCAACACCAACGGCTCCTCGATCCCGCGCGAGTCGGACGCGGTGATCTACACCCACGCCGGCCCGGAGATCGGGGTGGCGTCGACCAAGGGCTTCCTGACGCAGCTGGTCGCCTGCTACCTGCTCGCCCTCTACATGGCGCAGGTCAAGGGCACCCGCTTCGGGGACGAGATCGACGAGGTCATGCGGCAGCTCGAGGCGATGCCCGACCACATCGACAAGGTGCTGCAGGGCGCCGAGCAGGTCTACGAGCTGGCGCGGTCGCACGTGGGCTCCAGGAGCGTGCTCTTCCTCGGGCGGCACGCCGGCTACCCGGTGGCACTCGAGGGCGCGCTCAAGCTCAAGGAGCTCGCCTACATCCACGCCGAGGGCTTCGCGGCCGGCGAACTGAAGCACGGCCCGATCGCGCTCGTCGAGGACGGCCTCCCGGTGCTGTGCGTGGTACCGCCCCGCGGTCGGGACCATCTCCACGACAAGATGGTCAGTGGCATCCAGGAGGTGCGGGCCCGCGGCGCGCACACCATCTGCCTCGCCGAGGAGGGCGACACCTCCATCGAGCCCTATGCCGACCACCTGATCCGGCTCCCCGGCGTGCCCGTCCTGCTCCAGCCGCTGGTCGCGATCGTGCCGCTCCAGCTGTTCGCGTGCGAGCTGGCCACCGCGCTCGGGCACGACGTCGACCAGCCCCGCAACCTCGCCAAGTCCGTCACCGTCGAGTAGGCCCGGGACCGGCTGTGGGTGTGGTGGGTGTCGGGATCGACGTGTGCGACATCGCTCGGTTCGAGGAGGCGTGCCGTCGTACTCCGGCGATGGTGGAGAAGCTCTTCGTGGGCGGCGAGCTCGGCCGGCCACCGTCGTCCCTGGCCGCCCGCTTCGCGGCGAAGGAGGCACTCGCCAAGGCACTCGGTGCGCCGAAGGGGATGGCGTGGCACGACGCCGAGGTGATGTGCGAGGAGTCCGGCCGCCCGAGGTTCGAGCTCCGGGGCACGGTGAAGGCGGTGGCCGACGCGCTCGGTGTGCAGTCGGTGCACCTGTCGCTGTCCCACGACGCCGGGATCGCGTCGGCAGTGGTGGTTCTCGAGGCCTGAGCGGCGTCGGCCGATAGCGTGGCGGGGTGATCCGCGCGCACACCGTGGAGCAGGTGCGGGCCGCCGAGGCCGACCTGCTCGCCCGGCTGCCCGAGGGCACGCTCATGCAGCGGGCCGCGCACGGGCTGGCCCACGCGGTGGTCGACCTGCTCGGCTCGGGCGCCTACGGCCGCCGGGTGCTGCTGCTCGTGGGGTCGGGCGACAACGGCGGCGACGCGCTGTACGCCGGCGCCCTGCT
>NZ_SSXI01000311.1 GCF_004803405.1 Nocardioides sp. | reverse complement strand
CGGGCCCGCGCGCTGGCTGGCCTGGCTGCCGCGATCGCCGCCGGTGAGGTCTCGCTCGACCGCGGCCCCGACCGGGCGGAGGTCCGGCGCCGGCTGCTGGCGCTACCCGGGATCGGTCCCTGGACGGCTGACTACATCGCGCTCCGCGCGCTGGGCCACCCCGACGTGTGGCTGCCGACCGACGTCGGCGTGCGCAACGCCCGGGTCGAGCACCCCGACGCGGACCCCGAGCGCTGGTCGCCCTGGCGGTCCTATGCCCTGCTGCACCTGTGGACATCCCTGTCCGACCCGCTGGGAGAATGAGAGAGAGCCATGTGGACCGTCATCGAGTCGCCCGTTGGACCGCTGCGCATCGTCGAGCAGGGGGGTGCGATCACCGCGATCGAGTTCTCGCCGTTCCGTGACACCAGCGGCCGCCCCCGCGGCGACCGCGACGACGACGCACCGATCCTGGTCGAGGCCGTCCGGCAGTTGCGCGAGTACTTCGCTCGCGACCGCAAGGAGTTCGACCTCCCCCTGGCGCCGGTCGGCACCACCTGGCAGGTCGCGGTGTGGGAGCAGCTCAAGCTGGTCGGCTACGGCGAGACGGCCTCGTACGGCCAGATCGCCGCCCGCCTCGGCAAGAGCAATGCCGCCTCGCGCGCGGTCGGGCTCGCCAACGGGGCCAACCCGATCCCGATCGTGGTGCCGTGCCACCGGATCATCGGCGCCAACGGAACGCTGACCGGCTACGCCGGCGGCATCGACCGCAAGCAGACACTGCTGGGATTGGAGCAGGAGGCGTTGTTCTGACCGAGCAGGGTCATGCGAGGACCGAGCTCACTCCGCGGCGGCCCGTCGCAGCGACTCGGAGAGTCGCTCGGCAGCGGCCAGGACCGCCGGAGCGTGCATCCGGCCGGGCTGGCGGGAGAGTCGCTCGAGCGGGCCGGAGACGGAGACCGCGGCGATCACCTTCCCGCCGGGCGAGCGGACGGGAGCCGAGACCGAGGCGACACCTTGCTCCCGCTCACCGACGGACTGGGCCCAGCCGCGGCGCCGGATGGCCGAGAGCTCGGCAGCCGAGAACGCGGAGTTCTGCAGACCGCGGTGGATCCGCTCGGGGTCGTCCCAGGCGAGCAGCACCTGCGCTGCGGAGCCGGCGCGCATGGTCAGCTGCGAGCCGACCGGAATGGTGTCGCGCAGCCCCGAGGGTCGCTCAGCGGCCGCCACGCAGACGCGGTGGTCGCCCTGGCGCCGCCACAGCTGCGCGGACTCGCCGGTGATGTCGCGCAGTCGCGCCAGCACCGGCCCCGCGGTCGCCAGCAGCCGGTCCTCGCCGGCCGCCGCGGACAGCTCTGCCAGTCGCGGGCCGAGTACGAAGCGACCCTGCATGTCGCGCGCCACCAGTCGGTGGTGCTCCAGCGCCACCGCCAGCCGGTGGGCGGTGGGTCGGGCGAGCCCGGTGCCGGCGACGAGGCCCGCCAGGGTCGCCGGACCCGACTCCAGGGCCGTGAGAACCAGGGCCGCCTTGTCCAGCACGCCGACGCCGCTCGAGTTGTCCATATGGCAATACTGCCGTCTCGGATGATGGGATGCAAGCGTAGAGTTGGTCACGGCGCATCGGGACCGCCGATGGCCGCCAGATCAGCAGGCCCCACGAGGGCCGTTCGAACCGAGGAGCGAGTCATGGGCAAGACCCTGGCGGAGAAGGTGTGGGACGAGCACGTCGTCCGGTCGACCCCGGGGGAGCCGGACCTCCTCTACATCGACCTCCACCTCATCCACGAGGTCACCAGCCCGCAGGCCTTCGACGGCCTGCGCCTGGCCGGGCGCAAGGTGCGCCGTCCCGACCTGACCCTCGCGACCGAGGACCACAACGTCCCGACCATCGACTGGGACAAGCCGATCGCCGACCCGGTCAGCAAGACCCAGGTCGACACGCTGCGCAAGAACGCAGCCGACTTCGGTGTCCGGCTGCACCCGCTCGGCGACATCGAGCAGGGCATCGTGCACGTCGTCGGCCCGCAGCTCGGCCTGACCCAGCCCGGCATGACCATCGTCTGCGGGGACTCGCACACCAGCACGCACGGTGCGTTCGGGGCGATCGCGTTCGGCATCGGCACCTCCGAGGTGGAGCACGTGCTCGCCACCCAGACCCTGATGCAGGCGAAGCCGAAGACCATGGCGGTCACCGTCAACGGCAGCCTGCCCGACGGCGTGACGGCCAAGGACCTGATCCTCACCCTGATCACCCAGACCGGCACCGGCGGTGGCCAGGGCTACATCGTGGAGTACCGCGGACAGGCCATCCAGGAGCTCTCCATGGAGGGCCGGATGACCATCTGCAACATGTCGATCGAGTGGGGCGCCAAGGCCGGCATGATCGCGCCCGACGAGACCACCTTCGCCTACATCGAGGGCAAGCCGGAGGCTCCGAAGGGCGACGACTGGGACGCCGCCGTCGCGCACTGGAAGACCCTCGTCACCGACGAGGACGCCGTGTTCGACAAGGAGATCGTGCTCGACGCCTCGGAGATGACGCCGTTCGTGACGTGGGGCACCAACCCGGGTCAGGGCGTGCCGCTGGGCGCGACCGTCCCCTCGCCCGACGACTTC
Source organism: Nocardioides sp. (assembly GCF_004803405.1). Lineage (GTDB taxonomy): Bacteria > Actinomycetota > Actinomycetes > Propionibacteriales > Nocardioidaceae > Nocardioides > Nocardioides vastitatis. Next base: position 4,333 of record NZ_SSXI01000311.1, on the reverse strand, counting down.
GAGGACCCCTCCGACAAGGTGGCGTGCGAGAACGCACTGGAGTACATGGGCCTCCAGGCCGGTACCCCGATGCGCGAGGTGAAGGTCGACACCGTCTTCGTCGGCTCCTGCACCAACGGTCGGATCGAGGACCTCCGTCTCGCGGCCGAGATCATCAAGGGCCACAAGGTCGCCGAGGGAACGCGGCTGCTCGTCGTCCCGGGCTCGGTGCGGGTGCGCAACCAGGCGATGGAAGAGGGCCTCGACCAGGTCTTCATCGAGGCCGGAGCCGAGTGGCGAGGCGCAGGCTGCTCGATGTGCCTCGGCATGAACCCCGACCAGCTCACCCCCGGTGAGCGCAGCGCGTCCACGTCCAACCGCAACTTCGAGGGCCGGCAGGGCAAGGGCGGTCGCACCCACCTGGTGTCGATCCCGGTCGCAGCGGCGACCGCCGTCCGCGGCACCCTGTCCTCGCCCGCCGACCTCGTCCGCCAGGAGGCCTGACCATGGAGAAGTTCACCACCCACACCGGCGTCGGCGTCCCGCTCAAGCGCAGCAACGTCGACACCGACCAGATCATCCCGGCGGTCTACCTCAAGCGGGTGACCCGCACCGGCTTCGAGGACGGCCTGTTCGCCGCGTGGCGCAACGACCCGGCCTTCGTGCTCAACAACGAGGCCTACGCACACGGCTCGATCCTCGTCGCCGGTCCCGACTTCGGCACCGGCTCCTCGCGCGAGCACGCCGTCTGGGCGCTGCAGAACTACGGCTTCAAGGTCGTCCTCTCGGCCCGCTTCGCCGACATCTTCCGCGGCAACTCCGGCAAGGCGGGACTGGTCGCCGCCCAGGTCGACGAGAAGGTCATCCAGCGGCTCTGGGACTACCTGGAGCACAACCCGGGTGGCGAGATCACCGTCGACCTGGAGTCACAGACGGTCTCGACGCCGGGCGGCGAGGTGCAGGACTCCTTCGACATCGACCCGTACACGAAGTGGCGCCTGCTCAACGGTCTCGACGACATCGGCATCACGCTGGGCCACGACGCCGACATCGCGTCGTACGAGGCGAGGCGACCGAGCTGGAAGCCCGTGACGCAGCGGGTTTGACGGTTCACCACAACCGGCCCTCGAGGCACGGGGTGGACACCTATAGTTCACCCCGTGTCCAGCCTGGCCCGCGCCGAGCGGGCGGGTGAGGAGCAACCCGAGGCGCCCGCAGCTCTCGAAGCACCGCAGCCTGCTCCGCTGCGCACCGTGCTGGGTCGAGGCGCGCTCGGCACCCTGCAGGCCGCCGTCGTCGCGACGCTGCTCCTCCAAGCCTCCACATTCGCGCTGTTCTACCCGCGTTGGCTGAAGGACCAGCTCATCGACGGTGTCGCGTTCTACGCCGACACCCTCGTGATCTGGCTCGTCCTGCTCCTCCTCTGGTCTGTGCTCGGCAGGCTCTGGTGGTCGATCGGGATCCTGATCGCGATCGTGATCACCGTCGGCATCGCCAACATCGTGAAGATGCGGCTGCGCGAGGAGCCGGTGTACCCCAGCGACCTCCACTTCGCGAGCGAGCCCGAGTTCCTCACCTCCATGGTGTCGCCGCTGCTGCAAGCGGTTGCCGTCGCGGTGTCCATCGGGACCGTGGTGTGGGCAATGCGGATCGGCCGGCGCATGGACCTGCGCTATCCGCGCCCGTCGTGGAGGCGGCTGCCTCGCCGCCAAGCGGTCGCCGTGCTCGGCCTGCGGCTCGCGGTCGCCGTGATCACCGGCCCGCTGCTGCTCCAGACCGCGCAGTTCAACCATCCCGGCAGCTACTGGCGTGGCATCTACGAGGTGCGCGGCGACCACTGGCGCTACTGGAACCAGAAGACCAACTACCGCGCCAACGGATTCGTCGGCGGCTTCCTCTTCAACATGCCGGTCGACGCGATGAGGGAGCCGATGGGGTACGACCAGGCGGCGATGGACGAGATCGCCGACCGCTACGAGCGAGTGGCCGAGCGGATCAACGCGGGGCGCACCGGAAGTCTCGACGACGTCAACGTCGTGCTGGTGCTCAGCGAGTCGTTCACGGATCCGACCGAGCTCGACGGGTTCGAGCTCGAGCGCGACCCGATTCCGCGCACTCGCGCGCGGATGGCGGAGACGACGTCCGGGCACATGCTCGCCCAGATGTACGGCGGCGGCACGGCCAACATGGAGTTCGAGGTCTTGACGGGCCAGTCGCTGGGACTGTTCCGCGCCCAGATGCTCTCGCCCTACCAGATGCTCGTGCCCGAGCAGACGGACTATCCGTCGGCCGTCGGTTGGCTCACGAGCCGGGGGCACGAGGCGATCGCGATCCACCCCTACCGCGAGGGGATGTACAAGCGGAAGCAGGTCTACGGCCGCTTCGGGTTCGAGTCGTTCATCCATGCCGAGACGATCGGGTCGACCGACACGATCGAGGAGAACCCCTACATCTCCGACGATGCCGCCTTCGACGAGGTGCTCAGGCGGATCGACGACCAGGAGAAGCCCCTCCTGGTGAACCTGGTGACGATGCAGAACCACATCCCGGTCGAGGACAACTACGAGGACCCGATAGAGGTCAGGGGCGCCGAGGGCGGCCAGGCCGAGCGGATCGGTCAGTACGCACGCGGCCTCGAGTACACCGACCAGGCACTCGACAGCTTCCTCGAGACGCTCGAGGAGAGTGACGAGAAGACGATCGTCCTGTTCTACGGAGACCATCTCCCCGGCATCTACGGCTCGTCGCTGAAGAACGAGAACCGCGGGCTTCCGCTGTACCGCACGCCCTTCTTCATCTGGAGCAACCAGCCGGGGCAGAACCGAGCACGCACCGTGCCGATCACCAGCCCGGCCTTCTTCCTCCCTCTGGTCTACGAGGTCGCGGACGCGCCGGTGCCGCCGTTCCTCGCGCTGCTGGACCGGGTGCACCGGGAGGTCGCCGTGATCCAGCAAGGTCGTCTGCTCGATGATCGGGGAGAGTCGATCGCCGAGGCCGCGATGGCGCCAGAAGTCGCTCAACTACTGGAAGATCTGCGCCTCGTGCAGTTCGATTTCTCCATTGGTGGACGTTTCGGTCTTGACCGGATGTGGCCAGGTTCGGCCTCCGAAAGACCGAAAACCCCGAAATAGCGGCCAATTTGGGAAAAAACACGCGCCAAACACGGCGTGGTGATTGTGAGTGAGGCCACTAATGCCTAGCGTGCCGTGAAAGGACGGCTGAGCGTGGGCTCGGCCGCAAAGGCCCAAGGGACGGCATGGCCGTCGTTTCGGAAGGACAGGTAGTGAACAAGTCTCAGTTGATCGACGCGCTGGCCGAGCGCTTCGAGGGAAGCCGTAAGGACGCGGCCCACGCCCTTGACGCGGTTCTCGACACCATCACCCGCCAGGTCGCGAAGGGCGAGAAGGTCGCCATCACCGGCTTCGGCTCTTTCGACAAGGCCGTACGCAACGCCCGTTGGGTCCGCAACCCGCAAACCGGTGACCGCATCAAGACCAAGAAGAAGGCCGTTCCGAAGTTCACGCCTGGCGCGGACCTGAAGAACGTCATCTCCGGTGCCAAGAAGCTGCCCGCGCTGCCGAAGCCGGCCAAGAAGGCCGCGGCTGCTTCGAGCTCCACGGCCAAGAAGGCCGCTGCTCCGGTGAGGAAGGCCGCTGCCGCCGCCAAGAAGTCCGCGGCCAAGAAGGCTCCGGCGAAGAAGGCACCCGCGACGAAGGCAGCTGCCACGAAGGCCGCTCCTGCGAAGAAGGCGCCTGCCAAGAAGGCTCCGGCCAAGAAGGCACCCGCCGCGAAGAAGGCGCCTGCCAAGAAGGCTCCGGCCAAGAAGGCACCCGCCGCCAAGAAGGCGCCTGCCAAGAAGGCTCCGGCCAAGAAGACTGCGAAGAAGGCCTGAGGGCCGACACAGTCACCGTGATCGGGCCGTCCTCCTCCGGGAGGGCGGCCTGATCGCTTTTCCCCGACCGTCAGCCGGGGATCGCACAGCCGGCGAGCGCCCCCGCAGTTGCGAGACCGACTCCCAAGGCGGACGCCTCCGCGAGGCCGGTGACGTCGTCGACGTCGCGCCGCAGCCCGGGCAGATCTCCGGGCACGGACGTCGTGCCCGCCGAGGTGTGTGCCGCTGCGGAGGCGGATCCGAAGCGCGGGTCGAAGTCGTCGTACCACGCGGTGTAGAGCGTGGTGCCGGTGCCGTCGGCGTCCTCGACGAAGCACGGCGCCGCCGTGGAGGCGACGAAGTCCAGCGCAGTCGCGAGGTCCTCGGGGCGGAGCGCGGGCAGGTCGGCGCACAGCGCCACCGGCCGGAGGCCGGGGGCGCCGATCCTCAGCGCAGCGGCCGCTTGGCGCAGGGCGGCGTTGA
>NZ_SSXI01000239.1 GCF_004803405.1 Nocardioides sp. | reverse complement strand
CGGCGGTCCGGGGGCTCCGCCGCCGTGGCTGACCGGGCTGTTCGGCCTCGGCCGCCCGGAGCCCGTCCGTGGGCCGCGAGTGCGGCGCGGTGACGTCCGCTCGGCCATCCTCGACGTGCTGCGCGCCGCCGCGAAGCACGAGGAGTCTCCCAACGGCTACCAGGTGATCCAGCAGATCACGGAGCGCAGCGGTGGCGCGTGGAAGCCGAGTCCCGGCTCGGTCTACCCGACCGTCCAGCAGCTGCAGGACGAGGGCCTCGTCGAGCTCGACGAGACGCGCGGCCGGCGCGCCCTCCGGCTCACGCCGGACGGCGCGACCTACTGCGCCGAGCACGCCGAGGAGCTGGCTGCCGTCTGGGCACCCTTCGACCGTGGCCGCGAGCCCGGGGAAGCCGGTACTGAGGGAGGCTCTGGCGAGCACGCCGACCTGAGGGCCGAGATCGGCCAGGTGATGAGCGCGGTGTGGCAGATCGTGACCTCTGGCTCCGAGGGTCAGCGGCGGGCCGCCGTCGACGTACTGGTCGAGGCGCGCCGCAGGCTCTACGGCATCCTCGCCGACGGGCCGGCGCCCGACGGCGACGCCTGACGGGACGGCGACGCCTGACGGGACGGTGACCTCCTGATGGCAGGGTGACGGGACGCTCGCGCGGATAGGCTTCCGCGGGTGAGACCCGGCCGCCTTCCCCTCGTCATCGGCGGCGCGCTGTGTCTGGGCTGGCTCTCGCTCACGACCGGGTACGGCGCCGCGGCCGGCCTCGCGCCGTCCACCACGGTCGACCTGGGTGGCCAGGACCTGCCGGGCGGCGGGCTCGGGAGCACGGCCCCCGACCGTCCCACCCCACTCCAGCCCGGCCTCTGGGCCGACGTCCTCGGCGGCTCGACGACGAAGAACGCCCACCACTTCAGCTACCAGCGGCGGATCCAGAACAGCACGGTCCACGTCGGCGTCCTCGGCGCGCCGCAGACGGCGGAGAGCGACCTGGTGAGCGTGGCCGCAGCGGTGATCACTGACGGCGTCAGCGAGCCCTGCGGCAGCGCACAGGGCTCGTCGACCTACTCCGTCCCGCAGGCCGTGATCGGCGCGGAGGTGATCGTCGCCGCCGACGACCCCGATGACACCGAGTCCCCGTGCCTGAGGGCCGAGACGGTCCAGATCGTGGTGAGCCGCGGCTCCAGCAGCAACGTGTCGGAGATCCCGGTCGCGATCAAGGTCGTCGAGGAGGCCCCGGTCTCCGCGCCGGCCGGCCTGCCGCCGGCGGACGAGGAGGTCTCGTTCGACGTCCCCGAGCCGGGCACGCCGCGGGAGGCGCCCGGCGCGCCGTCGTTCGACGCCGCCCCGCAGCTCGACCCCAGCAGCGACGGCGTCACCGTCTCGACCAGGATCGAGGAGGGCACCGAGCAGCTCTGGCGGGTGGGGGTGCAATGGGGCCAGCAGCTCGTCGTACGCGCGACGGCGCCGGGCGTCGACCAGGCAGCCGTCGACGAGCTCGGCTGCTGCGGTGGGGTCCCGCTGCGGGTGCACCTGGTCGGACCGAGCCGCAGCACCTTCGCCCACAACAGCCTCGACACCAGCGAGTCGAACGAAGGCGCCTACGCCGTCGAGCCGGACGCTGTCGCTGATCTCGTCGCCGGCACGCCGCCGCTGCGCTACCTCAACCGGTACGACGACACGCGGCCCGTGCTGCCCGGCGACTACTGGATCGGGCTGTCGGCGGCGCCGGTCGACGAGAACGCCGACCGTGACCCGGTCGAGGTCCCGGTCGAGCTGACCGTCGCGGTCACCGGGCAGGTCGAGGGGGAGCCGTCGTACCAGCAGGCCGTCCTCTCGCCGAGCGGCGGACCGGGGCCGGGGGGCTACTCTCCCGAGCAGCCGTTCCTGGTCGCCGACGACACGTTCGCCGCTGTCGCGTCGGGGAACCCCGTCGTGCTCGACGCCGAGGGCAGCTGGCTCGACGGCCGGCGCTGGGCGGGGCTGGGCCTCGGCATCGCCAGCATCGCGTGCCTGGCCGGCGGCCTCTGGCGACTGCGCGCAGCCCGCTGACGGCCGCTAGATCAGGAGCAGTGCCAACGCGACGAGGAGCCCGACCGCCCCCATGGTCAGCAGCACGAGGGCGTCGACCGGGACCTTCCGCGCAGGAACCCGCCGAGTCGGCGCCACCTCCGGTTGGGTCGGTGCCGCGTTCGGCGGCGGTGG
>NZ_SSXI01000290.1 GCF_004803405.1 Nocardioides sp. | reverse complement strand
GGGCGCTCCCGCCCGCTGGTGGTCGGCGCCTTGGCGGCGCTGGGCGCGTGGGCGCTCGGCGTGCCGGTCTACGCGCTCCTCCGCTGGCTCGTCCGAGGGACCTCGACATCGCTGGAGCTCGGAGAGCTGGCCCGTGCGGCGTCCAACACCCTCGGCCTCGCGATCGTCGGTGGCGCGCTTGCGACCGTCGTCGCGGTCCCGGTCGTCTGGCTGGCGGTCCGCCACCGCGGCCTGCTCACCACCGCCATCGAGCGCAGCGTCTACACCGCCAGTGCGATGCCAGGCATCGTGATCGGGCTGGCGATGGTGACCGTGTCCATCCGACTCGTGCCGGACCTCTATCAGACCGTCGTCGTGCTGGTCGTCGGCTACGTCATCCTCTTCCTGCCGCGTGCCGTGGTGAGCGTGCGCTCGGCCTTCGAGCTGGTGCCGCCGAGCCTGGAGGACGTGGCCCGCAACCTCGGTTGCACCGGACCGGGCGTCGCCGGCAGGGTCACCCTGCCCCTCGTGCTTCCCGGCCTCTTCTCGGCCACCGCACTGGTGGCGCTGGCCGTCTCCACCGAGCTCACCGCGACCCTGCTGCTCGCTCCCACCGGCACGACGACCCTCGCCACCCAGTTCTGGTCGGACGCCTCCTCCATCGCCTACGGTGCGGCCGCCCCTTACGCGCTGGCCCTGATCGCCCTGTCCGTCCCGTCGACCTGGCTCCTGGGCCGGCTCAGCCTCCGAGGTGGCCGATGACCCACGCGCTGCAGATCCATGGCCTCGAGGCCGGCTACTCCGGCCAGCCGGTGCTGCGCGCCCTGGACCTCGAGGTCACCGCCGGCGTGACGGCGATCCTGGGTCCCTCCGGCTGCGGCAAGACGACCCTGCTGCGCGCGGTCGCCGGCTTCGTGACACCGATGGCCGGGACCATCACGGTCGCGGGCAGGGAGGTGGTGTCGGGACGGTCGGTGGTGGCTGCGCGCCGCCGCGGACTCGGCTACGTCCCTCAGGACGGCGCCCTCTTCCCGCACCTCACGGTCGAGGCCAACGTCGGGTTCGGACTGCCCCGCGGCCAGCGCAGAAACTCCGCGCGGGTCTCCGAGGCGCTTGCGCTGGTGGAGCTGCCCGCCAAGCTCGCCCAGCGCTACCCCCATGAGCTCTCGGGCGGCCAGCAGCAACGGGTCGCGCTCGCGCGGGCACTGGCCCCGCGACCCCGCCTCGTGCTGCTCGACGAGCCCTTCTCCTCCCTCGACGCCTCGCTGCGCGAGGAGACCGGTCGTGCCGTCGTACGCGCCTTGCGGGCCGCCGGAGCCGCGGCTGTGCTCGTCACGCACGACCAGGGCGAGGCGCTCTCCCTGGCCGACCAGGTCGCGGTGATGGTCGACGGGTCCTTCCTCCAGGTCGCCGCTCCGGCTGACGTCTACCTCACGCCGGCCGATCCGCGGGTGGCCGCATTCCTCGGGCACGCCGCACTGGTCGCGGGCACCGCGGCCGGTGAGCCCGACGCCGACGGCCGGGTCCGCAGCGCATCCTGTGCGCTGGGCCTGCTCCGGC